>DATLZQ010000071.1:0-19875 GCA_035573915.1 Actinomycetota bacterium | reverse complement strand
CCCGCCGGCCCACAGCCCCGCCGCCACCAGGTGCAACGCATCCACGCCGACCCCCCACCACCGGGGCCTGACGGCGGCGGCGTGGCCCGCCGCCGCCAGAGCCACGAGGGCCGCCCCGAGGGCCGGGATGGGGCTCCGCCCCCGCGCGGCGGCCGCGAGGGCCAGGGCCTCGAGGCCCACCCGGGCCACCCTGGCTGCCCCCGGGACCCCTGAGGTGAAGTACGTCGCGACCTCGCCCGGGGAGGGCGAGCCCGCCGCCACCAGGGCTTCCCCCAGGACCACGGCGAGGCCGCTCGCGAGAGCCACGCCGAGGGGCCGGGCCATCCGGAGCCCGACCCAGTGGAGCGACGGCGCCCGCCGGGCCAGCCGGCGGACGAGGGCCATGCCCACCGCCACGAGCAGGGCGCCGTACTCCAGAGCCCGGACCACCGCCAGCAGGAGGCCCTCCCGGCTGGGCTCCGTCCCGGTGGCCCCCTCCGCCCCCTCACCGGGAGCCACTCCCACCCCGAAGCGGAAGGCCCCCCGCAGCGTGTGCCCGTCCACCGGGCTCACCGTGGTCCACACGACCTCGTACACCCCGGGGGCGTTGGTGGAGAGCCGGACCGCGATCTCCCGCTCTCCGGTGACTCGACCCTCGAACCTCTGCCCCTGGGGGTCGGTGACCACCGCTCCGGACAGCCGAGGGATGAGCGGCTCGGTGAAGCGCAGGATCACCACCCCCGGGGCACTGGGGAGCTCGGCGCCCGGGGGAGGGTCGGAGGACACGAAGGCGGCGTGGGCCTCGGCCCTCCCCGCCGCTCCTAGCACGAGGAGGACGCAGGCGAGCGCCGAGAGCGCCGCTGCCCGCCTCAGGTTCCTCACCACCTCAGATCGGGGGCCACCCGCTCTGGCTCAGGGCCGGGTCCACGTCTGGCCCCCGTCGCGGCTGACCCAGATCACGGCGGCGTGGCCATCGTGGACCCCTGCGTAGAGCGTCCCCGTCGTTGGGATCCACCAGGATCCGACCCATGAACGCCTGCCCTACGTCCTCGGTCCTCACCTGCCACGACCGGCCCCCGTCGGGGGAGGCGAACACCCCTACCTGAGGGGAGGCCGCGTACACGAGCTGCCCGGCGGCCCCGAGGGCGTGGATGTCGGTGGCGGGCAAGCCCTCGTTGCGCCGCTCGAAGGTCCTCCCCCCGTCCTCCGAGACGAACAGCCCAGGATGCCCTCCGACCAGCACGCGGTGGCCGGAGAAGGCCCACCCCATCGCGTCCGCCCCCTCCAGGGTGTCCACCGGGCGCCAGGTCTTCCCTCCGTCCGTGGACCACGCCACCCCGTGGTGGCCCCCCACGAAGAGACGGGCGGGGCTCTCCGGGTCGACCACCAGGGAGTGCAGGTCCCCGCCGACGAACGGCCGGGTGGGCGTGGAGTGGCCGCCCCCGTCCCGCGCCAGCAACACGAGGGCCACGGCCGCACCGGCCACCCCGGCCACACCCAGCCACCCGGCCCACCGGATCCCTCGCTGGGCCGACCGCGGCCGCCGTCGGGCAGCCGGAGATGGGGGCCGGGTGAAGCGGCGGGGCGGCCCAGACCTCGTCCTCTGGCGAGGGGTCCTGGCCCTAGCCATGGCGTGCCTCGCTCATGCTTCGATCGCTCCTTCCCGAGAGTCGTTGATGCTGAGTCGGTGGAAGGGAGAGGGTGGCGCTCGTGGCGCCGGTCAGGCGGAGCGGGGTGGGCGATCGAGCGACGGTGGCAGGAGGAACAGGCGCATGCGCGAGGGGGCGAGCCGGAAGCTCGCCGCGAGGCTCGGGGCCAAGAGAGCGAACGCCACGAGGATCACGGGGCAGATCCCCAGGGGGCACGGCGGCCCGTGCGACTGGCAGTCGGGGCAGAACGAGCCCGCCATCGTCATGGCCATGGGCAGACCGAGGAGGAGCACCAGGACCACGAGCAGGATGACCAGGATCGCTCTCATCCGAAATTCAGTCTAGCCGCCTCCCTCGAAGGACGGAGCCAGCTGCCCGCTCCTCACAGGTTCTCGAGGTTGCCGGCGCTCTCCTCGCGCCTGTCGTCAGCGGCGAGAGGCGGCCTTGCGGTACTGGCGGACCGAGAGCGGGACGAAGATGGCGAGGATGATCCCCACCCAGATCAGCGAGTACAGGATCGGGTTCTGGAGCGACCAGGTGTCCGGGGCCGTCGTCCCCGTGTTCCCGAAGGCCTCCCGCACTGCCTGGGCCACGGCGGACACCGGGTTCCACTCGGCGAAGGTCTCAAGGGGCCCGGGGAGGCGGTCGCTCTGCACGAAGGTGTTGGCGATGAAGGTCAGCGGGAAGATGACCATGAACGACGCGTTGTTCACCACTTCCACGCTCGGGACTCGGAGCCCCACGAAGGCCATGATCCAGGAAACGGCGTAGGCGAAGAGCAGCAACAGCAAGAACCCCCAGACCGCCTTGTCCGGCCCGGTGTGGATCCGCCAGCCCACCACCAGCCCGGTGAGGGTCATGACCAGGACCGAGATCGAGTTGTAGACGACGTCGCTTGCCGTGCGCCCGATGAGGACCGCCGAGCGGGCCATGGGCAGCGACCGGAACCGGTCGATGATGCCCTTGGTCATGTCCTCGGCCAGCCCGGCGCCGGTGAAGGTGGCCCCGAAGATCACCGTCTGGGCGAACACCCCGGCGATCAGGTACTCGCGGTAGGCGACCCCCGGGATGTGGATGGAGCTGCCGAAGATGTAGGCGAAGAGCACCACGAACATGATCGGCGACATGGTGGTCCAGATCAGGACCTCTGGGAGCCGCTTGATCTTGATCAGGTTTCGCTTGGCGATGACCGCACCATCGCCGAAGGCCAGGGCCACTCGTCTCATCGAGCCGCCTCCTTCTCTCGAGCCTCGGCTCGCTCGGGCCTCCGGCCGTCCGGAGAGGACCCGGCCACCTCCTCCGCCGTGTGGCCGGTGAGCGCGAGGAACACGTCGTCCAGGGTGGGGTGGCGGAGGCCCACGTCCACCACCTCGACCTCCCGCTGCTCCAGCCGGTGGAGGACCTCCCGAAGGGAGTCCACCCCGTCCGTCACGGCCGCCGTCAGGCTCAGGGTCTCCTGGTCCACCTGAACCTCCCCGCCCGAGAGCGCGGCCAGGATGGACTCGGTGACCGGGACGTCGGAGGAGCTGACCAGGACCACCTCCACCCGGGCGCCACCGATCCGGGCCTTGAGCTCCGTCGCCGTGCCCTGGGCGATCTTCCGCCCCCGGTCGATGACCGCGATGTCGTCGGCCAGCCGGTCCGCCTCCTCCATGTACTGCGTGGTCAGGAGGACGGTGGACCCGCCCCGCACCAGGTCCTGGATGGTCTCCCACATCTGGAGCCGGCTCCGGGGGTCGAGCCCGGTGGTGGGCTCGTCGAGGAACACCACCTCGGGCTCGGCGACCAGGGCGGCCGCCAGGTCCAGGCGCCGGCGCATGCCCCCCGAGTAGGTCTTGGCCGGCCGGTGGGCGGCCTCGGCGAGGTCGAACCGCTCGAGGAGCTCGCGGGCCCGGGCCCGGGACCGCCGACGGCCCAGGTGGTACAGCCGCCCCACCATCTCCAGGTTCTCGTACCCGGTGAGGTGCTCGTCCACCGCGGCGTTCTGCCCCGACAGCCCGATTCGCTTCCGGACCTCGTGGGGGGCCTTTCGCACGTCCAGCCCGGCGACCTCGGCGTGGCCAGCGTCGGCTTCGAGTAGGGTGGTGAGGATCCGGACCGCGGTGGTCTTGCCGGCCCCGTTGGGGCCCAGCAGTCCGAGCACCGTCCCCCTGGGGACCGAAAGGTCGAGCCCGTCCAGGGCCACCACGTCGCCGTACCGCTTGACGAGGCCCGACGTTCGGATCATGTCGGTCATCGCAACCCCCTTGGGTGCTGGCGCTGGACTCACCGGCCCGTGGCGGCCCCCTGGTCCGACCAGGGCGAACCGCCCAGTGTACGACACGGGGCCCCGATCGCCTCACCCGCTGGCGATTTGGACGGCGGGGCTCCGGAACTCAGCGGTCCCCGGCTGGCTGATGCGGTGCGGGCGTGGGCCCTGCCTGCCGCTCGCGAGCGGGCGGCGGCACGTGGGCGCGCTCGGCTCGGCCTCGACCGTGGTCCCCGGCCGGGGGGTTGGGACGAGGTCTCGTTTGACCCGGTACGGGTGGCGGAGGGAACGGCACCACCCGAGGGGCTCGTCGGAGCTCGTTGGGCAGGAAGGGCGCCGGCCGCCCTCGTACCGGTAGGCGAGGCCCCGGGGCCGGCAGGGGCCCGGGGAAGGCGGGTGCGGGACCGCGGCAACGGTCCGCGGCCCGGCGGCGGCGAGACGTACCGGGGGGCCTGCCAGCCGGCCGCAGCCGTACGCCGCCGGCTCGCGGGGGCGGGGAGTCCCCCCTCAGCGCGGGAGGTGGCGGACGGCGCGGAGCAGGTCCTCTGCGGGCCTGCCCTCGGCCGCGGCCGCCCACCCCACGAGGTCGGGACGCCGCCTGAGGAGCACGACGGTCCGCCCCTCCCGGTCGGGACCGGGCGCGAGCCCTCCGTCCACCCGCCAGCCTCGGGCCGCTCCCGGGAGGAGCGCCGCGGAGGGAGCGATGAGCCCCCTCGCGCCGCGGGCCCGAAGCCTCCTGGCCTCCTCTCGACAGGCCGGGTAGGTCTCGGGGCCCCCGGTGAGGACCTGGGGTGGCAGGTGGGGGACGGGGAGGTCCTCGTCCGGGACCTCCACCGCCCAGATGGCTCGGCGCACCGTCGCGAGGTCGTCGGGGTCGGTGATCTCCTCGTGGCGGAGGAACTCGGCCCACGCGGCGTCGGGGGTGTCGGAGAGGTACTGGATGGGCCCCTCGCCCACGTCGTGCCAGCGCGCCGGGGGCTGGGCAGCGGTCTCCACGAGGAAGGGGAGCCGCGGGTCGGCGTGGCGGAAGCAGATCACGGAGGGCGGAGGCGGATCACGTGGCCGGAGCGAAGCCCAGGGACCGGGCCAGCTCGAGCACCCTCTGGGCCCCCCGGTCCTCCGGGCTCCAGGGGCGCTTCAGGACCTGGGCCGGGGCCTTCCCGCCAAGGGCCGCGCGCCGCCGCTGGAACCACCGTCTGACGCCCACGTCGTTGTAGGCCCCTTGAGCTCGGCCACCACCCGGGCCAGGAAGTGGAGGCGGACAGCGACGTGGTCCGGCGTGGGCCGAGCCTCTGAGGCGTACCGGCGGAGGCTCGCGGTGGAGACGCCGACCAGGCGGGCCAGGTCCTCCAGGCCGAACAGCGGGAGGAGGGCCGCCCACTCCCGGGAGGGGGCGGGGGAGTGCTCCAGGGCCTCCCGAAGCGTGCGGAGGATCCCGTGGAGCTCCCGAGACGTGAGCCGCCGGCTCAGGGCCGCGGTGGGAAGGGTTCCGATGCCGACCTCGTTCGCGGCCCGGGCCACCCGTCTGACCGCCGCCAGGTCGAGGCGCTCGACCGCCTGGTCCCGGAGGAGGCCCATGGCCTCGGCCAGGACGAGGGCCTCCACGGCCTCCCGGGTCGCCTCGGGGTCAGCCGACTCGAAGGGCTCCGCAACGGCTTGGATTCGGATCGACATCGGTCATCCCATGGCATCCGATTTCGCTCACAGCTGAGCTGCCTGGGCATTTGGGCCGGCTGGACAGGGCGGCGGGCCCACGTACCGCAGGCCCGGGTAGGATCGGGTCTCCACCCAATCCGGTCTCGCGCACATGGACTCCAGGGAGGGAACGATGAGCCGGAGGAAGACACAGAAGGCCACCGCGACCAGGAGCGCGGGGGGCAGGAGGTCCGGAAGGTTCTCCGCCGAGGAACGGGCGCCATGAAGGAACGGGCCCGGGAGCTCAAGGCGGAGGAGCGCTGGAAGAGGGACCGGGCGGCGGGGGAGCGCGACCTGCTCGCGAAGGTCGCCGAGCTCCCGGAGCCGGATCGGTCCATGGCCGAGCGGCTCCACGCCATCGTCACGGCCAGCGTGCCGGAGCTCTCCCCGAGGACCTGGTACGGGATGCCCGCCTACGCGAACCGGGAGGGCAAGGTCGTCTGCTACTTCACTCCCGCTTCGAAGTTCAAGGAGCGGTACGCCACGTTCGGGTTCAACGCCGCGGCCAACCTCGACGAGGGCAACATGTGGCCCACCTCGTTCGCGCTCAAGGAGCTGACGGCGGCCGAAGAGCGAAGGATCGCCGCCCTCGTGAAGCGGGCGGTGAGCTGAGCGGCCCCCCTGAGCCCCTCCCTCGCCCGCCCCACCGGGAGCTGCTGGAAACCGCGGGCCGTGATCGCTCGACGGTCCCCGCTTCGTGACCCGGAGGTCGTCGAGGCCTATCGGACGGCTAGAGGCGAGGGCAGGGTCTACGGGGAGGTCACGGTGTGCTGGGCGGAGACCGAGCAAGAGGCCCGCCGGAAGGCCCGTGACTGGTGGCCGAACGCCGCCTTGCCCGGCGAGCTCGGCCAGGAACTCCCCCTTCCCCGGCACTTCGAACAGGCGGCGCAGCTGGTGACCGGGGAGACGGTGGCGTGCGGCCCGGACCCGAGGTCCACGGGGCTGGCTGTCTGAGGGCCCCTCGGCGACGTCCTGGAGCTCACCAGTAGCGAGCGGTGGCCATCGCGGTGATGGCGAGGAGCAGGAGGACCAGGTCGATCCTCCCGTACCGCTCCAGGGCCGCGCCGAGGCGCTGCATGGAGGCCGCCTGCTCGGGGGTGGGTGGTCCTCCCGAGGCGGCGATCTCGTCGCCCAGGGCGACCATGCGCTCGACGTTCCGTCCCACCCCCAGAAAGCCCACGACGAACGTGATGGTCGCCAACATGGCGCCCACCGTGATGACCAGCCCGAACCTGGATCCGGCCCAGTTGGAGAACCCGCCGTAGGCGTCCAGGTTCCTCAACCACATGATCCACCCGGCCGCCACGGTGACCGCCCCCAGCACCGTGATGACTGTGGCCACTTTCCGCTTCTTCACGGCGGCACTCATGAGGGGACCCGCGGATGGCCCCACTTCGGCCGCGGACGGCCCGATGAAGCCGACGAACAGGAACGCCGACCCCACCCACAGCGCGCCCGAGACCACGTGGAGGAACCGAAGGACCAGCATGAACGCGTCCGCGCCGACCACCGCCACCCCCTCCTTCCCGCCCCACGGAAACGAACGCATGCTAGGGAGGACGGATGGCCATGTCAATCGGCTCGGTCGTTCGGCGGGGGGAGCCAGGGGGAAGAGCAAGGGGCGGCCGCGTCGGGGACGTGGCGGAGAGAGGAGGTTCGCAACGGCGGTTCCTGTGGTGGTCCTGACCGTGATGGTCCTGGCGGGCCTCACGTACCTCATCGGCAGCTTGGTGCGAAGCGTGGTCAGAGAACGCAAAGCCAGGAACGTCCGCAGGATCTGGGCGAACTTCGGTTGCCCGTCGCCTTCGCCGTCCTGTTCCTCGTGAACTGGGTGGCACAGGGCTTCACCGAGTGGGGCCAGTTCCGACAGGAGCAACGAGCGCATGGCCAGCCCGTCCTGGTGCGGGACTTCACGGGTTCACGCCCCGCGCTCCAGCTTTTCACAGGATTTCCTGTTACAATCCAGGGCATCGTGTCTTCGAGAGGAGAGCGAGGTGAGGCGCGGGCCACGCCACCGGGGGTCGAGACCTGCGGCCCTGAGGCCCTGGCCCGCTACTTTCGCGTCTTCGGCGACCCCACCAGGCTCCGGATCGTGGAGGCCCTGCTCGAAGGCGATCGCAGCGTGTCCGAGCTCGTGGCCCTGGTGGGCGCCCCGCAGAGCCGCGTGTCCAACCACCTGGCCTGCCTGAAGTGGTGCCGGGTGGCCCGGGCCGAGCGGCGGGGCCGACGCGTGGTCTACCGGATCACCGACCGCAGGGTCCGCGCCCTCATCCAGCGAGCCCGGGACCTGGCCGCCCAGCACTGCTGGCACCTCGCCTCGTGCCGTCGCATCGGCCCGGACTGGATCTAGGAGGACGAAGGTGAAGCGCTACCGGATGGACGTGGCGGGGATGACGTGCGACGCGTGCAACCTGCACGTGGCCCGGGCGCTCGAACGCGCCGGGGCCCGGGAGGTCTCCGCGGACTGGCGACGTGGCGAGGCGCTGTTCACGGCCCCCGAGGATACCCCCCTCGAGCGCCTGGCCGCAGCGGTGGAGCGGGCCGGCTACGGCCCCGGAGCCGTCTCGGTGCTCGAGGCGGAGGGACGGCCCGGCGGCCGCGCCGGGGACGGCGGGTACGACCTGCTCGTGATCGGGGCCGGGTCGGCGGCGTTCGCCGCCGCCATCCGGGCCCGGGACCGCGGCGCCCGGGTGGGGCTGGTCGAGCACGGGATCGTGGGGGGCACCTGCGTGAACGTGGGCTGCGTGCCCTCCAAGACGCTGCTCCGGGCGGCGGAGCTCTACCACCAGGCCGGCCACCACGCGTTCGCCGGGATCGAGACCCGGGCCGGGCGGGTCGACCTCGCGGCCCTCGTGGCCCAGAAGGACGAGCTCGTGGGGCGGATGCGCAAGGAGAAGTACCTCGACCTGGTCGAGGCCTACGGGTTCGAGGTGATCCAGGGCCACGCCTCGTTCACCGGCCCCGACCGGGTCTCGGTGGGCGGGCGGGAGCTCACGGCGGGCGCGTTCCTCGTAGCCACCGGGGCCTCGCCGGCCGTGCCCCCCATCCCGGGCCTCGGGGAGGCCGGCTACCTCACGAGCACCACGGCCCTGGACCTCAAGGAGCTTCCCCGGTCCCTGGCCGTGATCGGGGCCAACGCCATCGGCCTGGAGCTCGGCCAGTTCTTCCTCCACCTGGGGACCGAGGTCGTCTTCTTTGACGTCCTGGATCGGATCGCGCCCTTCGAGGAGCCCGAGGTGTCCGAGGCCCTCACCGGGGTGCTTCGGGAGGAGGGGGCCCAGGTCCACGCCCCGGCCCGAGTCCTCGAGGTGGGGGGCGGGGACGGAGGGAGGGTCGTCCGGGCCGAGGTGGGCGGGGAAGTGCGGGAGTTCCCGGTCGAACAGGTCCTGGTGGCGACGGGCCGCCGCCCCAACACCCCGGGCCTTGGGCTCGAGCGGGCCGGGGTGGGGGTGGACGGCCGGGGCGCCATCGTCGTCGACGACGAGCTCCGCACGACGAACCCCAGGGTGTTCGCCGCGGGGGACTGCACCCCGGCCCCGCAGTTCGTCTACGTGGCGGCCTACCAGGGGGCCCTGGCGGCGGACAACGCCCTGGACGGCGGGGGGAGGAAGGTGGACCTCCGGGCCCTGCCCAGGGTGACCTTCACGAGCCCCCAGATCGCCGCCGCCGGCCTTACCGAGGCGCAGGCGAAGGAGCAGGGCAGGAGGGTGAAGACGGCCGTCCTCCCCCTCTCGGCGGTGCCCCGGGCGATCGTCAACCGCGACACCCGGGGCCTGATCAAGCTGGTGGCGGACGAGGCGACCGACGAGCTCCTCGGGGCCTCGGTCCTGGCCGATGGGGCAGGGGAGGTCATTCAGTCGGCGGTGTTGGCCGTCAAGTTCCGGCTCACCGTGGCGGAGCTCGCCGACACCTTCCATCCCTATCTCACGATGGCCGAGGGGCTGAAGCTCGCCGCCCAGGCCTTTACCAGGGACGTGGCCAGGCTCTCCTGCTGCGCCGCGTGACCCCTGACCCTTCAGGGACCCGGGAGGGCTTTGCCCGTACGGTTACTCCCGCCTCGTGGTCGTGGGCGGCCGGCGGCGACGGGTGTACCGGGCCACCGCGAAGGGGCGACGGACCCTGGAGCGGATGCGCCGGGCCCTGCGGGAGCCCCCCCTTCTTTCGGTCCAGAAGTGGCACCTACGCTGCCCGCCGGGCCCGGATCCAGCGGTAGACGAGCAAGACCACGACGCCGCCGAGGATGGAGCCGATCAGCCCCGCCGGTTCGAACCGCTGGTTGCCCGGGACGATGAGGTCGGCCACCAGACCGCCCAGCACCGAGCCCACGAGGCCAAGCAGCATGGTGCCCAGGATCCCCATGGGGTCCTCGCCGGGGACCAGGAGGCGGGCGATGGCCCCCGCCACGAGCCCCACGATCAACCACACGATCACGTCGACCATCTCGCCCTCCCCCGAGAACTGCCCCTGTCATCGCCTTGCTTTTCCCCCCCGTGGGGCGCGGCAAACGCCACCCGGGTGGCGAGGCCGGTCAGGGGTCCTCAGGCTCCGGGGCGGGCTCTGGAGACCCCGGCCAGGCGGATGAGCCGGTCGAGGGTCTCGGGGCTGCCGCGCCAGTGCTCGGCCAGCGCCTCTCGGCCCGCGGTGCGAAGCACCCGTCGGAGCACGAGGACGGCCACGAGGGCGTCGTCCAGGGGCCCCGCCACCGGGATGAACTCCGGCACGAGGTCGATGGGCGAGGCGAACCAGGCCACGGCCAGGACGAGGAGGACCTTGGAGCTCCACGGCACCCGCGGGTCGGTGAGCAGTCCCCGGAACAGCCGGATGAGGTTGGGGAGGAGCGTGGCCACCTCCCGGGCCGCCGTCCGCTTCCCCGCGAGGAAGAGGGCGGCGACCAGCGCCAGCCACGCCCCGCCTGCCACGACCAAGGCAAGGACCAGGGACTTCACCTCGAGCCTCCTCCTCTCCGCACCCGAAGCAGGACCCAGGGGCGCGGGGCTCCCGCGCCCTTGAGGCTAGTGGGTCGGCCGCCAGGGGGCCACGACCCCTGCGCGCGGTTGACCGCAACGCCGCCGTCCGTTAAAGTTCGGAGGACGAAGTATTTTCGGCGAGGAGGTCCCTCGAGTTGGGAGGTGCGTCATGACGGACGTGGCGGAGATCCCCGGTTACACGTACGGCGCCCCGGAGCTGGCTCCCTCCCCCGTCTCGGAGGAGGAGCTCGAGCGCCTCCAGGCGGCGGCGCTGTTCACCGAGGAGGACGACCGGTACCTGCGGATGGCGGGCGAGGTCCTGGCGGACCAGGTCGAGGACGTCCTGGACCTCTGGTACGGGTTCGTGGGCTCCCACCCCCACCTCGTCTACTACTTCTCAGGGCCCGACGGGCAGCCCGACCAGACCTACCTGGCCCGGGTCAGGGCCCGGTTCGGCCGCTGGATCCTGGACACCTGCACCCGCCCCCGGGACCGGGACTGGCTGGCCTACGCCCACGAGATCGGGCTCCGCCACCACCGGGCCAAGAAGAACCGGACCGATGGGGTGGCGTCCGTGCCCCACATCCCGCTCCGCTACCTCATCGCATTCATCTCCCCCATCAGCCTGACCATCCGGGACTTCCTGGCCAGGAAGGGGCACTCCGCCGAAGACGTGGACCGAATGCACCAGGCCTGGCTGAAAGCTGTGGTCCTCCAGGTGGCCCTGTGGGCCGCGCCCTACGCGGGCGAGGACTGGTGAGGGCTCGGGCCTTCGAGGAGGCCAGCGGCCCGGTCGCCGCCCGGGTGGCCACGGGCCTGGCCAAGGTGGGCCTGGCCCTCCGGCAGGAGGCCTGGCACGAGGCCTTCGCCCGTGGGCTCTCGCCCACCCAGGCCCAGGTCCTCGCGCTCCTCCACCGCCGGGCGCCCCTGGCCCTGCACGACCTGGCCGAGGAGCTCGGGGTGGGGGTGGCCACCGTGAGCGAGGCCGTCTCCGCGCTGGTGCGCAAAGGGCTGGTCCGAAAGGGCCGGAGGGGCGGGGACCGCCGGATCCTGGCCCTCACCCTCACCGCGGCCGGTCGTCGGGAGGCCGAGCGGCTGGCCCTCTGGCCCGACCTGGTCCGGGAGGCCCTCGAGGAGCTGCCGCCCCGGGACCAGGAGGCGCTCCTCGGGGCCGTGGTGCGGGTGATCCTCGCCCTGCAGCGACGGGGGCGGATCCCGGTGGCCCGGATGTGCGCCACCTGTCGGTTCTTCCGTCCGAACGTCCACGACGACCCGCTCCGTCCCCACCACTGCGCCTTCGTGGACGCCCCGTTCGGGGAGGCCTCGGTGCGCCTGGACTGTCCGGACCACCAGCTGGCCGAGGCCGCCGGGCCATCCGGGAACGGGCGGTAGGCCTCCAAGCGGGGGCCCGGCGTTCGGGGCGAAGGGAGCGGGCGCTGGCCCCGGAGCCGGTACCCTCGTGGCGTGACTGCCGCCGTCGAGGTGGAGGGGCTGACCAAGCGGTTCGGCCCGGTGACCGCCGTTCGGGACGTCTCCTTCCGGGTGGAGGAAGGGGAGTCCTTCGGCTACCTGGGCCCCAACGGGGCGGGCAAGACCACGACCATCCGGTGCCTGCTGGGCCTGGTCCGGCCCACGGCGGGCAGGCTCCAGGTGCTCGGCCACGACGTCCCCGCCCAGCTGGGGGCGGCCCTGGCCGAGGTGGGCTACCTCCCCGGCGAGTTCGGGCTGTGGCCGAACATGACCGGCGAGGAGTGCCTGGACTACCTGGCCTCCCTCCACCCCCGCCCTCCCCGCCGGCGGGAGGAGCTGTGCGAGCGGTTCGAGCTCTCCCGGGCTGACCTCCGCCGCCAGGTCCGCTTCTACTCCCGCGGGATGCGCCAGAAGGTCGGGATCGTCCAGGCCTTCCAGCACGACCCGGCCCTGGCAATCCTGGACGAGCCCACCGAGGGCCTGGATCCCGTGATGAAGAGCCGGTTCATCGAGCTCATCGAGGAGCACCGCCGGCGGGGCGGGACCATCTTCCTCTCCTCCCACATCCTCTCGGAGGTGGAGGCCACCACGGAGCGGGTGGGGGTCCTGCGGGAGGGCCGGCTGGTCCGGGTGGGACCCACCTCCGACCTGCGAGGAGACCGGATCCGACACTGCACCCTGGTCCTCGGGGAGCCGGTGGACCTGGCCCCCCTGCGGGCGCTGCCGGGGGTGTCCGCGCTGCAGCCGGACGGCCCGGTCGTCCGGTTCGAGTTTCGGGGGGAGGTGGGTCCGCTCCTCGAGCGGCTGACGGCGCTCCCGGTGCGCGACCTGCTGGTCGAACCGGAGCGGTTGAGCGAGGCCTTCTTCGACGTTTACGAGGGGGAGGGAGGATGACACTGGTGGTCCTGCGCCACGCCCTCCGGCAGGTCCGCCGCAGCCTGGTCGTGCTCCCCCTGGCCGCCGGAGCCTTCTACTACCTGGTCCTCTTCTCCTCGTCGTCGTTCGTGCGCGCCCAGCCCCGGTCCCCGTTCCTGCAGCGGCCTCCCCGGGCCACGGAAGCCTTCCTGGGCGGCCCCATCGACTTCCTCTCCCCCGCCGGGTGGCTGGCGGCGGCCATGACCCACCCCATCACCCTGGCCCTCCTCGCCGGAGCGGCGCTGTCGGTGGCGGCCGGGGCCGTGGCCACCGAGGTGGAGCGGGGGACGCTCGACCTCGTCCTGGCCCGCCCCGTTCCCCGCCGGAGCTTCCTCTTGGCCAAGGCCGCGGCCTCCCTGGTGGCCGTGGCGGCCGTGGAGGTGGGGGCACTGGTGGGGGTGCTGGTGGCCCGGGCCACCGTGGCCCGGGTGGACGAGGTCCCCCTGTGGGACGTGGGGTGGGCCTTCGTGGGAGCCTGGCTCCTGTTCGGGGCCCTGGGGATGGTGGGCATCCTCGTCTCGGCCCGGTCCAGCCTCCGCGGCCGGGCCATCGGGCTGAGCGTGGGGGCGGTCGTGGCCTGGTTCTTCGTCCGGTTCGTGGCGCTCCTGATCGACGAGGTGTCGGGCCTACGCTTCGTCTCCCCCTTCCACTACTTCCGGCCGGCCCAGCTCCTGCAGGGCGAGCCGTTCGGGTGGGACCCGCTGGTGCTTCTGGCCCTAGGGGGCGTGGCCCTGGGCCTGGCCGTGTGGTGGTTCGAGCGGCGGGACCTCAGCCGCTGAGGGTGGCGGAGGCCCACGGTGGCGAAGGGGACCTGGCTGGCGGACCCACCGTCGACAGGAGGGGGGCGTGACTCGCCAGCGGGTCTCGTCGAGGTCGCCGTTCGAGCCGGTCATCGGGTTCTCGCGGGCCGTGCGGGTGGGGGACCGAATCTGGGTCTCGGGCACCGCCCCAGACCTTCCTCGCCCGGGCCGAGGACTGGGAGGCCGTCGCGAGGGCCCACGCCGAGGCCTTCGGGCGGGCCGCCCCGGCCTCCACCATGGTGGTCGTGAAGGGCCTCCTCGACCCGAGGTGGCTGGTGGAGGTGGAGGCCGAGGCCGTCCTCGACCGCTGACCCGCTGGCGGCCTGCCCGCCCGCGGCGGCCTCTCGCCCCCCGCCGCCGCTCGAAGCGGGCGGGCTGGGGAGTAGACTCGGCGGGCCATGACGCCCGGCTCCACAGCCGTCGAGGTGTACCTGGAGACGGGCCGGAAGCGGACGTTCGCCGGGGCCGTCCAGTGGCCGGGGTGGTCCCGCAGTGGGCGGGACGAGACGGGGGCGCTCGAGGCGTTGCTGGCCGCGGCTCCCCGCTACGCGTCGGCCCTGGCTAGCTCGGGCCTCATGTTCCGGGCCCCTGGCGCCCTCACCGAGTTCGTGGTGGTGGAGCGCCTGCCCGGGGGCGCCACCACCGACTTCGGGGCCTCGCACGCGGTGCCGTCGGCCGACCTGCGGCCCGTAGAGCCGGGCGACCTCGAACGGTTCGGGGCCTTCCTGTGGGCGGCCTGGCGGGCCTTCGACCGCGCGGTGGAGGCGGCGCGGGGGAGAGAGCTGCGGAGGGGGGCCCCGCGGGGGAGGCCGGAGCCTGGAGGGGATCGTGCGGCACGTGCTGCAGGCGGAACGAGGGTACCTGGCAGCCCTCGGGTGGAAGGTGGGTCCCGCGGTCGTGGACGAGGAGTGGTCCGACCGGGTGGTAGGGCGGGCCGAGGTCCTGCGGGGGCTGGAAGCGTCGGGGAGGGGAGACATCGCCCCACGGGGCCCTCGGGGTGGACGGCGTTGGCCCCCGCGGTACTTCGTGCGCCGGGCCGTCTGGCACGTCCTCGACCACTCCTGGGAGGTCGAGGACCGCTCGAGCTGAGGCAGAGCGACGGGGCGACACGCGGGCGGCCCGCTCACACCGGCCAGGGCTCCTGCCGCCAGCCCATGTCCCAGAACATCCACTCGTATCGGGCGGTGGTCCGAAAGTGGCGCAGGACCGCGGCGGCCTCGGCCTCGGCGAGGCCCTCGCCCACCCGGTCCGTGAGCTCGAGGACGGCCTCCACGACCTTGCCGTACTCCTCCCCGCCGTAGGTCTCGATCCACCGCCGGTAGAGGGGGTCGGGGGAGCCCCGCTCCAGGAGGTGGCGCCCCACCTCCTGGTAGATCCAGTAGCAGGGGAGGACGGCTCCCAAGGCCTCCGGGAACGAGCCCCCGTAGGCCACGGCCAGGAGGTAGCTCGTGTAGGCGAGCGTAGTGGGAGCCATCTCGGTCCTCCGGATCTCCTCCTCGGAGAGGCTGAAGTCCCGGAAGAAGCTCTCGTGGAGCTGGCGCTCAACGGCGATGGCCCCCGCGGCGTGCTCGCAGAACATCCGGACGGCCTCCTCGTGGGGGGCCCGGGCCCCACAGACGGCCAGGGCCCTGGCGAACTCCGTGAGGTAGAGGGCGTCCTGGACCACGTAGAACCGGAAGGCCTCCCGGGGGAGGGACCCGTCGGTCAGGCCCCGCAGGAACGGGTGGTCCAGGATGGCCTGGAAGAGGCCCTCGATGGACGCCCACAGGCGCTTGGTGAGCGGCTCGGGCATGGCTCCTCCCTTGGGTCGCGGGTTGCGTCGCGGCGGCGAGCTCCTCGGCGGGCGGCTTTCGCCAGGCCGCCAGGCCCCAGCCTACCGACCCCCCGGCGGCCTCGCGGATGTGCCACGATCGTGGACGTGGGCACGTCCCTGGTCTACTCCTGGAGCGGCCGGGAAGGACTCGGCCTAGTGGCGGCCGGGGTGCGGGCCGTGGTGGTGTGCCTCGACCCGCGGGCCCTGCCCGCCTCCTTCTGCGGCCGGGACTACGACCGCCGGTTCCTCGACGAGCTCCCGGACGGGGTGGACCCCTGCGGGGAGCGGGGGGAGTTCCACACGTTCGTCCGGGCCGGGCCGCCCTCCCGGGCTCCCGTCCCCTGCCGGCGCGGGGAGGTCGTGGTCCGAGACGAGTTCGTCTCCTGCGACCTGCGGGCCGTCGGTACAGGGGCTCCCCTCCAGGGGGAGGGAGAGGCCGAGGGCGGCCGCTCGGGGGCGGCGGGGACGAGGAGGGGCGGTCGGTGAACCCGCCCCGAGTGCTCTTCGTGTGCGTGCACAACGCGGGCCGGAGCCAGATGGCCGCGGCCCTCCTGGCCCGCCACGCCCGGGGGCGGGTGGAGGCCCGCTCGGCCGGGAGCGAGCCCGCCGCCGCGGTCCACCCGGAGGTGGTCCTAGCCATGGCGGAGGTGGGGGTCGACCTCTCCGGCGAGCGGCCCAAGGCCCTGACCGAGGACCTCCTGGAGGCGGCCGACGTGGTCGTGACCATGGGCTGCGGCGACGCCTGCCCCGTCTCCCCAGGCAGGCGCCACGAGGACTGGGACCTGCCCGACCCGGCCGGCCGACCCATCGAGGAGGTCCGGGCCATCCGGGACGAGATCGACCGCCGGGTCCGCTCCCTGCTCGACCGGCTGCTCGCCGGCGGGGAGCCTCCGAGGCATGAGGAGCGGCCGACGGGGGAGAATGGCGGAAGCGAGCGGCAGGAGGTGAGGAGGATGACCGTTCACCGCCACGAGGACACCGTCCACGACCACGAACACGCGCACGTGGTCCACTACCACCGTCACGGCGCCGAGTGGGTCCACCTGGCGGCCTCCCACCGCCACGAGCACAACCACCCGGCGGTCGAACACGACCACGACCCCCACGAGGACGCCGAGAAGGAGCACGTGCGGGAGGGTCACATCCACGACCACGCCCACCCGGCGGTGAGCTGAGCCCGGCTGCTACCCTTCCCTGACCGTGGCCGAGTTCGCGGTCGACCCCTACGTGACCCGGTACGCGCGGCGGGCCCGGACCATGGCCGCCTCCGAGGTCCGGGCCCTGTTCGCCGTGGCCTCTCGCCCCGAGGTCGTGTCCCTGGCCGGCGGGATGCCCTACGTCCAGGCCCTTCCCGAGGAGAACGTCCTCGAGGTGGTCCGGGCCGTGCTGGAGCGGCGCGGGGCCACGGCCCTGCAGTACGGGGCCGGGGCGGGACACCCCGGCCTCAAGGAGCGCCTGTGCGCCCTCATGGCCGAGGAGGGGGTGGAGGCCGACCCGGAGCTCGTGGTGGTGACCCACGGGGCTCAGCAGGCCCTGGACCTCGTGGCCAAGGTCTTCCTCGACCCCGGGGACGAGCTCGCCGTGGAGGCCCCCTGCTACGTGGGGGCCCTGGCCGCCTTCCGCACCTACGAGCCTCGGTTCGTGGAGGTCCCCCTGGACGAGGAGGGGATGCGGGTGGACCTCCTGGAGGAGGCCCTGCTCCGGGGGGCCCGCCCCAAGTTCGTCTACACCGTGCCCACCTTCCACAACCCGGCCGGGGTGACGATGTCCTTGGAGCGGCGGGAGCGCCTGGTGGCCCTGTGCCGGGAGGCGGGGGTCCCCATCGTGGAGGACAACCCCTACGGCATGCTCCGCTTCGAGGGCCAGCCCCTTCCGTGCCTTCGCTCCCTCGACCCCGACAACGTGATCTACGTGGGGACCCTCTCCAAGGTGTTCTCCCCGGGGGTCCGGGTGGGCTGGGTCCTGGCCCCGCCCGGGGTGGTCGGCAAGCTCGTCCTGGCGAAGGAGGCGGCCGACCTGTGCACCAGCCCCTTCATGCAGCTCGTGGGGGAGGAGTACCTGGCCGGGGACTGGTGGCGTGAGCACCTGCGGTCGCTGGTGGGGATCTACCGGGCCCGCCGCAACGCCATGCTCTCGGCCCTGGACCGGCACTTTCCCTCGGACGCTCGCTGGACCCGGCCCCAGGGCGGCTTCTACGTGTGGGTCACCCTGCCCGAACACCTCGACGCGGGGGCCCTTTTGGCTGCCGCCGTGGACCGGCGGGTGGCCTACGTCCCGGGCACGGCCTTCTACGCCGGGCGGGGCGGGGCCAACCAGATGCGGCTGTCCTTCTGCTACCCGCCCGAGCGGGACATCGTCCTCGGCGTGGAGCGGCTGGGGGAGCTCCTCGCGGAGCGGGAGGCGCTGTTCCGCTCCATCGCCGGGGGCCGCTCCTCACCACCGGGCCCGGCTCCGGCCCCGCCGTGAGGGTGGCCGTCCTGGCCGGCGGGTGGTCCCCCGAACGGGAGGTCTCCCTCCGGTCGGGACACCGGGTGCAGCTCGCCCTCTCCGGGGCCGGCCACGAGGCGGTCCTCGTGGATCCGGCCACGGTGCCCATCCCCCGGGCGGTGCAGGAGCTCCGGCCGGAGGTCTGCTACATCGCCCTCCACGGCAAGGAGGGAGAGGACGGCACGGTCCAGTCCCTCCTCGAGGTCCTGGGGGTCCCCTACACCGGGAGCGACCCCCTCGCCTGCCAGCTCGCGTTCGACAAGTCCCTGGCCAAGGAGGTCCTGGCCCGGGCCGGGGTCCCCACCCCGCCCTGGGTGACGCTCCAGGCCGCGGCCCTGCGGGACCTGGGGGCGGGGGCCGTCCTCGACCTGGTGGCCGAGCGGGTGGGCCTTCCCGCCGTGGTCAAGCCCACCCGGGGCGGCTCCGCCATGGGCCTCTCGTTCGTGGAGGCCTCGCGGGACCTCCCGGGGGCCGTGATGAAGGGGCTGGCCTTCGCCGACGCGGTGGTGGTGGAGCGGAAGGTGGAAGGGACGGAGCTGGCCGTGTCCACGGTGGGCGACCCCCCGGAGGCCCTTCCGGCCGTGGAGGTCGTCCCCAAGGGCGGGGTCTTCGACTACGAGGCCCGCTACACCCCGGGAGCCACCGACTACTACGTGCCGGCCCGCCTCCCCCCGGAGGTGGCGGCGGCCTGCGCGGAGGTCTCGCTCCGGGCCTTCGCCGCCCTGGGCCTCCGGGACGTGGCCCGGGTGGACCTCATGGTGGACGGGCAGGGCCGGCCCTCGGTGATCGAGGTCAACGTCTCCCCCGGCATGACCGAGACGAGCCTTTTGCCCATGGCCGCCGGGGCGGCTGGGCTCACCCTCTCGGAGCTCTGCGAGCGGGTGGCGGGCCTGGCCCTGGCCCGGGCAGCGGGCCCCTAGGGGCGCCAGGAGCGTCCCATCGTGCGCGGGGCGGTCGGGGCTCGACAGCGCCCCGAGTTGCCGCGGGGGCCCTCGTGGACCACAATCGTCCCGACAACCGAACAGAGACCCCGAGGTGGCCTCCAGGGGGAGG
Source organism: Actinomycetota bacterium (assembly GCA_035573915.1). Taxonomy (GTDB): domain Bacteria; phylum Actinomycetota; class UBA4738; order UBA4738; family UBA4738; genus DATLZQ01. The sequence continues at coordinate 799 of DATLZQ010000071.1, read as the reverse complement.
CATGCCGCCTGGAGGCTGAAAAGGGAAGCCGGTGCGAGTCCGGCACGGTCGCGCCACTGTGACCGGGGAGCGATCCCGAGGGATGCCACTGGGGCGTTGGAGCCCTGGGAAGGCTCGGGGGAGCGTCCGGGGAGGACCGTCTTGCGCGCTCCTCGTCGTCCTGGTGGGAGCGGCCTGTGCCGGTGGGGTCCGGCCCGGGGGGACCCCGGAGGGCCCGCCCGCCTCGACCCCCGCGCCGAGCGGGGAGCCCTCGCCCACCGGCTCGGCGGCCTTCCCCGTGACCGTGAAGGCGGCCAACGGCGAGGTGGTGATCGAAGGGCGCCACTACCCGCCGGAGGCCCCTGACACCGACCTCTCGGGGTTCGAACCCAACGTCGAGGCCATCGCGGAGTTCGAGCCGGACCTGGTGGTCGTCTCGAACGACATCAACGACGTGGTGAGCTCCCTGGAGGCTCTGGACATCCCGGTGATCCTCCAGCCGGCCGCGGAGGCCCTGGAGGACACCTACGCCCAGGTCGAGCAGCTTGGCGCGGCCACCGGGCACCTGGCGGAGGCGGCGGACCTCATGGCCTCCATGCGCTCGGAGGTGGAGCGGCTCCTCGAGGAGGTCCCGGACTTCGCCGAGCCCCCCACCTACTACCACGAGCTCGACCAGACCTTCTTCTCGGTCACCTCCGACACCTTCATCGGCCAGATCTACTCGCTGGTGGGGCTGGAGAACATCGCGGACCGGGCCAAGGGAGGAGGGCCCTACCCGCAGCTGTCCGCCGAGTTCATCATCGAGGCCGACCCGGACCTC
>DATLZQ010000070.1:0-4019 GCA_035573915.1 Actinomycetota bacterium | reverse complement strand
CCCGCCGGTTCCCGGTGCGACTCATGGAGTCGGGGCCCGCCGCCGGGGCCCTGTCCGCCGGGTTCTGGGGGAAGGAGGCCGGGTTCGGGGACGTCCTGGCCTTCGACATGGGGGGGACCACGGCCAAGGCCTGCCTCATCGAGGGGGGCATGCCCATGGTGGCCCGGGAGTTCGAGGCGGCCCGCATGTACCGGTTCACCAAGGGCAGCGGCCACCCGGTCCGGGTGCCGGTGGTGGACCTCATCGAGATCGGGGCGGGCGGCGGGAGCGTCGCCCGGGTGGGCCCCTTCGGGCTGCCCAAGGTGGGGCCGGACAGCGCGGGGGCCGACCCCGGGCCCGCCTGCTACGGCCTCGGGGGGACCGAGCCCACCGTCACCGACGCCGACCTCCTCCTGGGCTATCTCGACCCGCACTTCTTCCTGGGCGGGGAGATGCGGCTGGACGTGGGGGCGGCCCGGGCGGCCGTGGGGAGGCTGGCCGGAGACCTCGGCCTGTCCCTGGAGGAGGCGGCAGCCGCCGTCCACCGGGTGGTGAACGAGAACATGGCCAGCGCCGCCCGCATGCACGCCGTGGAGCGGGGCCGCGACCTTCGGCGGTTCGCCCTGGTGGCCACCGGCGGGGCCGGGCCGGTCCACGCCTGGGGGGTGGCCCGGGGCCTGGGCATGGACACCATCGTCTTCCCCCCCAGCGCCGGGGTGGCCTCGGCCTTCGGGATGCTCACCGCCAACCCGGGGTTCGAGTTCGCCCGCAGCCTGCCCGCGGCCCTGGACGGGGTGGACTGGGGGGAGGTCCGGCGACTGGTCCGGGCCATGGTCCGCCAGGGCCAGGCCCAGCTGGCGGAGACCGGCGTGGGCCGGGACGAGGTCCGGGTGCAGCTCCTGGCCGACGTCCGCTACCGGGGGCAGGGGGACGCGGTCACCGTGGAGCTCGGCCCGGACCTGGGGGCTCGGCCCGCCGCGCGGGTGGCTGAGGCCTTCGAGGAGACCTACCTCCGGCTCTACGGTCACCGCCCTCCGGGGGTGGGGCTGGAGGTGGTCACGTGGCGGGTCCGGGTGCTGGGCCCCGAGCCCCGGATCTCCGTGCGGCTCGAGGGGGCCCCGGAGGGGAGCCCCAGGAAGGGCTCCCGCATGGCGTGGTTCCCGGAGACCGGGTTCGTTCGGACCGACGTCTACGACCGCTACCGGCTCGGGCCCGGGGCGGAGGTCCGGGGCCCCGCCGTGGTGGAGGAGCGGGAGTCCACGGCGGTGGTGGGGCCGGGCGGCCGGGGCCGGGTGGACGACTGCGGCAACCTGGTGGTGAGGGTGAGGTGAGCCGGTCCCTGGACCCCGTCACCCTGGAGATCCTCTGGAGCCGGCTCGTCACGGTCTGCAACGAGCAGGCCGCCGCCCTCCAGCGGACCTCGTTCACCCCCATCGTCCGGGAGTCCGGGGACCTCTCGGCGGCGGTCTTCGACGCCCAGGGGCGGATGCTGGCCCAGGCCGTGACCGGGACCCCCGGACACATCAACTCCCTGGCCACGGGGATGCGTCACCTCCTCCAGGCCTTCCCCCCGGAGACCCTCCGCCCCGGGGACGTCCTCATCACGAACGACCCCTGGAAGACCTCGGGCCAGCTCAACGACCTCTCGGTGGTGACCCCGGTCTTCCGGGGGGAGCGGCTGGTGGGGTTCTTCGGCAACACCTGCCACGCCATCGACATCGGGGGCCGGGGGCTCTCGGCGGACGCCACCGAGGTCTACGAGGAGGGGCTGTACATCCCCATCACCAAGCTCTACGACCGGGGGGAGCCGAACGAGGAGCTGCTGCGGATCCTCGCCGCCAACGTCCGGGCCCCCGAGGAGGTCCTGGGGGACATCCACGCCCAGGTGGCCGGGAACCGGGTGGGGGTGGAGCGGCTCCTGGCCTACCTCGACGAGTTCGGCCTGGAGGACCTGGAGGAGCTGGGCCGGGAGATCCTGGGCCGCTCCGAGGCCAGGGCCCGGGAGGCCATCGCCGCCCTCCCCGACGGGGACTACGAGAAGGTCATCCACACCGACGGGCTGGAGGAGCCCGTGCGCATCCAGTGCCGGGTGAGCATCCGGGGCGACGAGATCACCGTGGACTACGAGGGGAGCTCCCCCCAGGTGGAGCGGGGGATGAACGTGGTCCTCAACTACACCGCGGCCTACACGAGCTACGCCCTCAAGTGCGCCATCTGGCCGGAGGTCCCCCACAACGACGGGAGCTTCCGCCCGGTGCGGACCGTGGCCCCGGAGGGCTCCATCCTCAACCCCCGGTGGCCGGCGGCCGTGGCCGCCCGGCACATCGTGGGCCACTTCCTCCCCCACGCCATCTTCGGGGCCCTGGTCCAGGTGATCCCGGACCGGGTCATCGCCGAGGGGGCGGGCAACATCTGGCTCACCACGGTGCGGGGGGCCGGCCGGAACCGGTTCATCACGGTCTTCTTCGCGGCCGGGGGGACCGGGGCCCGCCCCACCAAGGACGGGCTCTCCTGCCACAGCTTCCCCAGCGGGATCGCCACGGCCCCCGTGGAGGTGATCGAGGCCACCTCCCCCCTGGTGTTCCGCCGCAAGGAGCTCCGGCGGGACTCGGGGGGGCCGGGGCGGTTCCGAGGGGGCCTGGGCCAGGCCATCGAGGTCGAGGTCCGGACCGGGGAGCCCTTCGTGGTCTCCTCCCTCTCGGACCGGATGCGGTTCGCGGCCCAGGGCTACCTCGGAGGCAAGCCCGGGGCCAGGGGGGGCTTCCGGACCTCCCTGGGGACCCGGCCCAACGTCAAGCTCTCCCAGCGCCTGCCGGCCGGGACCCGGTTCACCCTGGAGCTCCCGGGGGGCGGCGGGTTCCACGACCCCCTGACCCGCGACCCGGAGGCCGTGGCCCGGGACGTGGCGGAGGGCTTCGTGAGCCCCCGGGCCGCCGAGCGCGAGTACGGGGTGCGGGTCAGTCCGACGGGGCGGGTCCTGGGCCTGACCCGGGAGCGGCTCCGGCGAGCCCGCCCGGCCTCAGGCCGGGGGAACGGGGCCAGCCGACGTAGGGCCCCAGGACCGGGGAGGCCGCCGAGGAAGAGGGCGGGCGGCAGGTGACGCCTCGACCGCAGGAGGCCCCTGGGCGAGCCGGGACGTCGAGGAGGGCAGGGCGGGTGGAGGCCATCGACCGGGACCACGTGGACCACGTCCTGGACCAGTGGGCGAGGGAGCGGCCCGACCTCGAGCGTTCGGCCGTCGCCGTCACCGAGCGGGCCGTCCGCCTGGCCCGGCTCCTGGAGAGACGGGCGGGCGCCGCCCTGGCGCGGTTCGGGATCCGGGGGTCCGACTTCGGGGTCCTGGCGGCCCTCCGGCGGGCCGGCCCGCCGTTCGTCCTCTCCCCGACCGACCTCTACAGCTCCCTCCTGGTCACGTCGGGGACCATGACCCACCGGCTGGAACGGCTGGCCGCGGCCGGGCTCGTGGAGCGGGTCGACGACCCGGAGGACGGTCGGAGCGTCCTCGTGGCCCTGACCGAGGAGGGACGCCGGGTCGTCGACGAGGCCGTGCGAGCCTACGTGGAGAGCGGGAACCGCCTGCTCTCCGCCCTGACCCGAGAGCAGCGCCAGACCCTGGCCCGACTCCTCAGAAACCTCCTGGTCCAACTGGGGGACACGGCCCCGCCCCCGGACTCGAGGGCCTCGGGGCGCCGGGAGGGCGCCCCAGGGCCCGAGGTCAGCGCAAGGCCTCGACGATCCGCCCGCCCCCCAGGACCTCGTCCCCCCGGTAGAAAACCACGCTCTGGCCGGGGGCCACGGCCCGCTGGGGGGCCCGGAACTCCACCCGCGCCCGCGCCCCGTCCAGCGGGTGGACCACGGCGGGCGCGGGCCGGCTTCGGTACCGGATCTGGACGTCCGCCTCGAACGGCCCCCCCTCCGGGGGCTCCCCCGCCACCCAGGACACCCGGTCGGCCACCAGGCCCCGGCGGGCCAGCAGCTCGGCCGGGCCCACCACCACTCGGTTGGCCTCCCGGTCCAGGTCCACCACGTAGAGGCGGGCC
>DATLZQ010000069.1:0-4895 GCA_035573915.1 Actinomycetota bacterium | reverse complement strand
GCCACTCCCAGAGCAAGGACCGCGACCTCCCCCACCTGCTGGGCCGCGCCCAGCACGTCCCCCGTCATGCCCCCGAACCGCCGCCGGGCAAGCGCGCCCACCCCCAGGGCTCCCAGCCCGGCCGCTGCGGCGGCGGGGAGGCCCCAGGGCCCCATCGACAGCCCGGCAAGGAGCACGGCGGCCGCCCCACCCAGGGCGAGCTGCCGCGGAGCGACGGCGGCCGCGTAGGAGGCGCCCAGCCCCTCGAGCCGGGCCGGCCCCAGGGCCCGGAGGAGCACCGCGGCCGCTGCCCGGGAAAGGGCGTGGGCAGCGGGGAGGACGGCCAGGGCCGCCCAGGCGTCCAGGCCGGCCAGGGCCCCCACCCGGAGGACGACGCTCAGCACCAGGGCCAGGACCCCGTAGGTCCCGTGGGCGGGGTCCTTCAGGATCCGGAGGGCCTCCTCCCGGTCCCGGCCGGCGAGGGCGTCGGCCGTGTCGGCCAGGCCGTCCTCGTGGAGGGCCCCGGTGAGCACGACCCCCAGGGCCACCGCCATGGCCGAGGCCACCGGGGCGGGGAGGACGAGGCGGAGGCCGGCGTAGGCCCCGGCGAGGGCGGCGCCGAGGAGCCCTCCCACCACCGCGAACCACCCCACCGCTCGAGCCAGCTCGGGCCGGCCCCAGAGGGCCGCACCCACCGGGACCCTGGTCAGGAGGGACAGCGCGACGCGGAGGTGCTTCACCGCTCGAGACCCCACTCGGCGAACGTGGCCACGTCGGTGACGGAGGCTGCCGCCAGGCGGACCAGGGGGACGGCGGCCAGGGCCCCGCTCCCCTCCCCCAGACGCAGCCCGAGGTCGAGCAGGGGAGGCTTCCCCAGCTTCTCCAGGAGGAGGCGGTGCCCGGGCTCGCCGGAGCAGTGCCCGGCCAGGCAGTGGTCCAGGGCTCCCGGCCGGGCCACCTCCAGGGCGGCGCAGGCTGCGGTCACCACGAACCCGTCCAGCACCACCGGGACCGACCGAAGCCTGGCCTCCAGGGCGGCGCCGGCGATGGCGACGAGCTCCGGGCCACCCACCTGACGGAGGACCTCAAGGGGGCGGAGCCCGTCGGCCCGCCGTCGGGCCGCCTCCACCGCGGCCACCTTCCGGGCGTAGGCGGCGTCGTCGATCCCCGTCCCCCGCCCGGTCCACTCCTCGGCCGAGCCTCCGAACAGCGCGGCCGCCACGGCGGCGGCGGGGGTGGTGTTGCCGATCCCCATCTCCCCCAGGACCAGCAGGTCCGCTCCGGCCAGGGCGGCCACGGCTCGGCGGCCGGCCTCGAGGCAGTACCCGAACCGTGCCTGCGTGAGGGCCGGCTCGCGGGCGATGTTCCCGGAGGGCTTCCCCACCCCCACGTCCACCACCTCCAGGCGAGCCCCGAGCGTCCGGGCCATGACGCAGGCGGTGGCCACCCCGGCCCGGAGGGCCCGGAGCATCTCGGCGGTGACGGAGGCCGGGTAGGCGCTCACCCCCTCGGCGGCCACGCCGTGGTCGGCCACGAAGACGACGGCGGCCGGGCGCTCCACGGCCGGCCTCGGCGTCCGCTGCCACCCGGCCAGCCAGGCCGCCACCTCGTCCAGCCGGGCCAGGGCCCCGGCGGGACGGAGGACCTCCCCGGCCCGGGCCCGCACCGCCTCGGCCGCCTCCCGGTCGGGATCGGGCAGGGAGGCCAGGAGCGGGGCCAGCTCCTCATCCACGGTCCATCGCCTCCGGTCGGGAGAGGGGGACGATCCTCCCCGCCACCACCAGGGCGGCCTGGTCCGCGGCCTCCGCCCACAGGACGTTCACCCGGCCCAGCAGGTCGCGGTACCGCCGGGCCAGGGCGTTCGTCGGCACCACCCCCGAGCCCACCTCGTTGGTGACCGCGATGGTCCCCGCGGACCGGGAGGCGGCCAGGGCCGCCGCCCTGGCGGCTCGGTCGAGGACGTCCTCGTCCGCCAGCCCCCGCTCCAGGAGGTTCGAGACCCACAGGGTGAGGCAGTCGACCAGGGCCACCGCGTCCTCGGGAGCCGAAGCCAGCGCGCCCTCGAGGTCGACCGGCTCCTCCACCGTCGTCCAGTCCGCTGGACGGGCCGCCCGGTGGCGGCGGATCCGCTCCGCCATCTCCTGGTCCCGGGCCTCGGCGGTGGCGATCACCACCACGGGCCCGCCCCGGTCCGCGGCCAGGCTCGCAGCCAGACGGGACTTGCCCGCTCCCGCACCGCCCACCAGGAGGGTGAGGGGCATCAGTAGTCGATCCCCCGCCTGGCCCCCACGCCCCGGTCATAGGCGTGGCGGACCTTCCGCATCTCGGTGACGGTGTCAGCCACCTCCACCAGCTCCGCCGGAGCATCCCGGCCCGTAGCGACCACGTTCACGTGGGCCGGGCGCTCCCGGATGGCCCGCACCACGTCCGCCGTGGGGATCCACCCCCAGGTCATGGGGTAGGTGACCTCGTCCAGGACCACCAGGTCGTAGTGGCCCGAGGCGATCTTCTCCCTCGCCGCCTCCCAGGCCGCCTGGGCCAGGGCCTCCGAGCGCCTGAGGTCCTTCGAGTTCCAGGTGAACCCCTCCCCCAGGGTCCACCACTCCACGCCGAGCTCGCGGCACACCCGCTCCTCCCCCGCCCGCCACCGACCCGACTTGACGAACTGGATCACGCACACCTTCCACCCCCGGGCCACGGCCCGGAGGACCGTGCCCATCGCCGCCGTGGTCTTCCCCTTGCCGTCGCCGGTATTGACGATGACCAGGGAGGGCGCCCGCGCCCCTGGCCGGTGTCGGGGCGGCTCCGTGGGAGGGCGCTGTCCGCGGCTCACGCCGGCGCCTCCTGGACCGGGGCCCGGCCTCCGTCCCGGGTGGGGACCACCGCCACCCCGCCCCGCGGGTCGGCGAGGATCCTGACCTTCGCGCCGTAGTGCTCCCGGATGACGCTCTCGGTGAGCACGGAGTGGACCGGACCCTCGGCGACGGCGCTCCCACCCACCAGGAGCAGCAGCCGGTCGGCGAACTGACCGGCCAGCGTGAGGTCGTGCATCGCAGACAGGATCGTGAGGCCCTCCTGGGTCCGCAGTGTGTCGATCAGCTCCAGCACCTGCTGCTGGTGCCCCACATCCAGGGCGGCGGTGGGCTCGTCGAGCAGGAGCACCGGGGCCCGCTGGGCGAGCGCCCGCCCCAGGACCGCCCGCTGCACCTCCCCTCCCGAGAGCGACCCCAGCGGCCGGTCGGCGAGCTCGGCGAGGCCCAGGCGATCCAGGACCTCGGCCACGATCCGCCGGTCCCTCCCCGACTCGGTCCCGAGGTACGGGATGTACGGGGTCCGCCCGAGCAGGACGTAGTCTGCGACCGACATCCCCTCCGGGATCGTCGGACGCTGCGGCACGTAGGCGACCGTCCGCGAGAGCCGGCGGCGGCTCATCGCCTGGACCTCGGCCCCCCCAACGAGGATCCGTCCGGCGTGGGCGACCAGTCCCGCGACCGCCCGGAGGAGCGTCGTCTTCCCCGCGCCGTTCGGGCCGATCAGCCCCAGCCAGGCTCCCTCGGCCACCCGAGTGGACAGCCCCCGCACAGCCGGAACGCCGTCGTACGCGACCGACACGTCGACCAGCGCGACGTCCATCACCCGAGCCTCCGGGTCCGCCGCAGGACGAGGAGGAAGAACGGGGCCCCGCACAGCGCGGTGATCACGCCGATCGGCACCTCCGCCGGAGCCTGGGCCGTGCGGGCCAGGAGGTCGGCCAGGATCAGGAACGACGCCCCGAGGAGGACGGAGAGGGGGAGGATCCGCCGGTAGCTCGGCCCCAGCACCAGGCGGATGGCGTGGGGGACGATGATCCCCACGAAGCCGATCAGCCCCGAGGCCGCCACCGCCGCCGCCGTGCCGAGCGTGGCCGCCACCACGACCACGAGGCGCACCCGGGACGCCCGCACCCCCAGGCTGTCGGCCTCCTCGTCCCCCAGGCTCATCACGTCGAGGAGGCGGCGGTGCAGCACGAGCACCGCCCCGGACACCGTCACGTACGGCAGGATCAGCCCCACCTCCCGCCACCCCACGGTGCCGAGCGCGCCGAGGATCCACGCGTAGACCTGGCGGAGCGTGTCGGCGTTCCGCTGCTGCACGTAGGTCTGGGCGGCGGTGAGGAACGAGGCCACGGCCACCCCGGCCAGGATCAGGGTGGCCGTGCTCCGGGTCCGCACCCGTGAGCGGCCCAGGACGTAGGTGGCGACCACGCCCAGGAGCGCCCCCAGGAAGGCCGCCATGGGCAGAGGGTCGACCGGCCAGGTCTCCCGGCCGGGGAGGTAGGCCACGGCGAGGGTGGCTCCCAGCCCGGCCCCCGCCGCCACCCCCAGGAGGTACGGGTCGGCCAGAGGGTTTCGGAACACCCCCTGGTAGGCGGCCCCGGCCAGGGCCAGCATGGCCCCCACCAGCCCGGCCAGGACGACCCGGGGGATCCGCAGCTCCCAGAGGATGGCCGCCTCCCGCGCCGAGAGCCCGGAGGGCACCCGCACCAGAGGGAGTCGGTCCGCGAGCTCGAGGAGGACCGCCCGTGGGGACAGCCGCACCGGCCCCACCAGCACCGCCAGGAGGGCCGCTCCGGCCAAGGCGCCCAGCGCGACCACGAGCGCCCCGGGGCGGAGCCGGGCCCCCTGGACCTCGACGGTGGCGTGGGCCGCGGCGCCCATCAGGCCCGCACCGGTTCGAGCGCGGAGACCGCCTCCACCACCACCCGGAGGAAGTCCACCACCCTCGGCCCCCACCGGGAGGCCACGTCGTCGTCGAGCTCCACGATGGCTCCCCGCTTCACTGCGGTGATCCGGTCCCACCCAGGACGCCTGGCCACCTTCGCCGCCGTCACCCCACAGCACTTGGTGTCGGCCAGGAAGATGAGGTCCGGGTCGGCC
>DATLZQ010000068.1:0-12431 GCA_035573915.1 Actinomycetota bacterium | reverse complement strand
GAGCCGCCCGCCCCCGCCCCTCCGGCGGAGGCTCCGCGGCCGGAGGGCCCCGAGCCCGCCCGCCCGGCCGCCCTGCCCGAGGGGGCCCGGCGGCTGCGGTTCGCGGCCGAGCGGATCGCCCGCAACATGCAGGCCAGCCTCGAGATCCCCACGGCCACCTCGTTCCGGATCATCCCGGCCAAGCTCCTCGAGGAGAACCGACGGGTCATCAACCGGTTCCTGGCGGCCCGCCGGGGCGGCAAGGTGAGCTTCACCCACCTCATCGGGTGGGCGGTGGTGCGGGCCCTGGACGCCGTGCCGGTCATGAGGTCGCGGTTCGTGGAGGTGGAGGGCGAGCCCTACGTGGTGCGGGAGGATCGGGTCAACCTGGGCCTGGCCGTGGACGTGGAGCGGAGCGACGGGACCCGGACCCTCCTCGTCCCGAACATCAAGGGGGCCAACGAGATGGACTTCGCCCGGTTCTGGGCGGCCTACGAGGAGGTCATCCGCAAGGTCCGGGAGAACCGCCTCTCCCCCGACGACTTCGCCGGGACCACCGTCACCCTGACCAACCCGGGGACCATCGGCACCCAGCTCTCCGTCCCCCGGCTCATGCCCGGCCAGGGGCTCATCGTGGCCATCGGCCGCATCGACTACCCGAGCGAGTACCAGGGGACGGACCCCGAGACCCTGGCCCGGCTGGGGGTGGGCAAGGTGCTGGGGGTGACGAGCACCTACGACCACCGGGTCATCCAGGGGGCGGAGAGCGGGCTGTTCCTGGCCAAGCTGGAGGAGCTCCTGCTGGGCGGGGACCGTTTCTACGACGAGGTCTTCGCCGCCCTGGGCATCCCCTACGAGCCGGTGCGGTGGTCGGCGGACCGGGGGGTCCTGGAGACCGAGGAGGGCTACCGGGAGAAGCAGGCGGCCGTGATCCGGCTGGTCAACATGTACCGGGTCCGGGGCCACCTCATCGCCGACCTCAACCCCCTGGGCCCCGACCGGGTCCTCACCCACCCCGAGCTAGACCCGGCCTTCCACGGGCTCACCGTGTGGGACCTGGACCGGGAGTTCCACGTGGACGACCTGCCCGGGGACCGTCCTCGGCGCACCCTGCGGGAGATCCTGGACCTCCTGCGGGACTCCTACTGCCGGACGGTGGGCGTGGAGTACATGCACATCCAGGAGCCCGACCAGAAGCGGTGGATCCAGGAGCGGGTGGAGGGGGTGGAGCGGCGGCTCTCCCCCGAGGACAAGCGGTTCATCCTGGAGCGGCTCAACGCCGCCGAGGGGTTCGAGCGGTTCCTGCACACGAAGTACGTGGGGCACCGCCGGTACAGCCTGGAGGGGGCGGAGAGCCTCATCCCCATGCTCGACTTCCTCCTCGAGGAGGCCGCGGCCTCCGGGGTGGAGCACGTGGTCATGGGCATGGCCCACCGGGGGCGCCTCAATGTCCTGGTGAACGTGGTGGGCAAGAGCTACTCCCGGGTGTTCCGGGAGTTCGAAGGGGACATCGACCCGGAGAGCGTGCAGGGCTCGGGGGACGTGAAGTACCACCTGGGGGCCAGCGGGAAGTACACCACCCGGGACGGGAAGACCATCGCCGTGGAGCTGGCCTCCAACCCGAGCCACCTGGAGGCGGTGGACCCGGTGGTGGAGGGGATGGCCCGGGCCACCCAGGATGTCCACTACGGGCAGGACCGCTCCAAGGTCCTGCCGCTCCTCCTGCACGGGGACGCCGCCTTCGCCGGACAGGGCGTGGTGGCCGAGACCTTCGGGATGAGCGCCCTGCCCGGGTTCACCACGGGGGGCACCGTCCACATCGTGGTCAACAACCAACTCGGGTTCACCACGGCCCCTTCCGCCGGGCGGTCCAGCGTCTACCCCACGGACATCGCCAAGATGGTCCAGGCCCCCATCTTCCACGTGAACGCGGACGACCCCGAGGCCTGCGTGTGGGTGGCCCGGCTGGCCCTGGCCTTCCGCCAGCGGTTCCGCAAGGACGTGGTGGTGGACCTCGTCTGCTACCGCCGGTACGGCCACCAGGAGGCGGACGACCCGAGCTACACCCAGCCCCTCATGTACCAGCGGATCGAGCGCCACCGCTCCGTGCGCAAGCTCTACATGGAGCAGCTGGTCAACCGGGGCGACATCACGGTGGAGGAGGCTGAGGCCGCCCTCGAGGACTACCGGCGGCGGCTGGAGCAGGCCTTCGAGGAGACCCGGCAGACCCGCTCCCCGGCCCCGCCCCGGCTCGAGCGCCGCCGCCCCTCCGGGGTGCTCCCCCCGGTGGAGACCGGGGTCCCCCGGGAGACCCTGGAGCGGGTGGTGCGGGCCGTGACCTCCTGGCCTCCCGACTTCACGCCCCACCCCAAGCTGGCCCGCCAGCTCGAACGTCGCCGGCGGGCGCTCGAGGAGGACGCCGTGGACTGGGCCATGGCCGAGCACCTGGCCTTCGGGTCCCTGGTCCTGGAGGGCATCCCCGTGCGCCTGAGCGGGCAGGACTCCCGTCGGGGGACCTTCAGCCAGCGCCACGCCGTGTTCGTTGACCACCGGACCGAGCGCAAGTACTACCCGCTGGCCCACCTGGCCGAGGACCAGGCCCCGTTCCTCATCTACGACAGCCCGCTCAACGAGTTCGCCACGTTGGCCTTCGAGTACGGGTTCTCCGTGGTGCAGAAGCACGCCCTGGTCCTCTGGGAGGCCCAGTTCGGGGACTTCGCTAACGAGGCCCAGGTGGTGATCGACAACTTCATCGTCTCCGCGGAGGAGAAGTGGGGGCAGACGAGCGGGCTGGTCCTGCTCCTGCCCCACGGCCTGGAGGGGCAGGGCCCGGAGCACTCGAGCGGCCGCATCGAGCGGTTCCTCGAGCTGTGCGCCAACGACAACATCCAGGTGGTCGTCCCCTCCACCCCGGCCCAGTACTTCCACGTCCTCCGGCGGCAGATGCACCGGGAGATCCGAAAGCCCCTGGTGCTGTTCACCCCCAAGTGGCTCCTGCGCCTGCCCGTGGCCCGGAGCCGGGTGGAGGAGTTCGAACGGGGCCACTTCCGGGAGGTCCTGGACGACCCCAGCAGCCCCGACCCCGCCGGCGTCCGGTCCGCCGTCCTGTGCTCGGGGAAGATCTTCTACCAGCTGGACGAGCGCCGGGAACGGGAGGGCGTGGGAAGGGACCTCCCCCTGATCCGCCTGGAGCAGCTCTACCCCTTCCCCGGGGAGCAGGTCATGGAGCGGCTCCGGGCCTACCCCAACCTCCGCCGGGTCCGCTGGGTCCAGGAGGAACCGGAGAACATGGGGGCCTACTCCTTCGTCCACCGCCACCTCCACCGCCTGCTACCCGAGGGCGTGGCCTTCGACCACGTCTCGCGGCCGGAGAGCTCCAGCCCGGCCACCGGGAGCGCCACCCTCCACGAGCTCGAGCAGCGGGAGCTGCTGCGGGCCGCCTTCGAGGGGCTGTAGCCGTGGCGGGTGGCGGCCTGGTCCAGCTCCTGACCACGTTCGGGTCCCGGGAGGACGCCCTCCGGGTGGCCCGGGAGGCGGTGGAGGCCAGGGTGGCCGCCTGCGTGCAGGTGGTGGGCCCGGTCACGAGCCTCTACCGCTGGGAGGGCCGCCTGGAGGAGGCCGAGGAGTTCCTGTGCCTGCTCAAGGCGCCCGCGGAGGGGCTCGACCGCCTGGTGGCCTTCGTCCGGGCCCTCCACCCCTACAACACCCCGGAGCTCACGGCCGTGGCGTCGGCCTTCGTCGAGGAACGGTACCTGGCCTGGGCCCGCTCCGAGACCCTGAGCCCTCCGTCGCCCGGCCCAGCCTGAGCCCCCCTCCCCGGGTCCGCTCAGCCCGTCGCGGGGGAAGCCGTCCGCATCGCTAGCGAGTCGGGGCTTCGGTGTCGCCTCCCCTGGCCTGTGCGCGTGCCGGTGAGGACCTGGTCCCGGGGCTGGGGGTCCCCGGGGGCCGGCTCAAGGGCCCGGGGTCCGCAACCGACCATCGCGGTGGAGACGGGGCACCTCGGATCGCTGGCACGGACGTGCCCCTCCCGCTCGGCGGCTCGACGGTGGCGAGGGCGCGGTGGTGTCGAGGGGAAGTCAGGAACTGGATGCGGCCCGCCAGGCGGAGTGGGCCCTCGTCGCCACCCGGTGGTTCGGAGTGGCCTACGGCCTGTTCCAGGCCTGGCAGGCCACCACCCTCCGCCCCTACCCACCGCCCCACGTGGTGGTGCGAGGGTATGCCCTGATCGGCGCGGTGGGTCTGGTCAACTTCCTGGTCATGGTCCTCATCCGACGGGCGGGCCTCCCTCGACTGCGGAGGGTGGGAGTACTGGCCTACGCCGCCGACCTGGGGTTCCTCACGGCCATCACGTGGAACTACACCCACGACCCCCAGAGCACGGTGTGGGTGGTGGGCTACGTCCTTCCCCTCGAGGGCGCCGTCCGCTACGGCCTGGGCGGGGCCCTGGTCGCGGTGGCGGTGGCCACCCTCTCCGAGCCGCTTCGGGAGCTGTACCTGGCTGACCGCTTCCCTGGCCATCCCTTCCAGCTGGGGTCCGTGACGTTCCGCCTCGGGGTGGAGCTGATCATCGCCCTGGTGGCGGGGGTCCTGGCCGAGAACCTCAGGCACGAGGCCCGGCGGGCCACGGAGCGGGCCCTGGCCGCCGAGGAGGCCTCGCGCAGGGAGCGGGCTGCCCGCCGGGAGGTCGACCTCTTCCACACGGCGGTGACGGCCCTCCTGGCTGGGGTCCAGGAGGAGACTCCCGAGCGCCACCTCCAGTCCATGGCGGAGGCCATCGCCGCAAGCCTGGGGTTCGAGGTCTGCACGATCTACGTGCGCGAAGGGCGCGCCCTCCAGGTGGCCGGGACCCACGGGCCGTCCGTGGTGGGGGCCTACGGGCCGTCCGTGGCCGGCGGCCGGGTCGCGCTGGAGGTGGGCCAGGGCGTGGCGGGCCGGGCCGCCGCGTGTGGCTGCCCGCTCGTGGTGGCCGGCGTGGAGGCGGGCGCGCCGGGGGCAGGACTCGGGGCGCCCGCGCAGGCCGCCATCCCCCTGCAGGTGGCCGGAGAGGTCACCGGCGTGCTGGAGGTCGCGAGCTGGGACCGCACGGGGATCCCCGAGGACACGGTGCGCACCCTGGTGCGCCTGGCGGGCCACATCGGGACCGTGGTCCAGAACGCCAGGCTCCGCCAGCGGGAGCACCAGGTGGCCCGGGAGCTCAGGCTCCAGGCCGAGCGGCTGAGGAAGGCCGAGGCCCGGTACCGGACGTTGGTGGAACAGCTGCCGGCGGTGACCTACGTGGCCGAGGTGGACCGAGCCCGGCGGTGGCACTACGTGAGCCCCCAGGTCCAGACGCTGCTCGGGTTCACGCCCGAGGAGTGGACGGCGGACCCCGACCGGTGGCTCCAGTGCGTACACCCGGAGGACCGGGCGCGGGCCCTGGCCGAGCGGGAGCGAGCCCTGCGTTCGGGTCGCCCGCTCGTCACGCAGTACCGCCTGGTGTCCCGGGACGGGAGAGTGGTGTGGGTGCAGGACCAAGCCCTCCCGCTGGGGGAGGAGGGAGGTCACCCGCTCGTGCACGGGGTCATGTTCGACATCACGGAGCGCAGACTGGCCGAGGAGGCGGTCCGGGAGAGCGAGGCCCGGAAGAGCGCCATCCTGGAGGCCGCCCTGGACGCCGTGATCACGGTGGACCACGAGGGGCGGATCCTGGAGTTCAACCCGGCCGCCGAGAGCCTCTTCGGACTGGCGGCCTCGCGAGCCATCGGCTCCTCCGTGACGGACCTCCTGAGGCCCTTCCCCGAGGCGGAGGCGGGCGTCCGCACGCTGGACGGGCTCCTCGCGCTGGGAGCGGGGCCCGGCGGCGGGCGTCGGGTGGAGACGACCGCTGTGCGGGCGAGCGGCGAGGTCCTGCCGGTAGAGCTCACCGTCACCCCGATCGACCTCCCCGGGCGAGCGCTCTTCACCTGCTTCGTCCGGGACATCACCGACCGCAAGCAGGCGGAGGAGGAACGGGGGCGGACGATGGCCCGGGTCGTCCAGGCCGCGGAGGAGGAGCGGCGGTGGCTGGCTGCTGAGCTGCACGACGGCCCCATCCAGCGGCTCACGGCGCTCGGGATGAGGCTGGAGGTGGCCCGCCGGGCCCTCGAGCGGGAGGGCGCCGACCCGACCGAGGTCCTCCGGCCTCTGCAGAACCGGCTGGGGATGGAGGTGGGGAACCTGCGGAGGATGGTGGCCGGCCTGCGACCTCCGGCGCTCGACGAGCGGGGCCTGACCGCCGCCCTCACCGAGCACTGCCAGGCCCTGGGCCAGGGTGGGTTCCGCTGCCGCGTCGAGTCCGACCTGGAGGGACGGCTGGACCCGGAGCTTGAGACCGTCCTGTACCGCGTGGCCCAGGAGGCGTTGAGCAACATCGTCAAGCACGCCCAGGCCAGCGCTGCCTGCCTCTCCCTTTCGACCCGCAACGGATGCGTCGTCCTCGAGGTCCGAGACGACGGGACGGGGTTCGACCCGCGTCAGGTCTCGACCGCCGGCCACCACTTCGGCCTGCCCATCATGCGGGAGCGGGTCCAGATGGCCGGTGGCACCCTGGACGTCCGCTCCGCGCCGGGCAAGGGCACCGTGGTCCGGGTGGAGCTGCCCCTGCGCGGGCCCACAGGGTAGGCGTCGCGGCCGGTCGGTTCGGCTCGAGCCCGTCGGGTGGCCGGCCGCACGGTCCGCCGTGGCCATGGTAGGAGGACCCTCGCGGGCTCTCCTCCCGGCGGGCTTCGAGGAGTACCGGAGGACTGCCGGCGGACGAAGGCGTCTCAGGTGACGGGACACCGGCACAGTGGCACCGCGGTGCCTGGGCAGGGACGGCGGCATCACGGGGCCCGAGCCAACCCCGAGGCCCGGCGCCCCCACGACCGCCACGCCGGGCACTCGGTGGAGATGTTCCGCGGTCCTCCCCGAGGACAAGGCGAAGCGGGTGGAAGAGCTGAGGGCTCGGGGACAGCGGGTGGCCATGGTGGGAGACGGGGGTGAACGACGCGCCAGCCCTGGTCCAGGCCGATGTAGGGGTCGCCCTCGGGGCGGGGACGGACGTGGCCGTCGAGAGCGCGGACGTGATCCTCGTCCGCGACGATCCCCGGGACGTGGTGCGGGTGATCGACCTCTCCCGGGCCAGCTACCGGAAGATGGTGGAGAACCTGGCCTGGCCCACCGGCTACAACGCCTTCGCCATCCCCCTCGCCGCCGGTGTGCTCGCCCCGGTCGGGGTCCTGCTGCCTCCGGCCCTCGGGGCCCTGCTCATGTCGGCCAGTACCGTGGTCGTCGCCGCCAACGCCCAGCTGCTGAAGAGGGAGCCGAGCCTCCGGCCCTCGGGCTGACGGTCAGGGCCCCTCCCGGGCATACTGGCGCCGACGCGCAGGTTGAATGAGGGAAAGGGCCCCGGACGGGGCCTCTCCCCGTGAGGAGCGGTCATGGCTGAGGTTCGCGATGCGGTCATCGTCGAGGCGGTACGGACGCCCATCGGTAAGCGGGACGGGCTGCTCAGGGAGTGGCACCCTGTCGACCTCCTGGCCGAGGTCCTGAAGGAGCTCGTGTCCCGGACCGGCGTGGACCCGGGCCTGGTGGACGACCACATCGCCGGCTGCGTGTCGCAGGTCGGGGAGCAGGCGGTGAACGTGGCCCGCAACGCCTGGCTGGCGGCGGGGCTGCCCGAGACCGTCCCCTCCACCACCGTGGACCGCCAGTGCGGCTCCTCCCAGCAGGCCATCCACTTTGCCGCCCAGGGGGTCATGGCCGGCATCTACGACCTCGTGGTGGCCTCGGGCGTCGAGCACATGACCCGGGTCCCCATGGGGTCCTCCACGGTGGGGAAGAACCCCTTCGGCGAGCAGCTGGTGGCCCGCTACGAGGGGAAGCTCGTGCCCCAGGGAATCTCGGCGGAGCTCATCGCCACCCGGTGGGGGCTCTCCCGGGAGGAGCAGGACGACTTCGGGTACCGCTCCCACGTCCGGGCTGCGGCGGCCACCAGGGAGGGCCGGTTCCGCCGGGAGATGCTCCCCCTCAAGGTGACCGGGCCCGACGGCGCCCCCCTCCTCCTGGACCGCGACGAGGGGATCCGGATGGAGCCGGACCGCGAGCGGATGGCGGCCCTGCCCCCCGCCTTCTTCGACCCGGCCTACGAGCGGATGTTCCCGGGGCAGATCCGCTGGACGGTGACGGCGGGCAACGCCTCCCAGATCTCCGACGGCGCGGCGGCCGTCCTCATCGCCAGCCGGGAGCGGGCCGAGCGGCTGGGGCTCACCCCGCGGGCCCGCTTCGTCTCCTTCGCCCTGGCCGGGGACGACCCCGTCCTCATGCTGACCGCCCCCATCCCGGCCACTCGCCGGGCCCTCGAGCGGGCCGAGCTGGACCTGCTGCGCGACGTCGAGGTGGTCGAGATCAACGAGGCCTTCGCCTCGGTAGTCCTGGCCTGGAAGCGCGAGCTCGGGGTCCCGGACGACTGGTTCGAGGAGCACGTCAACCCCAACGGGGGGGCCATCGCCATGGGCCACCCCCTGGGGGCCACCGGGGCCAAGCTCATGACGGCCCTCCTCCACGAGCTCGAGCGCCGGGGCGGGCGCTACGGCCTCCAGACCATGTGCGAAGGGGGCGGCATGGCCAACGCCACGGTCATCGAACGCCTGGGCTGAGGCCCCGGGGCCGCCCGGGCCGGCCGACTCCGTCCGGGCCCTCGAGGCGAGCGTCGGGGGGCCGCTAGGCTGGAGTCGGTGGCGGTGGACTCGGCCGCGCTCTGTGGGCTCGTCGCGCTGGCCCTGTGGCTGCGGTGGCTGGTGGCCGTGGCCATCTTCGTGGGCGTCCTCCTCCTGGGGGTGGGGTTCGCCCGGGCCATCGCGGCCAGCCGCCCTCGGGAGCGAATCGAGCCGGAGGACGTGGCCGACCTCGACGTGTTCTTCGTCTGCGGGGAGTGCGGCACGGAGTTCCAGGTGACCCGGCTGGGCGAGGTCCAGGTCCCCCGGCACTGCGGCGAGCCCATGCTCGTGGACCGCCGTCCCCGGGCCCGCCCCCAGGGCCCCGGGGTCTCCCTCAACTGACGGCGCGGCGGGCTCGGCGAGCGCCTCCCCCGGTCAGGAGCCTTCCCCGTCCGGCCGGCGCCAGCGGCCGGTCACCGCCACTGGGTGGCGGCCAAGAAGCCCCCGGCGATGAGGCCCAGCCCCACGAACAGGTAGAGGTTCCGGGCCTGCCCGCCCGTCCCCGGGATGACCCCCAGGTAGTTCGTGACGATCACGGCCACCCCGAGGAGCAGGAGCGCCACGATGAGCCCCCCGAACCACCGGGGGCTGGGCCGGGGCTTCTTCCTCGGGGGCGGCTCGTAGTACCGCCGCTTGGACCGCGCCTTGGGCATCGCTTGGTGGAGCCGTCGTCGGGCCCATGCTACACGCCGGCCTCGGGGAGGAGCTCGAGGCGGGCCTCGGCCTCCGCCTCCACGGCGGCCCGGGTGAAGGGCATCCCGTGGTAGCGGCCCTGGGACCAGAGGGGGAAGAGGTCGGCGAAGTGGGGGCTGGCCGGGTTGGCCGACTGCCCCGCGGTGAGGGTGCCCAGGGAGGCGTCCAGGTCGGCCAGGTCGACCACCTGCCGCCAGGAGGGGACCACCACGGCCTCGTAGGACCGGCCAGGCTCGAACATGCCCTGGAGCACGGTCTGCTCGTCGCCCCCGAGGGGCCCCTCGGCCGCGGTGAAGATCTCGGCCAGGTCGGGGACGGCGGCCAGGGGCCCGGCGAACCGGACCCGGTGGAGCCTCCCCCACTCCCACCCCGCCGGGTCCTCGCCCAGGCGGCGGGCCAGCTCGTCCAGGGCCTGGTCCAGGGCCCCGCTCAGGAGCTCGTTGCGGGCCTCCGCCCCGTCCCGCCCGAACCATCGGGCGGAGGGGTAGGCGAGGAGGTTGGGGAGGACCTCGTAGTGGAAGACGTTGGAGGACTGGCGGTGGGCGTAGTAGTGGGCGTAGAGCTCCTCCCCCAGGGGGGGCCGCAGGACGGCCTCGGCCACCCGGTGGCACCACACCTTATACAGGGCGGCGGCCGGGGAGCCCGCCTCCAGGCGGCGGTCCCACTCGGCGAGGAGGCCCAGGGCCCGCTTCTGGCGCTCGTCCCGCGGCTCCACGGCGAGCAGGTAGGGGAGGAGTCGTTCGGCGGGCAGCGAATAGGTGTCGAGCTGGACCCTGGCCAGCGACTCCCGGTCGTGGACCCCCCGCTCCGCCAGGAGCTGGGCGATGCGGCGGGCCCGGAAGGGGGGCACGAAGTCCCGCCCCAGGAGGTGCGGGTAGCTCGCGTCGTGGGGGCGGTTGTTGGCCGTGACCAGGTAGCCGTCCTCCGGGTCGAGGGCCCAGGGGAGCTCCTCGAAGGGCACGAAGCCCTCCCACTCGAACTCGTCCGTCCAGCCGGGGACCGGGACCGTCCCGTCCCCCGCCCGCCGCAGGGGGTAGGCGCCCGTGCACTGGTAGCCGATGTGGCCGTCCACGTCGGCGTAGACCATGTTCTGTCCGGGGCAGCGCCACCCCGCGGCGGCCGCCCGGAACTCCTCCCAGGTCCCCGCCGTGTCCAGCCGGTGGACGACCGAAGGCATGACCCCCTCCTCCGCCCCCACCCACCGCAGGGCGTAGGTCTCCCGCACCCCGCCCTCCACCACCCGGGGCTGGGCCACCCCGACCAGGTAGGAGTCGAGGATGGGGCCGTGGCGGGTCTCCCGGACCTCGAGGACCTCGGGGCGGGCCCGCCCCCGCACGCGGACCTCCTCCCGGTGCACCGCCAGCGGTTCCCAGCGCCCCAGGTACCGGGCGGCCCGGCCGTCCTCGCGCAGCTGCTCGAGGTAGAGGTCCTGGGTGTCCCCGCCCACGTTGGTGAAGCCCCAGGCCACCCGCCGGTTGTGGCCGATGACCACCCCGGGGGCGAAGGGGAGGGCCACCCCGCGGACGTCCACGCCCGGGGCGCAGAGGTGGACCTCGAACCACAGCGACGGGTGCTGGGCCAGCAGGTGGGGGTCGTTGGCGAGGAGGGGACGCCCGGAGGTGCTCCGTCGCCCGGCCACGGCCCAGGCGTTCGACCCCTGACCTCCGGGGCGCGGCGGGGCCCCTCGCAGGAGGTCCAGAGGCCGCGGGCCGACGGACGGAGCCCGCTTGCCCGGAACGACCTGCGGCGGGTCCGGGGAGGGGTCGGGGAACAGGTCCCGCACGGCGTCCCACCCCAGGCGCTCGGCCACCTCCGCCCGGAGGAGCTCGGCGTCCCAGTTCCCCGACAGGGTCCAGGCCACGAACGCGCTGGCCGCGGCGGCCGCCTCGGCGGCCCGGCCCTCCTCGGGGAGCTCGGGGTCGGCCCCGAGGACCTCGTACTCGACGGGGCGGGCCGGCATGGTCTCCACCCAGGCCCGGCACCCCGCGAAGAAGGCCTCCACCATCTCGTGGGAGAGGTCGTCCCAGCGGGCGGCCTGACGGGCGCCGGCCCGGTGCCAGCCCACGGTGCGGGCGAAGCGGTCCATGGGGAGGGCCCGCTCCCCCAGGAGCTCGGCCAGGCGGCCGGTCGCGGTCCGCAGGACGAGCTCGACCTGGAACAGCCGCTCGGAGGCCTGAAGGTAGCCCTGGGCCAGGTAGAGGTCGTGGAGGCTCGAGGCGTAGACGTGGGGGACCCCCCACCGGTCCCGGAGGACCTCCACCGGCCCGCGCAGGCCGGGCAGGCGGACCTCCCCCTCCACCGGCGGGAGGGCGGCCCGGGCTCGAGCCAGCAACTGCTCTTTGAGTTCGCTCACCGTGGCTGCGTGGCGGTCGGCGGCGGCCCCGAGACATAATGACGCCGCGGACGACGAGGAGGAGGGAGACCATGGCATCCCGCCCGTGGCTGGAGCACTACCCGCCGGGCGTCCCCACGTCGCTCGAACCCTACCCCGAGCGGTCGCTGTACTCGCTCCTGGAGGAGGCAGCCCGGCGGTTCCCTGACGCCCCGGCCGTCTCGTTCTGGGTGCCCGGGGCGCCCATGGGGAAGCGGCTCACCTACCGTCAGCTCCTGGGGGAGGTGGAACGGTTCAGCCGGGCCCTGTCCTCCCTGGGCGTGCGCCGCGGGGACCGGGTGGGCCTGGTCCTCCCGAACTGCCCCCAGTACGTGGTGGCGGCCTACGCCGCCCTCCGCCTCGGGGCCGTCATGGTGGGGACCAACCCCCTCTACACCGAGGAGGAGCTGACCCACCAGCTCAGGGACGCCGCGTGCGAGGTCGTGGTGACCCTCGACGTCCTGTACCCGAAGGTGGCCGCGGTCCGAGACCGGGCGGGGGTCCGGGAGGTCGTGGTGGGGAGGGTGCCCGACTACCTCCCCTTCCCGGTGAGCGTCCTGGCCCCCCTCAAGATGCGCCGGGAGGCCGCCCGCCACGGGGAGCCCTGGCCCCCCGTGCCCGCCGGGGCCAAGGTCCGGTGGTGGCGGGAGCTCATGGCGGGCTCCTACCCGGAG
>DATLZQ010000067.1:0-12732 GCA_035573915.1 Actinomycetota bacterium | reverse complement strand
ATGTGCGACCACGCCAACCCCCGCCTGTCCCTCCGGCTTCGGCTGGTCACGCTGGGGGCCCGTCCCCCCTCCCGCCGCCTGGGAGCCGATCGCGTCCTGGTCAAGTCGGTCTACGCGCCCCTGGCCCTGGGCTGGGTGGCGGCCCGGTTCGACCCCCAGGTGGTCCTCGTGCTGCGCCACCCCCTCAACGTGGTGGCCAGTTGGGTGGAGCTGGGGTGGGGCGGGTGCGCCCTGGAGACGAACCCCGCCGTCCGCCGACGCCTGGCCCACTGGGGGCCCCCGGACCTCGGACCCCACCCCACCCCGCTCCAGCGGGTGGCCTTCGAGGTGGGGCTCTTCACGTGCGAGCTGGAGGGGTGGCGGGCCCGCCGCCCCGACTGGGCCGTGGCCGAGCACGAGGCGCTCTGCCTGGACCCTGCCGGGGGGTTCCGGGCCCTGGCCGCCCGGGTGGGGCTGGGCTGGTCGGACCGGGCGGAGCTCTTCCTCGAGGAGTCGAACCAGCCGGGGGCCGGCTACTCCCTATACCGGGTGGCGGCCGAGCAGCCCGGCCGGTGGCGCCGACGCCTCTCGGCCGGGCAGGTCCGGGAGGCGTGGTCGGTCCTCCGCCGGTTCGAGGCTCCCTGGGTGGAACGGCTGGGGGCGGAGCTGGAGTGAGGGGGAGCTGGAGTGCGGGGACCCGCCGCGGGCAGAGGCCGTTCCGGACCCACAGGCCGCGCCCTACCAGCTCCAGACGTCATACGCGATACCGTACAAGGGTGGAGAAAATGACGGTCTACGTGCCGGAGGATCTCAAGCGTCGGCTGGGCGAGCTGGCCCAGCGCCGAGGGACGTCGCAAGCCGCCCTGATCCCCCTGAACCGTGAGGGACGGACCCCCGGACCATGATCGTGCTCGACACGAGTAGGCTTCTTGCCGCAACGGATGAGGCCCAGAGGTCGTTCCCTTCGGCCTGAGCGAGGTGTCCAAGGCCGTGGCCCTCATCGATCGATACCGCGAGCTTGGCATCGGTCTCACCGACGCCTCCCTGGTGGTAATCGCCGCACAGTACGGCACGAACCGGCTCCTCACTTTGAACGAGCGGCATTTCCGAACGGTCCGCCCCCTGCACGGCGGCTCGTTCGAGCTCCTGCCGGAGGACGCACGGGGCTGAGCCTCCTTCCAGGAGACGGCCCTCAAGGCCCCTCAGAAAGCGTCCTCGAAGAGGTGGACCGAGGCCCTGCCGTCGGGTCTCACGGTCACGCTGGCCACGTCGAACCGCACCACGGCCCGCCCCTCGTCCCGCCCGGCGGCCCCCGAGGCGAGGAACGCCTCGGCCAGCTGGCGGAGCTTCCGCTGCTTGCGCCAGGTGACCGCCTCGTGGGCCCCGCCCAGCCTCGAGCCTCGCCGGGCCTTGACCTCGCAGAAGACCACGACCGGACCTCGCGCGAGGACCAGGTCGACCTCCCCCAGGGGGCACCGCCAGTTCCGGGCCAGGAGCCGGTAGCCCGAGCGCAGGTAGTGGGCGAGGGCGGCCTCCTCGCCGGCCCGCCCCAGCTCCCTCGTTTCCGCCTCCCCGTCCACGCGCCGGAGTATGGGCGGGGGCACCGACACGGAAGGAGCCGCTGACCCCTCTGCGGAGCCCACGACTACGGGTGGTGGGGCTCCCCCGGGGACATCCCCATAGCGTCGTCCGGGGCCAGCTCCTTGGGGGTGAGGTCCTCCACGTTGAAGTCCCTGGTGGTCACCACCCGCACCCGGCTCACGAACCGGTTGGGTCGGTAGGTGTCCCACACCCAGCAGTCGTGGAGCTCGAGCTCGAACCACGGCCCACCCGGCCCCTCGTGGGTGGTCACCTCCACGTGGTTGGCGAGGTAGAATCGCCGCTCGGTCTCCACCACGTGGCGGAACATGGGGAGCACGTCCCGGTACTCCCGCCACAGCCGGAGCTCGAGGTCGTCCTCGTAGCGTTCGATGTCCTCCTCGCTCATGGCGTCTCCTCGTCCGGGGCCCGGAGGTAGCTCCGCCGGTACCCCTCGGGGTCGAAGAGGTAGAAGTCCATCCCCTTGAACGACATCCGGTGGATGGGGGAGGGCCCGTAGCGGGCGATGGCGGCCCGGTGGGAGGCCGTGCCGTACCCCCGGTGGCGGTCGAACCCGTACTGGGGGAACCGCCGGTGGTAGCGGTCCATGATCCGGTCCCTGGTGACCTTGGCCACGATGGAGGCAGCGGCCACGGCGGCGGTGACGGCGTCCCCTTTGCGGATGGAGAGGTGGGGCAGGCGGATGCCGGGGAGGCTGAACCCGTCGGTCAGGACGAACTCCGGCTGGACCGGGAGGCGGCGGAGGGCCCGCCGGAGCAGGGCCAGGTTCGACACGTGGAGCCCGTACCGGTCGATCCGCTCCGGGTAGGCCCTGCAGACCGAGAGGGCCACGGCCTCCGCCCGGATCCGCTCGAACCACGCCTCCCGCTCCTCGGGCGTGAGGGCCTTGGAGTCCGCGAGCCCGTCCACCTCGAACCCCTCGGGGAGGATGACCGCGGCGGCCACCATGGGCCCGGCCAAGGCCCCGCGCCCGGCCTCGTCCACCCCGGCGATCAGGCGGAAGCCCTGGGCCCGCAGGAGCCGCTCGTAGTGGTCGATGGGCCGGCGGGGGGCCGCCGCGGCCGGCCGGCTGGAGGGACGTCCCGCCATGTCGCGCTCCTCCCCCATCGTCTCACGCGCCGCCTCGGGCGCGAGGGGGCTCAGGGGGACCGGATCAGTCCCACCCGGGAGGGGGGCCAGATCAGGACGAAGGCCTTCCCCACCACCTTGTCGTAGGGGATCATGCCCAGGCCCCGCCGAGAGTCGTTGGAGTTGACCCGGTTGTCGCCCATGACGAAGAGGCTGTCGGGGGGGACCCGGGTGGGCGGGTAGCTCGAGGTGTCCTGGAGGGGGTGGAGGTAGGGCTCCTCCAGCCGCCGCCCGTTGATGAACACCACCCCCCGCTTGACCTCCACCACCTCGCCCGGGAGCCCGATCACCCGCTTGATGAAGTCCCGCTCGGGGCTGGTGGCCACCCCCAGGCCCTGGGTGAGCCACCGCCAGAAGGCCCCCAGCGGCCCGCTCCGGCCCTGCTCGGCGGCCGGGTGGGGGTCCTCGAAGACGATGATGTCCCCCCGCCGGGGCGGGTGCAGGTGGTAGACGACCTTGTTCACGAGGACCCGGTCCCCCACGAGGAGGGTGGGCTCCATGGACTCCGAGGGGATGAAGAAGGCCTGGACCAGGAAGGTCTTGATGAGGAGGGCCAGGCCGAAGGCCACCACCAGGAGGACCGGGAGCTCCTTGAGGAAGGAGAGGGCCCCCTGACCCCTGGCCTCCTCCGCCCCCCGGCCGGGCCCCGGGCGATGAGACCCCCACACCCTGGCCCAGAGGGACCTCGGGGCGGCCCCGGAGGCCCCAGCCGAAGGGTTCCCCGGAGCCGGGCCCTCGGCCATGGCCTAGGCCTGCCCGGCCTCGTCCTGGCCCGGGGAGGCCTCCGGGACCTCCGCAGCCACCGGGAGGCGCTCCCGCCGCTCCCGGACCCGGGCCTTCTTGCCCAACCGCTGGCGGAGGTAGTAGAGCTTGGCCCGACGCACATGGCCCCGGCTCACCACCTCGATCCGGGCGATGGTCGGGGAGTGCAGCGGAAAGGTCCGCTCCACCCCCACGCCGAACGAGACTTTGCGGACGGTGAACGTCTCCCGCAGCCCACCGCCCCGTCGGCGGATCACCACCCCCTGGAACACCTGGATGCGCTCCCGGCCCGCCTCCGAGACGCGGACGTGGACCCGGACCGTGTCGCCGGGGCCGAACTCGGGGAGGTCCTCGCGCAGGCGAGGCTTCTCGACGGCGTCGACCTTGTTCATCGCGGGTTCCCTCGGGGATGGAACGGCAGCCAATCATAGCAGGGGGGTCCTCCGGCCTCGGGAACCCGGCCCCCGGCCACCAGGGGCCCGCCCGAGGCCGGGGCTCAGGGAGCGGAGCCGGCCTTCCCGAGCAGGTCGGGGCGGTTGCGCCGGGTCTTGGCCAGGGCCTGCTCCCGCCGCCACCGCTCGATGGCCTCGTGGTCCCCGGAGAGCAGGACGTCGGGGACCCGGAGCCCCCGGAACTCCCGGGGCCTCGTGTAGTGGGGGTGGTCGAGGAGCCCCTCCTCGAAGGACTCCCGCCGCAGCGACTCCTCCTTCCCCACCACCCCGGGGACGAGCCGGCTCACGGCCTCCAGGACCACCAGGGCGGGGAGCTCTCCCCCCGAGAGGACGTAGTCCCCGATGGAGAGCTCCTCGGCCCCCAGGACCTCCAGCACCCGTTCGTCCACCCCCTCGTAGCGCCCGCAGATCAGGACCAGCCAGGGCTCCCGGGCCAGCTCTCGGACCAACCCCTGGTCCAACGGCCGACCGGAGGGCGAGAGGAGGATCACCCGCTTGCGCCCCTCGCCCAGGGACTCCACGGCCTCCACGATGGGCTCGACCTTGAGGACCATCCCCGGCCCGCCCCCGTAGGGCTCGTCGTCCACCTGCCGACGGGGGTCGTGCGTGAACTCGCGCAGGTCGTGGACCCGCACGTCCAGGAGCCCTCGGGCGATGGCCCGGCCCAGGAGGCTCTCGGACAGCGGCCCCCGGAAGATCCCCGGGAAGATCGTGACGATGTCGACCCGCACGCTCGCTCCGGGCGCCCGGCGCCCTCACTCCCCGGTCAGTCCCGGGACCTCCCGCACCACCACCCGACGGGCCGCCAGGTCCACCGAGGCCACCACCTCCCGGAGGGCCGGGACCAGGACCTCCCCGGCCTCCCCCTCCGCCACCCACACGTCGTTGGCGGGCGTGTGGATGACCTCCCGCACCCGCCCCAGGCTCCGCCCGCCCTCGGTGGTCACCTCGCAGCCCACGAGCTCGTGGGCCCAGAAGGCCCCCTCCGGGAGCTCCGGGGCCCACTCGGCGGGGACGAACAGGTAGGCGCCCCGCAGCTCCTCGGCGGCCGTCCGGGTGCGGACCTCCTCGAAGAAGACGAGGAGCCGCCCCCGGTGGGGCCCCCGCACCTTGCGCACGGTGAGGGGCCGGTCCTCCCCCTCCCCCACGAACACCCGGGACCCGGGGGCGAACCGCCCCTCCACCTCGGAGAGGGGAAGCACGGCCACCTCCCCCTTGACCCCGTGGGCCCGGGTCACCCGGCCCACGGCCACCCACCGCGGGGCCTGGCTCGGGGTCACTCCAGGATCTCGACGGCCGTGCGGACGCCGGATCGGGTCCCCGCCGCTCGGACCACGTCGCGGATGGCCCTGACCGTCCGGCCTCCCCTCCCGATGACCTTCCCCACGTCCCCCGGGGCCACCGTGAGCCGCAGGCGGAGGACGCCCTCCTCCTCCACCTCGGTGATCCGGACGGCCTCGGGCTCGTCCACGAGGTGGCGCACGATGTACTCGAGCACCTCCCGGACCCGGACCTCGTCCACCGCAGGCTCCCCTCAGGCACCGGCGGGGCCGGCCTCCGCCCCGGCCCGAGGGCCCCTCCGGGCGGCCTTCTCGGCGAGGAACCGCTCCCAGATCCCCGTTTTCTCGAGGAGGTTCTGCACCTGGTCGCTGGGCTGGGCCCCCTGCCGCAGCCAGTACAGGGCCCGCTCCTCCTCGATCTGGATGACGGAGGGGTCCGAGCGGGGCTGGTAGATGCCGATCTGCTCGATGAACCGCCCGTCCCGGGGGGCCCGGGCATCGGCCACCACCACCCGGTAGGAGGGCCGCTTGGTCCTCCCCGTCCGCATGAGCCTGATCCTGACCATCCTCCCTCCTCGTCGGCCCTCCCGGGCCGGTCCGCTCCGCTCCAGGCCGGCCTCGGGCCGGTCCGCTCCATCTTCCGGACCTCCGCGCCGGGGTCGGCCGCCCTCACACCAGGCCGGGGAAGTCGGGCATCCCGGGCAGCCGGGGCACCCGCGGGCCCCGGCCCTTCCTCCCGCCCAGCCCGGCCAGGCCCATCACGGACTTCATCATCTTCCGGGCCTGGGCGAACTGCTTGAGGAGGGCGTTCACGTCCTGGGTGGAGGTGCCCGACCCCCGGGCGATGCGCAGCCGGCGGCTGCCGCCGATGATAGCGGGGTTGCGTCGCTCCTCCGGGGTCATGGAGCAGATGATGGCCTCGATCCTGGCCAGCTCCCGCTCGTCCACTTGGAGGTCGCGGAGCTGGAGGCCCCGGGCCCCCGGGACCCCGGGGAGCATCCCCAGGAGCTCCTGCAGCGGCCCCAGCTTGCGGACCTGGCGCAGCTGCTCGAGGAAGTCCTCCAGGGTGAACTCGGCCCTGGCCATCTTCTCCGCCGCCTTCCGGGCCTTCTCCCGGTCCAGCTCCTGCTCCGCTCGCTCGATGAGGGTGAGGACGTCCCCCATCCCCAGGATCCGGGAGGCCATCCGGTCGGGGTGGAAGGGCTCGAGGTCCCGGGGCCGCTCCCCCACCCCCACGAAGAAGATGGGCCGCCCGGTGACGTGGGTGATGGACAGGGCGGCCCCGCCCCGGGCATCCCCGTCCAGCTTGGTGAGGACGAACCCGTCCACGTCCACCTCCCGCATGAAGGCCCGGGCCTGGGCCACGGCGTCCTGGCCGGTCATGGCGTCGCAGGCCATGAGGACCTGGTGGGCCCGGACCGCCTCCTTCACCCGGCGGACCTCCGCCATCATCTCGGGGTCCACGTGGAGCCGGCCCGCGGTGTCCACGATCACCACGTCCCGCCCCGCCCTGGCGGCCCGCTTGAGGGCGTTCTTCGCCACCTTCTCCGGCCGACCCCCGTCCGAGGCCACGGGCACCCCCACCTCCCGGCCCAGGGTCACGAGCTGCTCCACGGCGGCGGGGCGCTGGAGGTCGGCGGCCACCAGGAGGGGCTGCCGCCCCTTCTCCTTGAGGTGGAGGGCGAGCTTGGCGCAGGCCGTGGTCTTGCCCGAGCCCTGGACCCCGGCCATGAGGACCACCGCCGGCCGCCCGTCGGGCACCCGGTAGGGGCGGTGCCGGTCCCCGCCCAGGGTGGCCTCCAGCTCGTCCCGGACCACCTTGACCACCTGCTGGGCGGGGGTCAGGCTGCGCAGGACCTCGTCGGAGAGGGCCCGGCGGCGGACCCGGGCCAGGAAGTCGTCCACCACCTCAAGGGCCACGTCGGCCTCGAGGAGGGCGGCGCGGATGTCGGCCAGGGCCGCGTCCACCTGCTTGGGGTGGAGCCGGCCCCGGGACCGCAGCTTGGCGAAGACCGCGTCCAGGCGGCCGGTCAGCGCCTCGAACATGGGCCGGGCGGTCGGGTCGGGGGCTCGGACATGGGCGACGCGAACATGGGTCGGCTAGAACGGCGCCCGGCGTATGCTAGGCGCCGGGCGCCATTCTACGGGACCGACGGGCCCGGTCTCCGGGCCGACGAGGGATGGAGCGCGAGGAGACACAGGTCGAGGGGGCCCGCCGCCTGGAGCGGGCCCTGGTCCGGGTCCGGTGGTTCGGCGTCGCGCTGGGCGCCTACCTCACGAGCCAGAGCGGCCGCCTGGGCCCGCCCTTCCCCTCCCGCACCACGCTGCTCCTGGCCTGGGGGGTCGTGGCCCTCCTGGCCCTGGGCAACCTCGCCGTCTGGGCCGGGACCCGGAAGGTCCGCTCCCTCTCCGGTCTGCGGCGGCTGGGGCTCTCGGCCTTCGCCCTGGATGCCGCGGTGATCTTTGCCGCCACCTGGATCTACAGCTACAACCCCCACGACACCACCTGGGTGGTGACCTACGTCCTCCCCCTCGAGGGCGCCATCCGCTACCAGCTCCGGGGGACCTCCGCCACGGTGGCCCTCACCCTCCTGAACGAGACGGCCCGCGAGGCCTACCTGGCGGCCAGGTTCGACGTCCCCCACCCCGAGCTGTTCCTCCCCGCCTGGGAGTTCGAGCCCTCCAACGTGGCGTTCCGGGTCGGGTTCCAGGCCGTCGTCGCCGCCGTGGCCGGGTTCATGGCCCGGTCCCTGGCCCAGCAGCGGGACCGGGCCGAGGAGGAGGCCCGCCGGCACCGGGAGATCGCCCGTCGGGAGACGTCGGCCCGCCGGGAGCTGGCCGCCTTCAACACGGCCATCCTCACCGGCGTGGCCGCCGAGGACCTCGAGGCCTCCACCCAGCTCATGGCGGGGGCCATCGGGCGGGACCTCGAGTTCGAGACGTTCGCCATCTACCTCCTCGAGGGGGACCGCCTGGTCCCGAAGGGCACCTACGGGACCCCGTCCCTCGGCCCCATCCGGGTCGGGGAGGGGGTGGCGGGGAAGGCGGCGCAGGCCGGCCGCCCGCTCGTGGTCCGTGACCTCCCCCCGGAGGCCCGGCCGCTTCGCTCGCAGATGGCCGCCCCCATGCGGATCGGGGACGAGGTGATCGGGGTGGTAGCCGTGGGCAGCGGCGAGCCCGGGGCCTTCGACGAGGCCGCCCTGGACCGCCTGGTCCGCCTGGCCGACCAGATCGCCCTGGTGGTGCAGAGCAACCGCCTCCTCAGCCAGCACCGGGAGACCATGCGGCGGCTCCAGGAGCTGGACCAGATGAAGTCGGACTTCGTGGCGATCACCAGCCACGAGCTGCGGACCCCCATCACGGCCATCCGGGGGTTCGTGAAGACCCTGCTCCGGGCCCAGGACCGGCTCACCCCCGAGCAGGTCCGGAGCTTCATGGAGATCATCGACCGCCAGAGCGAGCGGCTGGCCCGCCTGGTGGAAGACCTCCTCCACGTGGCCCGGATCGAGGCCGGGGCCATCCAGCTCTCCCCGGAGGAGGTGGACCTCCGGCCCCTCCTGCGCGGGCTCGTGGACTCCCTGGGGGTGGAGCGGCGCAGCCGCGTGTGGCTGGAGGTCGACGCGGAGCGCACGCGCGTGTGGGTGGACCCCTACCGGGTGGAGCAGGTCCTGCGCAACCTCCTGGAGAACGCCCTCAAGTTCTCCCCCCAGGACGCCCAGGTCACGCTGAGGGCCCGGGTGGAGGACGGCCAGGTGGAGTTCGCCGTCTCCGACCGGGGCCCGGGGATCCCGCCGGAGGAGCTGGACGCCATCTTCGAGCGCTTCCACCAGGCCGGGAGGGCCATGACCCGCCCCGCCGAGGGGGCGGGCCTGGGGCTCTACATCACCAAGCGCCTGGTGGAGGCCATGGGCGGGGAGATCTCGGTGGAGTCGGTGGTGGGCGAGGGCTCCACCTTCCGGGTGCGCCTCCCCGCGGGCCGCGTGGACGGCCAGCCCAAGACCCACGCCGAAGGCGGGGGGGTGGCGGCCTCCAACCCCGGCGCGGCTCCCTGACCGCGGCCCTCGGGCGCACTGGACGGCCGCCGTCCGGCCCCCGACCGCCCTCGGACCGCGCTCAGCGCCGCGGGGCCAGGTAGGTGGCGAGCGCCTCCCGCAGCGGCGTGAGCCTGAGGTCGAACGCCTGAAGGAGGGCCGTGGTGTCCGCCACGGCGTCCTCGGTGGCGAAGTCGATGGCCTGGGGGGAGAAGGGCGGGTTCGGAAGGGCCTGCAGGAAGAACCCGGCCAGCTTGGGGAGGAACGGGGGGAAGTGCACCAGAGGCTTCCGGCGCCCCCGGACCTCCATCATGGTCTCCAGGATCTGGTTCATGGTCAGGACCTCGGGCCCCCCGAGCTCGAAGGTCCCCTGCGGGCCGTCGGGCTCGGCGGCCTGGGCGAAGGCCTCCCCTGCGTCCTCCACGAACACGGGGTTCAGCCGCTGGAGCCCGTCCCCGATGACCGGCACGAACGGCAGCCACCGGTGGAAGGCCACGAACCGGTTGAGGGACCGGTCCCCGGGCCCGTACACCCAGGAGGGACGGATGACGGCGAAGGCGAGACCCGAGGCCCGCGCCGCCTCCTCCCCCTCCCACTTGGCCCGGAACCAGTGCCGGGGGGCGTCGGGGGCGGCCCCCACACCCGAGGCGTAGACGAACTTCCGGGCCCCGGCCCGCCGGGCCGCCTCCACCAGCCGGCGGGTCCCCCGGGCCTCGAACTCCTCAAAGGTGTGGCCCTGGCGGGGCCGCTCCATCGGGTAGTTCGGGAAGGCCGTGGCCTGGACCACGGACTCCGCCCCCACCACCGCGAGCTCCAGGGAGGCCGGGTCCCGGAGGTCACCCACCACCATCCGCACCCCCAGGCCCGCCAGCCGGGCCCGGGCCCGCTCGGGGTGGGCGGTCATGACCGACACCTCTCGCCCCCGGGCCAGGAGGTGGCGCACCACCGCCGAGCCGATGAAGCCGGTCCCCCCGGCCACCAGGATCACGGTGCCCCCTTCACGTCCGACCTCCTCCGGGCCCTCCCCCTACGCGAGGAGGCGGCGGGCGAAGGCCTCCGGGTCGAAGGGGACTAGGTCCTCGAGGGACTCCCCCACCCCGACCAGCTTGACCGGGACCCCGAGCTCCTCCCGGACGGCCAGGACGATCCCCCCGCGGGCCGTCCCGTCCATCTTGGCCAGGACGATGCCCGTCACCTCCACCGCCTCGGTGAAGGCCCGGGCCTGGGCGATCCCGTTCTGGCCGGTGGTGGCGTCCAAGACCAGGAGGACCTCGTCCACCCGGCCCGCCGTCCGCTCCAGCACCCGGCGCACCTTGCGAAGCTCCTCCATGAGGGGCTGCTTGGTGTGCAGGCGGCCCGCCGTGTCCACGATGAGGACGTCGCTTCCCCGGGCCCGGGCGGCCTGGACGGCGTCGAAGGCCACCGCCCCCGGGTCGGCCCCCCGGGCCTGGGAGACCACGTGGGCCCCGGCCCGGCGAGCCCAGGTCTCGAGCTGCTCCGCAGCGGCGGCCCGGAACGTGTCGCTGTTGGCCAGGGTGACCGAGTGGCCCTCCCGGACGAGGAGGTGGGCGAGCTTGCCGATGGTGGTGGTCTTCCCGCTGCCGTTCACGCCCACCACCATGACCACGGCCGGGGACCCCTCCGGGGGCTTCCAGGGCTCGTCCCCGGTGAAGACCGCGGCCACCTCCCGGGCCACCACCTCCACTGGGTCGTCCGGCAGGCGGTAGGACTCCCGGATCCTGGCCACCAGGGCCGCCGCCGTGCGGGGGCCAACGTCGGCCCGGACCAGGGCCGCCTCCAGCTCCCGCCACGTCTCCTCGGTGGTCTCCCGCCCGAGGAGCGACCGGATCCGGGCCCCCAGGCCGCCGGTGGGGATCCGGGGCGCTCCGGTCGGGGTCCCTCGGGCCTCCCGTCCCTCGCCCGCCTCCCGGGCCTCCGGGGCCCCGGCGGGCCGCGCCGCCCGGAGCCCCCCCCGCCGGGCCCGGAGGGCCACCGCGCCCACCAGCCCCAGCACGACGAGGACGGCTACGGCGATGACGACGACCTCGACCAGGGGACGACCTCCTGCCTTTCCGCTGCCTCGGGACCGCGGGCCCCGCCGAGGGCGGGCTCTGTGCGGGCGGGCCCTGCCGGTGGCCCGCTCCCGACCTCCCGCCTCGCGGCTACCCCGCCGCGGCCTCCACCAGCCGCTGAGAGATTACCCTCGACACCCCGTCGGGCCCCATGGACACCCCGTACAGGGCGTCGGCCACCTCCATGGTCCGCTTCTGGTGGGTGACGATGAGGACCTGGGAGGTCCGGGCGAAGTCCTTGACCACCTCGAGGAACCGGTGGAGGTTCACGTCGTCGAGGGCGGCCTCCACCTCGTCCATGAGGTAGAAGGGGCTGGGCCGGGCCCGGAAGATGGCGAACAGGAAGGCCAGGGCCGCCAGCGACCGCTCCCCGCCCGAGAGGAGCGAGAGCCTCCGGACCCTCCCCCGCCCTGGTCGGCACTCCACCTCCACCCCCGAGCCCAGGAGGTCCTCGGGGTCGGTCAGGCTGAGGCGGCCCTCGCCCGCCGGGAACATGGTCCGGAACAGGGCGTCGAACTCCCTGGCCACGTCCTCGAAGGCCGACCGGAACCGCTCGGCCACCTCCCGGTCGATCCGGCGGATGAGCTCCTGGAGGTTGCGGCGGGCAGCCTTCACGTCCTCGAGCTCCCGGGTCAGGAAGTCGTGGCGGGCCTGGAGGGCCTCGAGCTCCCCGGTGGCCAGGAGGTTCACCCGGCCCACCATCTGGAGGCGGCGGGCCACCACGTCCTGGCGGCGCTGGAGCTCCTCCACGGTGTCCTCCTCGGAGAGCTGGGCCAGGGCGGCCTCGGGCTCCACCCCGTGGCCCTCCCGGAGCAGGCGCTCGGCCTCGGCCACCCGGCGTTCGAGGTCGTGGCGGGCCCGGTCCTCCTCCCGGTACTCGGCCCGGAGCCGCTCGGCCTGGGCGGCGAGCTCCCGCCACCGCCGGTTGGCCCGGTCGGCCTCGGCCCCCACCGCCCGCTCCCGCCCGGCGGCCGCCCGGAGGGCGTCCTCCGCCCGGGCCAGGGCCTCGTCGGCCTCCTGGAGGCGGGCCTCCGCCCGCCCCCGCGCCCCCTCGGCCTCCCGCAGGGCGCCGGCCAGGGAGGCCGGATCCTCCGCCCGGAGGGCCTGGAGGTCCCTGCGGGCCCGGGCCACCCCGGCCTCCAGCCGGGCCCGGTCCCGTCGGAGGGCCTCCACCTCCACCCGGAGCTGAACCGGCGGCTCGGGGATCGGAGGGAGCGGGGGGAGGTCGGCCGGCGCCTCCGACGCCCGGGACAGCCGCTCCCGGACCCCGTCCGCGGCGGCCTCCACGGCCCGGGCCCGCTCCGCCACCAGCGCCCGCTCGCGCTGGAGGGTGGCCAGCTCCGTCTGCACCCGGGCCTTCTCCTCGGCGGCCGCCGTGATGGCCCGGTCCGTCTCCTCGAGCCTGCGGTTCGCTTCCTCCAGGCGGGCC
>DATLZQ010000066.1:0-36072 GCA_035573915.1 Actinomycetota bacterium | reverse complement strand
GCGGGCAGGCTGGGCGAGCGAGCGGTGGCGGCCCCTGTCGAGGCGGCGGGGGCCGGGCGGGCCCAGCCCTCGGAGGCGGCGGCCGGGGAGGCGGCGGCCCGGGAGGAGGCGGCCGTCCCCGAGGCCGTCCCGGCCCCGCTGGAGGACCGACGGGTGCCGGTCCGTGGGGTCCGGCGGACCATCGCCCGCCGCATGGCCCAGGCCTGGGACGAGGTCCCCCACGCCGCGGGTTTCCTTGAGGTGGACGCCACGGCCCTGGAGGCCTTCCGGGCCTGGATCGGGCGGGCCCGTCGGGACGCCCGGGTGAGCCCTCTCGCCGTCGTCGTCCGGGCTCTGGCCGAGGTCTGCCGCCAGCACCCGGCGATCAACGCGTGGTACGACCACGAGGCGGAGGAGATCGTCCTCAAGGGCACCTGCCACGTGGGGGTGGCCACCGCCACGGACCGCGGGCTCCTGGTCCCGGTGGTGCGGGACGTGGGCTCCAAGGGGCTTCTCACCGTGGCCCGGGAGATGGCGGAGGTCGTGGAGGCCGCCCGGCAGGGTCGAGCCGCCCCCGAGCAGCTCACGGGCAGCACCATCACCATCACCAACGTGGGGAGCCTGGGCCTGGACTTCGGGTGGCCCATCGTGAACTTCCCCGAGGTGGCCATCCTGGGCGTGGGGGCCATCCGGGAGCGGGCGGGGGTGGTGGGCGGCCAGGTGGTGGCCCGGCCCTCCTTCTTCGTCTCGATGACCATCGACCACCGGGCCCTGGACGGGGCCGACTCGGCCCGGGCCCTGCTCACCCTGCGGGAGATCCTGGAGGACGAGGAGCGCCTCCGGGCCCTGCTTTTGGACTGAACGGGGGGTCGGGAACTGGAGGCGTCGGGACCGAGCCCGTTTCAGGAACAGCGCACCTGCACCTTGAGGTGGCGTCCCGGGTCGCGGGCCAAGGCCTCGAACCCCTCCCTCACGGCCTCCTCCAACGGGACCGTGCCCGTGACGAGCTCCCGGGCCCGCACTCGGCCCCAGGCCAGCAGCTCCAGCGCCCGCGGCAGGTCGTGCCGGTAGCCCAGCGAGCCCACGACCCGCCGTTCGAAGAGCACCAGGCGGTTGGGGTCGAGCCGGCCCGGGGCCTTCCCCAGCCCGGCCACCACGAGCGTCCCGCCCCTCCGGGTGAGCTCCAACGAGGAAGGGAGGAGCTCGGGGTTGCCGGTGCAGTCGAACGCCACGTCCGCCCCGAGGCCCCCGGTTCGCCGCCGGACCTCGCGACGGGGGTCCGCATCCGAAGGGTCGAGGACCTCCTCGAAGCCGAGACGGGCGGCCACCTCCCGGCGGCCGGCCAGGGGCTCGAGGACCACGACCCGGGCCCCGGCCGCCCGCGCGCAGAGCGCCACGCAGGCTCCGACCGGCCCGAACCCCACCACCGCCGCGGTCTCACCCAGGCCGATCCCGCCTTGGTCGCAGGCGTGCACGGCTACGGCCAGCGGCTCCGTCAGAGCGGCCTCGGGGTCGGGGACGCCCTCCGGGAGGGGGACCAGGGTGTAGGCGGGAACCTGGACCCGGGGGGCCAGCCCCCCGTCGGAGTGCAACCCCACCGACCCACCCTGGGGGCACAGGTGGTAGTCGCCTCGGACACAGAACCAGCACCGCCCACAGCGCCAGCAGGCGTCGACCACCACCCGCTGTCCGAGGCGGACCCCCTCCACGCCCGGGCCCACGGCCTCGACGGTCCCCACCAGCTCGTGGCCCAGGACCACGGGGGGCCGCTGCCCGCTCAGGGGGTGGGGCCGGTCCCGGATGAGGACCGGGCCGTGGAGGTACTCCGCGAGGTCGGTGCCGCAGATGCCGCAGAGGGAGACGGCGAGCGCGACCATCCCGGGCCCGGGGGGCCCGGGCTCCTCCACCTCCTCCACCCGGACGTCTCTCGGGCCGTGCCAGCGGACCGCCAGCATGCTCACGGGCCGGTCGCCGGGGCCGCCCGCTCAGCAGCCGAGTTCCTTGGCGATGACGATGTGCTGGATCTCGTTGGTCCCCTCCCCGATCTCGAGGACCTTGGCGTCGCAGTAGAAGCGGGCCACGGGGGTCTCCAGCATGTAGCCGTAGCCCCCGTGGACCTGCACGGCCTCCGAGGCGGCGGCCACCGCCACCCGGGAGGCCTTGAGCTTCGCCATGGCGGCTTCCTTCGTGTACGGGCGCCCCGCGTCCCGGAGCGTCGCCGCCCGGTAGGTGAGCCACCGGGCGGCCTCCAGCTCCGTGGCGATGTCGGCCAGCTTGAACTGGATGGCCTGGTACCTGGCGATGGGTTGGCCGAACTGCACCCGTCGCTTCGCGTACTCCAGGGACAGGTCCAGGACGGCCTGGGCCAGGCTCACCGACAGGGCGGCGATGGAGATGCGCCCCACGTCGAGGATGCTCAGGAACTGGGCCAGGCCCTCGCCCGGCGTACCCAGCAGGCAGTCGTCGGCGAGGTGGACGTGGTCGAAGTAGAGGGCCCTCGTGTCGAGGGCCCGCCAGCCGATCCCCCGCAGCTTCTCGCCCCAGGAGTACCCGGGGGTCCCTCGAGGGACCACGAAGTTCGCGTAGCGCGCTCCCTCCGCCCCGTCCTCCAGCCGGGCCAGCACGGTCACCCCGAAGCTCATGTCCGTGCCGGCGTTCGAGATGAACATCTTCCGTCCGTCGAGCACCCACCCGTCCCCCACCCGTCTGGCCCGGGTCCGGACCGCCGAAGCGTCCGAGCCGGCCTCGGGCTCGGTGAGCCCGAAGGCCCCCAGCGCCTCCCCCCGGGCCAGCGGCACGAGCCACCGCTCCTTCTGCGCCTCGGTGCCGAAGTGGAGAAGCGGCAGGGAGCCGATGGTGAGGTGGGCCTGCCAGGCCGCTGCCACCGACTGGTCGGCCCGGCCCACCTCCTCCATGGCCGCGACGAACCCCACCGTGCTGCACCCGGCGCCGCCGTACCGCTCGGGCACGAGCAACCCCATGAGGCCGAGCTCCCCCATCTTGCGGAGGACCTCCGTCGGGCAGCGCTCCTCGTCCCACCAGCGCTGGGCGTTGGGGGCGATTTCGGCCTGCGCGAACTCCCGACAGAGGTCCCGGAGGGCCCGCTCGTGCTCGTCGAGCTCGAAGTCCACGGCGCTACCTGGTAGTATACAAAATTGTATGCAGAACCGGCGGCCCCCGGGACGGCCGGTGGGGGCCCGACACCGAGGCCCAGGCCAGAGAGGAGGCGAAGCGATGAGGGTCCTCGTGCTGGGAGCGGGGGTGGTGGGGGTCACGACCGCCTACTACCTGGCCAGGGAAGGACACGAGGTCCACGTGGTGGACGCCGCCACCGGGGTGGGGACCGACGCCACGGCCGGCAACGCCGGCCTCATCGCCCCAGGTCACTCGTTCGCCTGGGCCTCGCCCCGGGCGCCCGGTATGCTGCTGCGCTCCCTCCTGGGCCAGCAGACGGCCATCCGGGTCAAGCTCAAGCCGGATCCGGAGCTCTACGCCTGGGGGCTGCGGTTCCTACGCGAGTGCACGGCCGAGCGGGCGGTCCGCAACACCCTCGTCAAGCTCCGCCTGTGCCAGTACAGCCAGCGGTGTCTGAACGAGCTGGCGGCCGAGGAGAACCTCGACTACCACCAGATCAACAACGGCGTCCTCTACCTCTACCGGGACCCCCAGGAGCTGGAGGCGGGGGCCAAGCGGATGGCCCTCCTCGCCGAGCACGGGCAGAAGCAGGAGGTCCTGGACGCCGACGGCGTGGTGCGGCTGGAGCCGGCCCTGGAGCCCGTCAAGCACAAGTTCGCCGGCGCCGTCTACGCTCCCACGGACGCGAGCGGCGATGCCCAGGTCTTCTCCCAGAAGCTGGCCAAGGTCTGTGAGCGGCTGGGGGTGACCTTCGAGCTGGGGCGCCGGGTCCGCGCCTTCATGGCCGACGGCGACGAGGTGACGGGGGTGGTCACCGACGTCGGGATCCTCCGGGCCGACCAGTACGTCCTCTCCCTCGGGGTAGGGAGCCCCAAGGTGGCCAGGACCATCGGGGTCAAGCTCCCCATCTACCCGGCCAAGGGCTACTCGGTGACCTTCCCCACGGGGGAAGGCTACTCGCCGCCCACCATCGGCGGGGTCGACG
Organism: Actinomycetota bacterium; assembly: GCA_035573915.1. GTDB lineage: Bacteria > Actinomycetota > UBA4738 > UBA4738 > UBA4738 > DATLZQ01. The sequence continues at coordinate 31,973 of DATLZQ010000066.1, read as the reverse complement.
AGCAGACCCTGGTCGCGTGGTCCCGCCAGGGTGGGGGGCTTCGGTTCACGTCCACCGCCGAGTTCGCCGGATACGACCGAGGGTGGGGTCCCTCCGACTTCTCGAACATCCTCCGCATCGCCCGCGACCTGTTCCCCGATGCGGCGGACTACACCCGGGGACGGTGCCGGTCCTGCCTGCGGCCCATGACCCCGGACGGCCCGCCCGTCATCGGCCTTGGCCCCCACCGCAACCTCTGGTACAACACGGGCCACGGGCACATGGGCTGGACCATGGCGTGTGGCTCGAGCCGGGCCCTGGCCGACCTGATGGCCGGTCGAGCGCCGGAGATCGACCTGTCGGGGAACGAGTACCGGTGGTAGCGAGCCACCCTCCGGGGCGCCCCCGGCGGTCGCGGAGGGGCGGGGGGCTCCTGGCCGACCGGGTCTACGAACGGCTCAGGACGGCGATCCTCACGGGGGAGATCCGCCCCAACCAGCGGCTGATCGAGGCCGAGCTGGCCCGCCAGCTCGAGGTGAGCCGGACCCCGGTTCGGGAGAGCCTGCAGCGCCTCCAGCAGGACGGCCTGGTGGACGGGGGCCGCGAGGGGTGGGTGGTCCGCGAACACACCGCCACCGAGATCCGTGAGATCTACGAGACCAGGGCCGCCCTGGAGGGGTACGCCGCCCGCCTAGCGGCGGAGCGGGGCCCGGAGGAGCTCCTGGCCGAGGTGGTCCGGATCCACGGGGGCGGGCCCCGTCCCAGCGAGGTGCCGCGGGAGAAGATCGTAGCCTACAACACGGCCTTCCACGACGCGGTCTTCAGGGCCTCGGGGAACGAACGGCTGATCCGGCTCATCCAGCTCAACCGAGAGTTCTACTTCAACTACCGGATCGCTACGCTCTACACCGACGAGGAGCTGGAGGCCTCCATCCGGGGCCACCAGGCCATCCTGGACGCCCTCCTGCGTCGGGACGGGGACCGGGCGGAGGCCCTGGCCCGAGAGCACATCCTCGAGTCCCTCCCCATCATCCTCAGCCGCCTCCGCCTCCCCCCGGAGGGCGCCGGCCCGCCGCTGCGCCTGGAGCGGGAACCCTGATGGCCTGCGGGGTCCCCCTGCTCCCGGAGGTCGTGGCCGCCGGGGTCCCCCCGGGGTGCCTGGCCCAGGCCCTGGCCTGGGCGGCGCGACACCGACACCCGCTCCCGCGGCCCGCCGCCCCCGCCATCGACGAGGGCCGGGCCTACGAGGTGCAGCGGCGGTTCGTCGAGGAGTGGAGCCGGTGGCGGGGCGACCCCGTGGGCGGGTTCAAGGTCAGCATGACCAGCCCGGAGACCCAGGCCCTGGCCGGCGGGCGGGGCCCGGCCTACGGTCGGCTCCTGACGGGGCAGGTGCTGGACGGCCCGGCCCGGGTGTCCCTGGCCGCTACGTTCTCGCCCCGGCTGGAACTGGAGCTCCAGTTCGTGGTGCGGGAGGAGCTGCCTCCCGGCGCGACGGCCGAGGAAGTCCTGGCCCGCTGCGACGTGGCCCCCGGGTTCGAGGTCCCGGACTCCCGGTTCCGCGACTGGTTCGGCCAGCTCTCGGCGCCGGAGGTGATCGCCGATGACGCCGTGGCCGGGCTGGTCGTGGTGGGGGCGGCCTGGCCGGCTTCCCGCGTGGAGGTGGGGGCTGTCCGGGCGGAGCTCCGGAGGGATGGCGAGGCGCTGGTCCAAGGGTCGGCCTCGGCCGTGATGGGCGACCCGGCGGAGGCCGTGGCCTGGCTGGCCCGGGAGCTGGCCCGAGCCGGCGAGCGCCTCGCCCCCGGGACCGTCGTGTCCTCGGGGACGTTCGCCCTCCCCGTCCCCCTCGAGGTGGGGGAGTACGTGGGGGTGTTCGAGCCGCTCGGGGAGGTCCGGCTCAGCGTGACCGGGTAGCGCCGTGCTGTTCGAGCCGATCACCGTGGGGCGGATGGAGCTCCGGAACCGGGTGATGGTGACCGGCCACGTCACGCTCTTCGCCGAGGGCGGGGCCCCGGGGCCCCGGTACGTGGCCTACCTCGAGGAGCGGGCCCGGGGCGGGGTGGGGCTCATCGAGACCGAGTTCGCCGCGGTGCACCCGACCGGACGGTTCCCGGGAGCGTGCGACGCGAGCACCGACGCCTGCGTCCCGGGGTACCGGGCGGCGGCCGAGGCCGTGCACCGGCACGGGGCCAGGCTCACCGCGCAGATCGGTCACGAGGGCCGCCAGACGAGCTCGGCCTACACCGAGCTCCCCCTGTGGTCCTCCTCGGCCGTCCCCTGCCCGGTCAACCGGGAGATGCCGAAGGAGATGGAGGTGGAGGACCTGGACGAACTGGTGGAGGCCTACGCCCGGGCCGCGGAGCGGATGCGGCGGGCCGGCCTGGACGCAGTCACCGTGCACGGCCTCCACAATACCTACCTCCTCGGACAGTTCGCGAGCCCCTGGGTGAACCGGCGCACCGACGCCTACGGCGGGCCCCTCGAGAACCGCATCCGCCTCGTCCTTCGGATCGTGCGAGCCGTCCGGGAGGCGGTGGGGCGGGACTTCACGGTGGGCCTGCAGATGTCTGTTGCGGACTTCGCCCCCGGAGGGCTGGACGCGGACCGCTACGTGGAGGTGGCCCAGCGGCTGGACGCGACGGGCTGTCTGGACTGGATCACCGTGAAGTGCGGGAGCTTCGCTTCCAGGGACCTCGAGGTCCCCGACATGCAACACCCCCCGGCCCCGTGGGTGGACCTCGCGGGGAAGGTCAAGGCCGCCGTCCGTCGGGCGAAGGTCGTGGCCGTGGGCCGGATCACCACCGTGGAGCAGGCCGAAGCCGTCCTCCGGCGGGGTCTCGCCGACCTCGTGGCCATGACCCGCCAGCACATCGCGGACCCCGAGACGGTGAGGAAGGCCCTGGAGGGGAGGGCGGAGGACATCCGGCCCTGCATCGGCTGCAACCAGGGCTGCATCGACATGCTGTTCCGGGCTCGGCCCATCACCTGCACGGTGAACCCGGGGGTGGGGAAGGAGGGGGAGCGCGGCCGGGCCGTGCCGGCGGCCCGCCCCCGCCGGGTCGTGGTGGTGGGCGGAGGCCCCGCGGGGCTCAAGGCCGCGGAGGTCGCCGCCCGCCGCGGGCACCTGGTGACGCTGGTCGAGGCGGAGGAGGAGCTGGGGGGCCAGGTCCGGGTGGCGGCCCGGGCCCCGCACCGGGGCGAGCTGCTCGGGGCGGTCCGGTGGCTGGAGGTCCAGGTCCGCAAGCTGGGTGTGGAGGTCCACCTGGGGCGGCGGGTGGACGCCGACGAGGTCCTCGCCCTCAGCCCTGACCTGGTGGTCGTGGCCACCGGCTCCCGTCCCACCCTCCGGCCGGTGGGCCTCCTCAACTACGGGGTAGAGGACCCCCCGGTACGTCCGGGCCGGGTGACCACCGCCTACGACGTGCTGGCCGGGCGGTGCCGTCCGACCGGGCGGGTGCTCGTGGTGGACGACGGCGAGGGGAGCTGGAAGTCCACCAGCGTGGCCGAGGCCCTCCTCGACGCGGGCTGCGGGGTGACTCTGGCCACCCCCCTCGCCACGGTCGGGGCGAGCATCGGCGCCCACTCGCTGGCGGTCCTCCTGCCCCGGCTGTTCGCCAAGGGCCTGCAGCTCGCTCCGTTCGCCGTCTACCGGGGGATGGCGGGGAGGACGGCCCACCTCACCGTGCAGGGCCGGGACCAGCGGCGGGCGGCGGACTGGGTGGTCCTGGCCGGGTGGCACGAGCCGGAGGCCGCCCTGTACTTCGACCTCAAGGGACAGGTGGACGTGGTGCGGGTGGGGGACTGCGTGGCCGCCCGGACCGTGCTGGAGGCCATTCGGGAGGGGGATGCCGCTGGGCGGGCAGCCTGACCCAAGCGGGGGGAGCAAGCGCGTCATCCGCGCTCCCCACCTGCCGCCCGCGGTGGGCCCCTACTCGGCCGGGGTGGTCGCGGGAGGCTTCGTGTTCGTGGCCCAGGGGCCGATCTCGCCGATGGGCGAGGTGGTGGGCTCCACCGTGGCCGAGCAGGCCAGGCAGACCCTTCACAACATCGAGCTGGTCCTCCGGGAGGCGGGATGCAGCCGCCACGACGTGGTGAAGGTCACGGTCTACCTGGCGGACATCGAGCAGTACCCGGCCCTGAACGGGGTCTACGCCTCGTTCTTCGAGCGGGACTTCCCCTCCCGGATCGTGATCCAGGCCGCCCGGCTCCCCCTCGGCCTGTTGGTCGAGATGGAGGCGGTGGCCGTCCTCCCCGGGGCGGGGTGAGGTCCCGCCCGGCACGTCCCCGCTGCGGCTACCGGGTTCCCCGGTAAGCCACGGCCTGCACCTCGACCAGCAGCTCGGGCAGGGCCATCTGGGCCTGCACGGTGGCCCGGGCCGGCTTGTGGTCGCCGAAGGCCTCGGCCCAGGCCCGGTTGAAGTCCGGGAAGTCCTTGAGGTCCCTGAGGAAGACGGTGGCCGAGACCACGTCCCGGAGGGTGGCTCCGGCCTCCCGCAGGGCGATCTCCATGCGCTTGATTACCTGCTTGGTCTGGGCCACGACGTCGCCCTCTCCCACGAGCTTGTTGTTCTCGTCGAAGGCCACCTGGCCGGCGAGGAAGATGAAGTCGCCCGCCACGATGCCCTGGGAGTAGTGGGCGACGGCGGTACCCAGCTCAGGAGACTCGATGACGCGAAGGTGCTGTCCCACTGGTCCTCCTCCCTCTCCAACGGAACGCCTCCGGTCGTATGGACTGGCGGAATCGCCCTCGACCTGAGGGCCTCACCCTCCACCGGAGGGCCTCGGGCCGGCCTCGAAGCCCTCACGAGCCCGCCGGCGCCCCGGCGGCTTCGGCCCGAGCCTTCCCTCTCCTGCTGTCCCACCCCGGGGCCGCGGCCGGGCCGGACGAGAGCATCCGCACCACGAGCTCCCCGTACATGGAGCCCAGCTCCTCCGGGCTGAGCCTGCCGTCGGGCCGGAACCACCGGCTGACCCCGATCCCCATGGAGAGGATGGCGAAGGTGGTCACCCGGCGGTCCCGGACCGAAAACACCCCGGCCCTCAGCCCCTCCTCGATGGCCTCCTCGACGAGGTCCTCGACCTCCCGTCGGAGCTTGAGGATCCGGGCTCGGGCCGGCTCGGAGAGGGCCGGGAGCTCGTGGTTGGCCACCCGGGCGGCCGTGTACCACGTGGCGTGGAAGCGCACCAGGGCGTCCACGAGGGCCCGCATGCGCTCCACCGGGTCGGGGTGGGCCTGGAAGGCCTCCCGCATCATGCTCAGGACCTCCTGGTGGGCCGCCCGCATGATGAGCTCGAGGAGCTCCTCCTTGGAGCGGTAGTGCATGTAGATCCCGGCCGGGCTCAGGTTGGCCCGACGGGCGATGTCCCGGGTGGTGGTGCCGTGGTAGCCGCGCTCCGCGAAGGCCTCCAGCGCGGCCAGGACGATCCGACGGGCGGAGTCCGGAGCGGACTCGTCCCACAGGCGCTCGTTCATCCCCACTCCCTGCTGGTCCTACCCTCTGGGCCTCTTCGGCCCGCCCCCCGACGGACGGCCTGCGGCAGGCGGATGGCGGGCGGCGTCCGCGTAGCGAGCCTACCAACGCCAGTGCCCACATCCGCCATCGCCCCCTCGTCGCCGGGGAGCGCCGCGGGCTCCCTCCGGCGGGACCGGTTGACACGGCGGCCCCCGCCGAGTAAGCAAGCGCTTGCTGATGATAGCCTTTGTGGGCAACGACTGTGGGAGGTGGAGTGCGGTGGGCTTGCGGACGGTGGAGCAGTACCTGGAGGGGCTGAGGGACGGGCGCGCGGTCTACTACCGGGGGGAGCGGGTGGAGGACGTCGTCTCCCACCCGGAGCTGGGTGTGGCCGTCCGCCACGCCGCGACCGACTTTCAGATGGCCGAGGACCCGGCCCTGCGCCACCTCGCGGCCTTCGAGGAGGACGGGGAGGTCTACTCCGCGTACTACCGGATCCCCCGGTCCTCGCAAGACCTCCTGGCCCGGTCCCGGCTGATCGAGGCCTCCACGGCCCGCGGGGGGACCCTGGTGGTCCTGGTCAAGGAGGTGGGGACCGACGCCCTGTTCGGCCTCCTCCGCGTCCTCGCGCGGGCCGCCCACCGGGAAGGGCTGGAGCGCCTGCAGGCCTTCTACCGGTACTGCCGGGAGCGGGACCTGACCCTCGCCGTGGCCCAGACCGACGTGAAGGGCGACCGCTCGAAGCGCCCCTTCGAGCAGGAGGACCCGGACCTCTACCTCCGCGTGGTGCGCACGACCGGGGACGGCATCGTGGTGCGGGGGGCCAAGGTCCACACCTCGTGCGCCCCCTACGTGGACGAGATCATCGTCCTGCCCAGCCGCAGCATGTCGGGGGAGGACGGCCCCTGGTCGGTGTCGTTCGGCGTGCCCGTGGCCACCCCGGGCCTCACCCTGTACGCCTCGGACTTCTTCCACGGGAGCGAGGACCCCTTCACGAACCCGGTGTCCGCCCACCACAAGATGGTGGAGACCCTCACGGTCTTCGACGACGTGCTGGTCCCCTGGGAGCGGGTGTTCTTCCACGACCGACCCGACCTGGCCGGGGCCGCCGCCCTCACCTTCGTCGAGTACCACCGGTTCACGGCGGTCAGCTACAAGCTCCCCTTCCTCGACGCCCTGGTGGGGTGCGGGTTCGCCCTGGCCCAGGCGAACGGGATCGAGCGGGCCAGCCACGTCCGCGACAAGCTCACCTGGCTGGCCGGGTACGCGGAGAGTGTGCGAGGCCTGACGGAGCTCGCCGCCATCCGGGCCCGGACCGAGGACGGGATCGCTTACCCGGACGTGTTCACCACGAACCTGGCCAAGTGGGTCTTCGCCCGCGACTTCCACCAGGCGCTCCAGGTGGTGCAGGACCTGGCCGGGGGGCTCCTGGCCACGGGGCCCTCGGGGCAGGACTGGGCCTCGGCGGAGGTGCGGCCGGTCCTCGAGAAGTACCTGCGGGGGGCGTGGCCCGCCGAGCGGCGCCTGGCGGTGCTGAACCTGGCCAGCGAGCTCACCGCCCGCCTCTACGGCGGCTACCAGGCGGTCCTCGCGGTGCACGCGGAGGGGTCCCTCGAGGCGGAGAAGCTCGCCATGTTCCGGGCGTACGAGCCCAACCGGGCCATGGGCTACGCCCTGGAGCTCGCCGGGCTTGGTGGTGAGGCGCACGGTGGGGAACGTGGTGGGGAGGCGCAACCCGCGGCCGCGTCGTGAGCGGGGACCGTCGCGGCGTGGCCGTTGGAGCCTCGCCCTTCGGGCGCGGGACCTGGGCCGGAGCCGACGGCCGGACGCGCACGATGCCCGTCGGTGACCGGATGGGAAGCGTGGTACAGTGGGCGGCGAGGGTTCACCGGGGCCTGTGCCTCGAGCAGTGCCCTCCCCGGCGCTGCAGGTGCGCCGGGGGCCGCCCGGGCGGCAGCCCAGCTCGGAGACGGCCGGGAAAGGAGGGATTGCTCGTGGTAACTGGCACCGTCAAGTGGTTCAACCCCGAGAAGGGGTACGGCTTCATCTCCCAGGACGACGGCCCCGACGTGTTCGTGCACTTCAGCGGCATCGTGGGGACCGGGTACCGCAACCTCGAAGAGGGACAGCGGGTGGAGTTCGACGTGGTCCAGGGCCAGAAGGGCCCGCAGGCCCAGAACGTCCGGCCCATCGCCTAACCGTCACCACCGAAGCCGAGAGAAAGAGGGCCCGTCGCGCCGCGGCGGGCCTCTTTCGTTACGAGGCTCGGTTAGCGCTCACGTCCGCCGCGTCGGGCGGCCCCGTGGCCGAGAGCGAACCCGTCATCCGGGCCGCAGCGGGACCCGGAGGTCGAAGCGGAGGTAGGTGTGCTCCTTGCGCCGCCGCGGCCGCTCACCATGACCCCGTCGAGTTCGGCCTCCATGAGCAGGTGAGGGAGACGCTGGCCGGGGGCGTCGACGCGGGCGCCGCCGGAGGTCTCGGCGAGCTCCGCCCGGGTCCTGGGCGCACGCCCGCTCGGTCCGCCTTACGGGTAGCATGAGAAAAACGTGAAAGCCTCGCACATTCGTTCAAGTCCATGAGGGCGGCTGTCTACTACGGGCCCGGGGACGTCCGGGTGGAGGAGCTCGAGGCCCCGCGGCCCGGGCCCGGGGAGGTCCTCCTCCGCCTCCTGGCCTGCGGGATCTGCGGGAGCGACCTCATGGACTGGTACGTGGCCCCCCGGGCCCCGCTCGTGCTCGGCCACGAGCCGGTGGGGGAGGTGGCGGAGCTGGGGCCCGACCCCCCGCCCGAGGCCCCCGCGCCCGGCACCCGGGTCTTCGTCCACCACCACGTCCCCTGCTTCGTCTGCGAGCGGTGCCGCCGAGGCCGGCACACCCTCTGCCCATCGTTCAAGGGCAGCGGGATCCGCCCGGGCGGGCTCTCCGAGCTCATCCTGGTCCCCCGGGACAACGCCCGGTTCGACCTGCTCCCCCTCCCCGACCACCTCCCCACCGAGACCGCCACCCTGGTCGAGCCCCTGGCCTGCTGCGTCCGGGGGCAGCGGTGGGCCGGGGTCGGGCCCGCCACCCGCCTGGCCGTCCTGGGGGCGGGGCAGGTGGGGCTCCTCCACGTCCAGCTGGCCCTGGCCCAAGGCTGTCGCCAGGTGGTGGCCGCCGACCCCCTCCCCGAGCGGCGGAAGGTGGCGGAGGCCCTGGGGGCGGCCTCGGCCGAGCCGGCCGCCCCGGCCCTGGTGGAGGCCCTGGGGGGCCGCCCGGACGTGGTCATCGCCTGCACCGGGGCCACCTCGGCGCTGGAGCTCGCCCTGGAGGCCGTGGACGACGGGGGGACCGTCCAGCTGTTCGCCCCCGCCGCCCCCGGCCAGCGCCTCCCCCTCGACCCCACCGACCTCTTCTTCCGGGAGGTCACCCTCCAGGCCAGTTACTCGGCGGGGCCCGCGGACACGAGGGAGGCCCTGCGGCTTCTCGCCTCGGGGACGGTCACGGGCGAGGGGATCGTCACCCACCGCTTCCCCCTGGAGGAGGCGCCCCGGGCCCTGGCCGCGGCCCGCTCGGGGGAGGCCATCAAGGTGGTGGTCGAGGGGCCAGGCGCCGGGACGCGGCGGGACGCCGGCGGAGGCCCGGACCCGGGCGCGACCCCGCGAGCCGCTCCGAGGAGGCCCCCGCGGTGAGGGCGGCCCTCCTCTACGGGCCCGGCGACCTCAGGGTGGAGGACCTCCCCTCCGAGGCCCCCGGCCCGGGCGAGGTGGTCCTCCGGGTCCGCGCCGCCCTCACCTGCAGCACGGACGTCAAGATGTACCGCCGCGGGCACCCGGCCCTGAAGGCCTACCCAGCCCGCTTCGGCCACGAGTTCGCGGGCGAGGTGGCGGCGGTGGGCCCGGGCGTGACGGCCTTCGCCCCCGGCGACCCCGTGTTCTGCGCGGACTCCGCCCCCTGCGGGACCTGCTTCCAGTGCGCGGGCGGGCGGTTCAGCCTCTGCGAGGACCTCCTCTACCTCCTGGGGGGGTTCGCCGAGGAGGTCCGGGTCCCGGCCCGGGTGGTCTCGGTCAACCTCCACCGCCTCCCCGAGGGCCTCCCCCTCACCCTGGCCCCCCTGGCCGAGCCCCTGGCCTGCGCCCTCCACGCCGTGGACCGGGCCGGGGTGGAGCCCGGGCAGCTGGTGGCCGTGGTGGGGGCCGGGCCCCTGGGGCTCATGCTCTGCGCCCTCCTGGCCCGGGCCGGGGCCCGCCCCATCGTCCTCGACCCCCACCCCGAGCGGCTGGCCCTGGCCGAGCGGTTCGGGGCGGCCCACGTGGTCCGGGCCGAGCGGGGCCCGGCCGACATGGAGGAAGTCCGGGGCCTCACTGCCGGCCGGGGGGCCGACCAGGTCTTCGAGGCCGTGGGGCGGCCCGAGGCCTGGGAGCTCGCCGCGGAGATGGCCCGCCCCGGGGGCTCGGTCACCTTCTTCGGGGGCTGCCCCCCGGGGACCACCGCGCGCTTCTCCACCCACCGCCTGCACTACCAGGAGCTCCTCTTGCGGGGGAGCTACCACCACACGCCCCGGCACGTGGCCGGGGCCCTCGCCGTCCTGGCCGAGGGCGGGTTCCCATGGGGGGAGCTGTGCGGGCCGAGGATCGGCCTGGACGACCTGGAGGCGGCCCTCGCGGGCAGGCTCGGGAGCGGGCCGGGGACGAAGTTCGTGGTGGAGCCGGGCCCCGTGGTCCGGGTCGAACGCCCGCCCCGCCCGGCCTCAGCCGAGGAGGGCCCGGGCGGTGGTCTCGTCCGTGACCAGTCCACCGATCAGCCCGGAGGAGGCGGCGGCCCGGATGGCGGCCACCTTGGCCTCACCGGCGGCCACGGCCACCACCAGCCGGGCCGAGCGCAGGTCCTCGAGCCCCAGGCCGATAGGGCTGGCCAGCCCCCGCACCTGGACCTCCCGCCCGGAGGCGTCGAAGAAGTGGCCGAGGAGGTCGCCCACCGCCCCGGCGGCCCGGAGCCGGGCCATGAGGGCGGAGCTCACCACCCCCTCCCGTACCAGGGTGGCCTCCTCGTCCACCCCGCCCACCGAGACCACGATGAGGTCGGCCTCCCGGGCCCGGGCCAGGGCCCGCTTCACCACCGGGTTGCGGAGGAGTTCCTGGCGGACCCGCTCGGGGGCGGCGAAGGCGGGGGCGGGGATGGGGACGGCCTCGGCCCCCCAGGCCCGGGCCAGGACCCGGCTCACGGCCACGAGGGAGTCGTCGGCCGGGGGGCGGCCCACCACGTCCACCAGGGTGAGACCCGGGACAGGGCCTCGCACCACCTGCTCGGCGGCGGCCCGGAGGGTGAGGCCCCAGCCCACCCCGACCACCCCGCCGGCCCGGGCCCGGCGGGAGAGGAACCGGGCCCCGGCCCGGGCGGCGGCCCGGGAGGGGGGTTCGTCCTCGTCCCGGGGCTCCACCACGACCACCTGGAGGGGAAAGCGCTCGTGGAGCCCGGCCTCCAGGTTGGCCACCTCGGGAAGGGGTCGGGTGACCGTGATCTCCACGATCCCCACCTCCCGCGCGTGGGACAGGAGGCGGCTCACCGTGGAGCGGGAGACGCCCATCCGGCGGGCGATCTGCTCCTGGTTGAGCCCCCGCAGGTAGTAGAGGAAGGCGGCTCGGGTGGCCTGCTCGTCCAGGGCCGCGGCGTCCACCGGGAAGCATCATGGCGGAGGGTGGAACATGGATACAACTAATGGTCGAACGTTCAGGCCAGCTGGCTCGGGTCCTGGAGGCTCGGGCGCCGGCCCAGGGGGCTGGGGCTCCGGCTCAGGGCGCCCGGACTCCGGCCCAGGGGGCCCGGCCTCGGGTCCGCCGGGCTCGGGCTCCGGCCGGGGCGGCCCGGACTGGGTGGAGGAGGCTCGGCGGGTGGCGGCCGGCGTCCGCCGTCGGGTCCTTCTCCACACCGTGCGCCACAACGGGGGCTACCTCACCCAGGCCTGTTGCGCGGCGGAGATCCTGGCCACCCTCTACACGAGGGTCATGGACCTGGGGCCCTCCGAGGGGCCGCGGATCCCGCCCGCCTTCCCGGGCGTCCCCGGGAAGGCCGGTCGGCGGGGCCTGTCGGGGGCGGCCTACAACGGCGGGCCCGATCCCCACCGGGACCGGTTCGTCCTCTCCCCGGCCCACTACGCCCTGGTCCTCTACGCCACCCTGGTGGAGGTGGGGCGGATGGACGCGGAGGGCCTCGAGCTCTTCAACCGGGACGGCTCGACCGTGGAGATGATCGGCGCCGAACACTCCCCGGGGATGGAGGTCACCTCGGGCTCCCTGGGGCAGGCCCTCTCGGTGGCGGTGGGGCTGGCCCTGGGCCGCCGGCGCACCGGGGCTCGGGGGCGGGTCTGGGTCCTCCTCTCCGACGGCGAGCTCCAGGAGGGGCAGACCTGGGAGGCCCTCCTCGTGGCCGCCCACTACCGGCTGGACAACCTCGGGGTGTACCTGGACGCCAACGGCTTCCAGTGCGACGGGCCGGTGGAGGCCGTCCTCGGGGTGGAGCCCATCGCGGAGAAGGTGCGGGCCTTCGGGTGGCGGGTCCACGAGGTGCACGGCCACGACGTGGAGGCCCTGGCCGCCCCGGCCGCCGAGCCCCCCGACGGCCGCCCCCTCATGGTGGTGGCCCGGACCCGGCCCTGGCAGGGGATCCCCTCCCTGCGGGACCGAGCCCCCCGCTTCCACTACGTGCGGTTCCGGCCCGGGGAGGCCGAGCGGGCCCTGGCCGACCTGGGCATGACCCTGGAGGAGGTGGCCCCGTGACGGACACCGGCTCCGGACCCGCGGGAGGGCCGGCCCCGGGCGCCGCCCCGGGTGGGGGCCAGGGGGCCGCCCCGGGGGCCGGCTCGGGCGTCGCCCCGCTCGAGGTCGTGACCCGTCCCTATGCCCGGCGGCTCGTGGAATGGGCCCGGGACCGCGAGCGGGTCCTCTGCCTCTCGGCCGACCTGACCGGCTCCTGCGAGGTGGACGACTTCCGGGAGGCCTACCCGGACCGCTTCCTCTCCCTGGGCATGGCCGAGCAGAACCTCATGGGGGTGGCGGCGGGCCTGGCCAGGGCGGGGTTCCTCCCGTTCGTCCACACCTTCAGCGTGTTCGTCACCCGCCGGCCCTACGACCAGGTCGGGATGTCCATCGCCTACCCGAACCTTCCCGTGCGGCTCATGGGGTTCCTCCCCGGCCTCACCACGCCGGGCGGGGTCACCCACCAGGCCATCGACGACGTGGCCCTCATGCGGGTCCTGCCCAACATGACCGTTCTGGACTGCGGGGACGCCACCGACGTGGAGACCGTCCTCGACGTGACCGAGGAGGTGGACGGGCCCGTGTTCTGCCGGGTCTTGCGGGGGGAGGTGCCCCGGCTGTTCCGGGAGCCCATGCGGCTGGACCGGGCCCGGGTCCTCTCCCGAGGAAGCGACGTGTGCGTCCTCTCCTCGAGCGTCTGCACGGAGGAGGCCATGCGGGCGGTGGCGGCCCTCACGGCCCGCGGGGTGGGCGTCACCCACCTCCACGTCTCCACGCTCAAGCCGTTCGGGGACCCCACGGTGCGGGAGGCCGTGGCCTCGTGCCGGGCTGGGGTGGTGACGGTGGAGAACCACTCGGTCATCGGAGGCCTGGGCTCGGCCGTGGCCGAGGTCATGAGCGAGCTCGGGGTGGGCCGACGGCTCAAGCGCCTGGGCCTCCAGGACACCTACGCGCACGGGGGGAGCCGGGCCTACCTGCTCGACTTCTACGGGCTGTCCGCGCGCCACGTGGTGGCGGCCGTGGAGGACCTCCTCGGGGAGCGGCTGGGGATCGAGCCCGAGAGCCTGACGCAGGCCGCCCCGGCCGGCCCCCGGGCCGCGGGCCCGACGGAGGCGCCCGTGGGCGGCCCCCAGGCCCCGGGCTCGACGCCGGAGGCCGCGGGCCCCGAGCCCAAGGCCGAGGCCCTGTGAGCTCCGCTCAGGGGACGACCATGAGCTTCTGGCCGTCCACCACGTCCGAGAGGACCTCGGCCCCGTCGTTCCCCACCGCTACGACGTCCTTGAACTGCACCCCGAACTCCGGGCCGTAGAGCAGCGGCTCCACCCCGAAGACCATCCCCTGCTCGAGCACGGTCTCGTCGAAGTCGCTCAGGTAGGGTTCCTCGTGGACGTGGAGCCCGATGCCGTGGCCGACGAAGTCGATGGCGCGGTACCCGAGCTCGGCGAACTTCTCGATGAAAGCCCGGTACACGCTCCGGGCCGGGACCCCCGGCCGCATGGCCTCGAGGACCAGGCTGCGGCAGGCCGCCAGGTTGTCGGCCACCCGCTGGACCTCCGCCGGGGCCTGCTGGACCACGGCCGTGCGGCAGACCCCGGCGTGGTAGCCGTTCAGGACCCCGAAGATCTCCAGCCGGATCACGTCCCCGGGCCGCAGGGCCCGCTCCGTGGGCCCGACGTTGGGGAACCGGCTCCGCTCCCCGGTGGCCACGATGAGGAACTTGTGGTGCTCCGCCCCCAGGCGGTAGAGCTCGCCGGTCACGGCCGCGGCCAGGTCCCGTTCCGTGTCCCCGGCCCGGACGGACTCCAGGGCCCGGGCGATGGCCTGGTCCGTGATCCGGCTGAGCCGGCGCAGGAGCTCGAGCTCCTCGGCGGTCTTCACCATCCGGAGTCGGTTGAAGATCCCCTGGGCCGGCTCGAAGCGGACGTGGGGGAGGAGCTCCCGCAGCCGAGCCAGGTCTCGTGCCGGGAGGTGGTCAGTCTCCACCCCCACCCGGGCCCGCTCTAGCCCCCGGTCCCGCAGGGCGTCGGCCAGGACGTCCATGGCCTCGTCGGCGAACTCACGCCACACCCGGACGTCGGCGTCCGGGAGGCGGTCCCGGACCGTGGTGGCCTCCATGTCCACGCTGAGCACGCTGAGCTCTCCGTCGGCCGTCACCACCGTTGCCGCGTGTCGCCACCGTAGGATGGGCTGGGAGGGGACCACGAACCCCGCCAGGTAGGCGAAGTTCTCGGGGGAGGTGGCGACCAGGGCGTCCAGGCCCGTGGCCTTCATGGCCTCGACCTCGCGACGGAGGACCTCGGCCCGGACGCTCACCCCCCGCTCCTTCAACGCCTCCCGGGGACGGGGTCGGTGCCGCCCGCGTCCCCGAGCTCCTCGAGGAGACGGCGGACCGCCTCCACGTGGCGGGCCGCCGCCGCCCGGGCAGCCTCGGGGTCGCGGGCCGCGATGGCCGACACGATCCGGCCGTGCTCCCGACCCGAGGCCGCCGGCCGCCCCGAGGGGGCCAACACGAGCTTGCGGGACTCGTGGAGGTAGGTGTTGAGGTCCTGGAGGAGGTCGGCGGCGAGCTGGTTGCCGCTGGCCTCCCCGATGGCGTTGTGGAAGGCGATGTCGAGCTCCACCAGCCGGTCCACGGGGGTGGAGGGGTCGGAGGCGGCCTCGAGGTAGCGCTGGTGGGCGGCCTTGACCGCCTCGACGGCGCCTTCGTCGGCCCGTTCGGCGGCCTTCTCCGCCACGAGCTGGTCGATGGTCCCCCGGACCTCGAGGAGCTCCAGGACCTGGGTACGGTAGAGGTCGAGCCAGCGGCTCGGGGTCCGGCGCCCCTCCTGGCGATCCACCACGAATGTGCCCCGGCCGTGCTGGACCTCGAGGACGCCGATGGCCTCGAGCGACCGGATGGCCTCCCGGACGCTCACGCGGCTCACGTCGAACAGCTCGGCCAGGACCCGTTCGGAGGGCAGGACGTCGCCGGGCTTGAAGTCCCCCCGCTCGATGGCGCTGAGCAGCTGCTCCCGGACCTGCTCCATGCGGCGGATGGTGCCGATCCCGCGGAAGACGCCCTCGTAGCGGGGGTCGGCGCGGCCCCGGCGGCTCGCGGTGTTTGACACGTCAATACCCCACCTCGTAGGCTCCAGGCAGTGGTAAGACCACTGACATGATTGTAGGGGCCGTGGGGACGGGGTTCAACCCTGCGCCTCGGCAGGGAGGGGCAGGGGGCAGGGAGGCAGCGCCTTCGGGAGGCGCGCGCAACCGCCGCACGTGGCCGCGGACGCAACGGACACAAGGAGAGGAGGTCGGCATGCCGGTGGTGACCGTCCAGCTGTGGGAGGGCCGTTCGCTCGAACAGAAGCGGCGTCTGGTCCGGGCCATCACCGAGGCCATGGTGGAACACGCCGGGGCCCGCCCGGACGCCCTCCACGTCATCCTCCAGGAGATCCCCCGGGAGAACTGGGCCCTGGCCGGGGTCCTCGGGGTGGACAGGACGGACGCATGAGCCTCGAGGCCCTGGACTCCGCCCGCACGGCGCTGCTCGTCATCGACATGCAGAACGCCTTCTGCCACCCCGAGGGCACCCTGGGCCGCTCCGGGGTGGACGTGGCCCCCGCGCAGGCGGTCATCGGGCCCATCGCGGAGCTCGTGGGGGCCTTCCGGGAGGCGGGGCTCCCCGTCATCTGGACCGTCCAGCTGCACCTGGAGCGGGACGCCAGCCGGGCCCGCCGTCGGCTCCCCAGCCACACCGACAGGCGGGCCCGGGTGTCCGCGGTGGCCGGGACCTGGGACGCCCAGATCGTGGACGAGCTGGCCCCCCTGGCCGACGACCCCACCTTCGTCGTCGAGAAGCACCGCTTCGGGGCGTTCCACCAGACCCGCCTCGAGCAGCTCCTCAAGATGCTGGGGGTGGACGCCCTGGTCGTCACGGGGGTGACGGCCAACGCCTGCGTGGAGACCACGCTCCGGGAGGCGTACCTGCGGGACTACGACGCCGTGGCGGTCACCGACTGCATCGCCGCGGTCCGCCCCCAGTGGTACCCGGTGGCCCAGGAGGTATGGGCCCAGTACCTCTGCGTGCTGGCCACGTCCCGGGAGGTCCGGCAATGGCTGGAGGAGCAGCGGCGGCCCCGGGCCCTCCAGCTCCACCACCTCCTGCTCGAGGTGTCGGACCTCGAGACCGCGGAGCGGTTCTACGTGGGCACCCTGGGCTTCCGGGTCCGGTCCCGGGACACCCTTCGGGACGGAAGACCTTTCTTCAACACCGAGCAGGGGCTCGGGATCACGGCCGCCACCGGGGAACGGAGGGGCCTGGTGGGACACCTGGCCTTCCGGGTGCGGGACGTGGACGGGCTGGTCGAACGGGTCCGGGCCGCCGGGTACCGGATCCTGCGGGGGCCGGACGCGGGCCCGTACGGGCGGACGGTGTACGTGGAGGACCCGGACGGCAACGAGCTCGAGCTCATCGGAGAGGAGGCGACGTGGTGAGGGTCGTGGGGGGAGAGGTGTTCGTGGTGGCGCTCCCCACGAGGCGGGAGCACAACTGGGCCTCGAAGATGTCCGCCCCCATCGGCCGGCACGCCATCGTCCGAGTCGACACCGACGCCGGGGTCTCCGGGTGGGGCGAGGCTCCGGCCGTGGTGACCTGGGGCGGGGCCCACATGCGCTACTACGGCGAGACCCCCGAGACCGTGCGGCACGTGGTCACCGCCTACCTCCTCCCGGCGGTTGAGGGGCTCCCCGCGCTCGAGCTGGCCGCCCTCCACGCCGCCATGGACCGGGCGGTCAAGGGCCACCCTTACGCCAAGGCCGCCGTGGACATGGCCTGCTACGACGCCGCGGGGCGGGCCCTCGGGGTCCCCGTCTACCAGCTCCTCGGGGGGCGGCTCCGGGCCGGGGTGGAGGTCGCCCACTCCCTGGGGATCATGGACGTCGACCGCTGCGTGGCCGAGGCGAAGGAGGCCGTGGCCGAGGGGGCCAGGACAATCAAAGTGAAGACTGGGCTGGACCCCGAGCGGGACGTGGAGGTCGTGCGCCGGGTCCGGGAGGCCGTGGGGGACGAGGTCCGAATCCGGGTGGACGCCAACGAGGGCTACCGGACGGTGCGGGAGGCGGTGGAGGTCACCCGCCGCCAGCAGGCCTTCGACCTCTTCCTCTGCGAGCAGCCCGTGGCCGGGGCGGCGGCCCTGGCCCAGGTGGCGGCCCGGGTGGACGTGCCGGTCATGGCCGACGAGTCCGCCTGGACGGTGCAGGACATCCACGAGCTCCATGCGCTCCGGGCCGCCGAGTGCTTCTCGTGCTACGTGACCAAGCCCGGCGGCCTGTGGCGGGCCCGCCAGCAGGCCGAGGCGGCCCAGGCCCTGGGCATGTACTGCGACATCGGGGGGTCCATCGAGACCGGCATCGGCAACGCCGCCAACCTCCACCTCGGGGTGGCGCTGCCCAACGCCCTCCTCCCCTCGGTGTGCCCGGTTTCCCACCCCGCGGAGGGGACGGGGCCCGAGATCGCCGGGGTCTACTACACCGACGACCTCATCGCCGAGTCCTTCCGGTTCGAGGACGGGGTCGTGTACCCGCCCGAGGGCCCGGGACTCGGGGTCACCGTGGACGTGGGGAAGCTGCGCCGGTACGCGGCATGAGCGGGCCGCCGCGCGGAGGCGGGGAGGCGTGGCGCTCCTTGGGCGCGGGGTCAGGCCCCTCCCGTCGGTCCGGACGGCCGTGACCACCGTGGCCGTGCTCGGGGCGGGGGCGGGGGGGATGGCCGCCGCCGCCGACCTGGCCCGCGCCGGGCACGCGGTGCGCCTCTGGACCCGCTCGCCCCGCACCCTGGCCCCGCTCCTCGCGTCGGGGTCCCTCCGGTACACGGGCGTCCTGGGAGAGGGGACCGCGCGGCCCGAGCTCCTCACCACCGACCTGGCTCGGGCCCTGGCCGGGGCGGAGGCCGTCCTGGTGTGCGTCCCCGCCCTGGCCCACCCCGAACTCTTCGCCGCGCTGGCCGAGGCGCGGGTGGCCGCGCCCGTCGTGCTCAACCCGGGCGGGGTCGGAGGCGCCCTGGAGTTCCGGGCCCGGTTCCTGGCCCGGGGCGTGCCCCCTCCCCCCGTGGCCGAGCTCAGCACGCTCACCTACGTGGCCCGCAAGCACGCCCCCGACCAGGTCACCGTCACCGGGGTGGCGGCCCGGGTCTGGGGGGCGACGCTCCCCGGGGGCGAGGCTGCAATGGAGGCGGCCCGCGGCCTCTATTCTGCGGTGGCCCCTGCCCCGGACGTGCTCTTCACCAGCCTGAGCAACGTGAACCTCGTCCTCCACCCGCCCGGGGCGGTGCTGGGGGCGGCCTGGGTGGAGGCCACGGGCGGGGACTTCCGCTTCTACGTGGAGGGGATGACGCCTGGGGTAGTGCGGGTCCTCGAGGCCCTGGACGAGGAGCGGCAGGCGGTGGGCCGGGCCTTCGGGCACGAGCTTCCCACGCTGGTGCAGGAGATGGCAGCCATCGGCACGGCCGACCCCGAGGCGGCCCGGCGGGGCGACGTGGCAGCGGCCATCCGGGGCGGGGCGGCCAACGCCACCATCCGGGCCCCCGACTCCCTCTCCCACCGGTACTACCTGGAGGACCTGGGGTTCGGCCTCCTCCCGTTCCGGGAGCTGGCCCAGGCCGCAGGGGTGGCCGTGCCCACCGCCGACGCCCTGTGGACCCTGGGGCGGGAGCTGGTGGGATCCGCGCTCCAGGCGGAGCGGACGGCGGCCACCATGGGGGTCGAAGGCCTGGGGGCGGCCAGGCTCCGGGCCCTGGTCCGGGGGAGGTGAGGGGTGCGCTGGGGGGAGCTGACCATCGCCGTGGTGGGAGGCGACGAGCGGGAGCGGGTCATCGCCCGTCTGGCGGCCGAGACCGGGGCCACGGTGCGGGGCTACGGGTTCCCGTGGCCCGAGGGTGGCGTGCCCGGGGTAGACCGGGCCCCGGACCCGGGCCGGGCCCTGCAGGGAGCCCACTACGCCTTGTTCCCGGTCCCGGGGCTCTCGGAGGAGGGGGCGCTGTACGCCCCCGCCGCCCCCGCCCCCATCCTCCCCGGGGTGGAGCTCCTGCGCCGGATGGCCCCCGGGGCCCACGTCTTCCTGGGGCGGGCCGACGACCGGCTCAGGGCG
Organism: Actinomycetota bacterium; assembly: GCA_035573915.1. Lineage (GTDB taxonomy): Bacteria > Actinomycetota > UBA4738 > UBA4738 > UBA4738 > DATLZQ01. Next base: position 12,689 of record DATLZQ010000066.1, on the reverse strand, counting down.
GCGGCGGCCGAGGCCGGGGTCACCCTTCACGAGTACGAGCACGACCGGGAGCTCATGCTGCTCCGGGGCCCGGCCATCGTGGAGGGGGCCCTGCAGCTGGCCATCGAGGCCACGGAGGTCACCATCCACGGCTCCACGGTGTGCGTGGTGGGCTACGGGACGATCGGGGGGCTCCTGGCCCGGACCCTGGTCCTGCTGGGCGCCCGGGTCTACGTGGCGGCCCGCAACCCCGTCCAGCGGGCCCACGCCTACGCCAGCGGCGCCACCCCGGTCCCCCTGGAGGAGCTGCCGGCGGTCGCCCCCCGCCTAGCCATGCTGTTCTCCACGGTCCCGGTCCGGGTGGTGGGGGCCGAGGTCCTGGAGCGCCTTCCCCGGGGGACGCTGGTCATGGACCTGGCGGCCCCGCCGGGCGGGGTGGACCTCGAGCGGGCCCGGGCCCTGGGGCACCGGGCGGTGTGGGCCCGAGGGCTGGGAGCCCGGGCCCCGGTGACGGTGGGCACGAGCCAGTGGCGGTGGATCGAGGCCCGCATCCGCGAGATCGAAGCGGGCCGGGCCGGACGAGAGGGACAGGAGGGAGACGGTGGCCGAGGTTGACCTCGTGATCCGAGGGGCACGGGTGGTGACCCACGAGGGGGAGTTCCGCGGTGGGGTGGCCGTGGCCGGGGAGCGGATAGTGGCCGTGGGGGCGGACGACGGGCTGCCCTCCGCCCGCCGGACCGTCGAGGCCGATGGGCGGGTGCTCATGCCAGGGGTGATCGACCCCCACTGCCACCTCGGGGTCAACTACCCCTACGACGAGGACATGGACACCGAGACGGCCGCGGCGGCCCGGGGCGGCCTCACCACGGTCCTCCTCTACATCCGAAACCTGCAGCCCTCCTACCTCCCGTTCTACCGGGAGCGGCGGGCGGTGGGGGAGGAGCACGCCCACATCGACTTCGGGTTCCACTTCGGGATCCAGCGGGAGGAGCACATCCACGAGATCCCCCGCATCTACGCCGAGACCGGCGTGCAGTCCTTCAAGTGCTACTTCGGCTACGAGCCGGACAACCCCATCGGGATCGTGCCGGCCACCGACGGGTGGGTCTACGCGACCATGCGGGCCGCCCGGGAGCTCCCCCACGGCGTGGTCTCGGTCCACTGCGAGAACACGGCCATCGCCAGCTGGCTCAAGGAGGAGCTCAAGGCCACCGGTCGGACCGACCTCGCCGCCTATACGGAGTCCCGTCCCCCCTTCTGCGAGGCGGAGACCATCCACCGCATGCTCTTCCTCGCGGAGCTGGTGGGCTGTCCCCTCTACGTCGTGCACACCTCGGTGGCCGCGGGGCCTCGCATGGCCGCCGAGGCCCGGGCCCGGGGGGTGGACGTGACCATCGAGACCTGTCCCCACTACCTCACCCGCACGGCCTACGACGAAGACCTCGACACCCGGGCCAAGATCTCCCCGCCCCTTCGGGACCGGACGGAGCTCGAGGGGCTGTGGCGGGGGATCCAGGACGGGACGGTGGGCACGGTCGGGTCCGACCACGTGCCGTTCTTCCCAAAGGAGGGCCGGGACGTCTGGTCCGAGAAGCCGGGGATCGTCTCGTTCCCCTGGGAGCTCGCCCTCCTCCTCTCCAAGGGCCACCACGAGCGGGGGGTGCCCCTCTCGCGGATCGTGCAGCTCAACTCCTACGGGCCGGCCCGGCGGTTCGGCCTCTACCCCCGCAAGGGGGCCATCCGCCCCGGTTCCCACGCGGACCTCGTCCTGGTGGACCTGGACGAGGTCCGCACCGTCCGCCACGAGGGCAAGGGGACCTGCATCTACGAGGGGTGGGAGCTCAGGGGCTGGCCGGTGCTCACGGTCTCCCGAGGCCGGGTGGTGTTCGAGGAGGGGGAGGTGGACCCCGACTCCGAAGGCCACGGGCGCTGCGTCAACGTGCCGCCCGGCGAGGCCCCGGGCCGCTAGGGGCGGCCCGCGCCCGAGTCGGCCACGGGCGCGGCCACCACCGCGCCCTTCCGCAGCACGGTGCGCGGGGCGGGGCGGACGGCCAGGGCCTCGGTGACCGAGGCCGCCGGGAGCAGGACGAGGTCCGCCTCCATCCCCGGGCGGACCTCGGAGGCCCCGCCCGCGATCCCGGCCAGGAGTTGCCCCTCGTCGTCCAGGTGGGCGGCCAGGGCGGCCAGGAAGGCCGCCTCCAGGGGGTCGGCGTCCCCGAATGGGAAGAAGGCGTCCCCCACGTTGTCGGAGCCGAAGCGCACGGGGACCCCGGCGGCGAGGAGTTCCCGGACCAGGGTGAGGCCCCGCCGCCTGGGCGTGCCGGGCCCTCGGTCCTGGAGGTAGAGGTTGGTGGCGGGCAGGATCACCACCGTGGCCCGGGCCGCGAGGAGCGCCTCGATGGCCGCGGTCGCCTCCGGCTGCGGGCGGGTCGATAGGAGACACGCGTGGCTCACCGTGAGGCGGCCGGCCAGCCCGCGCTCGACGGCCGCTCGGGCCACCTGCCCCACCCACAGGGTGGGGGCGTCCAGGGCCTCGTCGACGTGGACGTCCACCGCCACCCCGCGCTCAGCTGCCAGGTCGAGCAGGGCCTCGGTGGCGGCCCGGGGGTCGGGGTAGAGGTGGACCGCCCCTCCCAGGAGGTCCGCTCCCCGGTCCAGGGCCTCCGCGAGGCGGGCCCGGGCATCCGGCCGGGCCGGGTCGTTGCGGGAGGTGGCGAAGGCCACCACCTCCACCTCCAGGCGGTCCCGGAGCTCCTCCCGGGCCGCCAGGACTCCCTCCAGGCTCCTTTCCTCCACCACGTCGTCCACGTCCACGTGGGTCCGGACGTGCACCGCCCCGTGGGCGGCGGCGCGCTCGAGCACCCGGCGGGCCCGCCGGGCCACGTCCGCCGCCGGGACCTCCCGGCGGAGCTCCACGGTCATGCGCAGGGCGTCGGCGAAGTCTGAGGGGGGGCGGGGGGAGCGGAGGTAGGCCCGGTCGGCGTGGAGGTGCGGCTCGCGGAAGGCCGGGAGGCAGAGGAGCCTCGGCCCGGGACCTTCGGGCCCCGGTTCGGCGGCCGGCCGGGCGGCTCGCTCCCGGGGCTCTCCCGGAGGCTCCCCGGAGGGTTCGACCTGCGCCACCCGTCCCCCGGAGAGCACGACGTCCCAGGTCCCCTCCCGCCCTGGCAGGCGGACGCCCCGCAGGCGGGACGGCGCCTCGTCCACCCCGAGCGTCCCCCTCACGCGTAGAGGTCCGTCGTGACCGGGACGTCGGCCCGGTCCAGGCCGGCCCGCCGCCGGATGGCCCGGCCCCGGGCCCGGGCCTCCTCCCGGAGGGCCGCCTCGTCCACTGTGAGCACCCGGCCCTCCCGGTACAGGGGGCGCCCCTCCACCCAGGTCTCGGCCACCGAGGCGCTGGTGGCAGACCACACCAGGGCCTGCAGGGGGTCGGTGTAGGGGACCCACTCGGGGTGGTTCAGGTCGAAGAGGACGAGGTCGGCCCGCTTTCCCACCTCGATCGAGCCGATCTCGTCGTCCCAGCGCAGGGCCCGGGCCGCCTCCAGGGTGGCCATCCGGAAGGCCTGGCGGCCCCCCACCAGGGCGGGGTCCCGCCGGGCGTCCTTGAAGAGCCCGGCCACCAGGTGAACCTGCCGCAGGAGGTTGAGGTTGCCGGAGGCCGACACCCCGTCGGTGCCGAGGGTCACCCGGACCCCAGACGAGAGCATCTCCGGGTACCGCCCGATGCTGGTGGCGCCCTTGGCCAGCTTGAGGGAGGACGATGGGCAGAAGGCCACCCCGGTCCCGGCTTCGGCGAGGAGCGCCACCTCCTCGTCCCGTACGGCCACGGCGTGGGCGAGGACCAGGTTCGGGCCCAGGCCGCCCGCCCGGGCCACCCGGGTGATGGGCCACGCGCCGTACCGCTGCTCGGAGAGCTCGGCCTCCTCAAGGGACGTGGCGAGGTGGTACGTGGTCCCGACCCCCAGGCGTTCGGCCAGGGCCCTGGCCCCCACGTGGAGCTCGAGGGAGCAGGGCTCCTTCCCCTCGATGTTGATCCAGCACCGGATCCTCCCCCCAGCGGCCCCGTGGAAGCGGCGCCAGAACTCCTCCAGGGCCCGGAGGGCGGTGTCCGCGTCGGGGAAGAAGTGGTGCTCGGCCATCTCCTCGGTCCACCCCGGAGGGAGCCGCTCGGGCTTGCGGTCGGCGGCGTGGCGGCCGGTCACCCCGCGCAGCCCCGCCTCCTCCACCGCCCGGACCACGGTGCCGGCGTCGGTCTGGGCGCCCATGTCGAGGAAGCAGGTGGTGCCGGCCCGGAGCATCTCGGTGGCGCTGAGGAGGGCGCTCACGTACTCGTCGTCCTCGCTCACGTGCGCGTAGAAGGGTTTGGCCCAGTGGAAGACCCAGGCCCGGGTGGAGAGGACGTCCGGGAAGGCCGCCCGGCTCAGGGTCTCCGAGAGGTGGACGTGGGTGTCGATGAGCCCGGGGACCGCTCCCCGGTTCCGCCCGCTCACCCGCCGGGCGTCCGGGTGGCGAGGGGCCACCTGGTCCGTGGGGCCCAGGTCGGCGATGGAGCCGTCCTCCACCAGGATGGCCGCGTCCGTGAGGACGGTGTTCTCCTCGTCCGCGGTCAGGACGAACTCCAGGTGCTCGATGAGGACGCGCTCAGCCACGGGCGCTCCGGTACGACGCGAGCTCCTGCTCGTCGGCCACGAGCACGGCCACGTCGCCCCCCACCGGGATCGCCGTTCCCTCCTCCACGAGGAGCTCGGCCACCACCCCCGCCCCCGGCGAGGGTAGTTCGACCTGGACCTTCTCCGACTCCACGGTGGCCAGGACCTGGCCCTTCTCCACGCGGTCCCCCACCCGGACGTGCCACTCCACGACCACGCCCTCCTCCATCGTGAGGCCCCACTTGGGCATCCGGACGAGCTCAGCCACGGCGCCTCCCTTCCCGGACGGCGGACGCTTCGGTCGCGTCCGGTGTCCTCCCCAGGCGGCCCTCCAGGGCCCGCCGGACGCCCGCGGTGATGGCCCGGGCGTCGGGCAGCACAGCGGCCTCGAGCTCGGGGGCGTAGGGCATGGGCGCGTTGGCCCCGCACACCCGGACCACCGGCCCGGCCAGGAGATCCGCGAACTCCTCGGCGACCATGGCCGCCACCTCCGCCCCCACCCCGCCCCGTCGGGGGGCCTCGTGGGCGATGACCAGCCGGCCCGTCCGCTCGATGCTCGCTCGCAGGCCCTCCCAGTCGAAGGGGACGAGGGTCCGAGGGTCCCACACCTCCACCGAGATGCCCTCGGCGGCCAGGGCCTCCGCTGCCTCCAGGGCCAGGTGCAGGGTGTGGAGGTAGGAGACGACCGTCACGTCCCGCCCCTCCCGGACCACCCGGCCCTGGCCGAAGGGGAGAGGCTCCACGCGCTCCGGGACCTCCCCTTTCCGGTTGTAGAGGAGCTTGTGCTCGACGAAGACCACGGGGTCCGGGTCCCGGATGGCGGCCTTGAGCAGGGCCTTGGCGTCCGCGGGGAAGGAAGGGGCCACCACCTTGAGGCCCGGGGTGTGCACGAACCAGGCCTCGAGGCTCTGGGAGTGTTGGCCGGCCGTGGCCCCGGCGGTCCCGGAGACCAGGCGGACCACCATGGGCACGGACAGGGCGCCCCCCGACATGTAGTGGGTCTTGGCCGCCTGGTTCACGAGCATGTCCATGGCCAGGGTCACGAAGTCGGCGAACATGACCTCCACGACGGGCCGGCCCCCGAGGAGGGCCGCCCCCACGCCCGCCCCCACCACGGCCTGCTCGGAGATGGGGGTGTCGAGGACCCGGTCCCGGCCGAACCGGGCCTGGAGGCCCCGGGTCACCCCGAACACCCCACCGGCCGCTCCGATGTCCTCCCCCAGGAGGAAGACCCGTTCGTCGGCCTCCATCTCCTCGGCTAGGGCCTCCCGGATGGCGTCGGCGTAGCTGATGGTCCTCATCGCAGCGCCGCCCCCTCGTGGTCGTCGACGTAGACGTGCTCCAGGGCCTCGTGGGCCTGGGGCCGAGGGCTGGTTTCGGCGAACCGGACCGCCCGCTCCAGGGCCTCCTCGACCTCGCCCTCCAGGCTCACGAGGTCCGCCTCGGCCACTCCGAACTCCGCCCCGAGCCGCTCCCGGAACGTTTGGACGGGGTCCCGGGCCATCCAGGCCTCGACCTCCTCCCGAGGCCGGTACCGGGCCATGTCCCCCTCGTAGTGGCCACGGTGGCGGTAGGTGCGGGCCTCGATGAGGGTGGGGCCCTCGCCGGCCAGGGCCCGCCCCCGGGCCGCCGCGGCCGCCTCTCGCACGGCCAGGACGTCGTTGCCGTCCACGATCACCCCGGGCATGGCGTAGGCGTCGGCCCGGCTGGCGATGGAGGCGATGGGCTGGTGCTCGTCCTGCCGGGTGAACTCCGCGTAGAGGTTGTTCTCGCAGACGTAGAGGGCGGGCAGGCGCCAGAGGGCGGCCAGGTTGAGCGACTCGTGGAAGCTCCCCTCGTTGGTGGCTCCATCGCCGAAGAAGCAGACGGCCACCGCCCGCCGTCCTCGGCGCTTGAGCTCCAGGGCGGCCCCCGTGGCCAGGGGGATCCCGCCCCCCACGATGCCGTTGGCCCCCAGGAACCCCAGGCCCGCGTCGATCATGTGCAGGGACCCACCCTTGCCGCGGTTGTAGCCGTCCCGGCGCGCGTACAGCTCGGCGAACATGCGGCCCGGGTCGGCCCCCCGGGCCAGGAGGTGTCCGTGCCCTCGGTGGGTCGAGGTGATCACGTCCTCCGTCCCCAGGGCCGCGCAGACCCCGACCGCCACCGCCTCCTGGCCGATGTAGGGGTGCAGGAAGCCCGGGATGAACCCCTGCTGGCGGAGTTCAGCCGCCCGTTCTTCGAACCGACGGATGAGCACCATGGCCCGGTACAGACCGCGCGGGTCGTCCACGTCCGCCTCCCTCTCAGGCACCGACCTCACCTGACCGCTGTCCGAGCGACCTCCGCGAGGCGCATCTCGGCCCGCCGCCCTCAGGCACCGATCCGAAACCCCCCGGTCACCTCGAGCACCGCCCCCGTCACGTAGGAGGCCTCCTCCGAGGCGAGGAACGCCACCACCGCGGCCACCTCCTCGGGCCGGGCGAACCGGCCCATCCCCACCTCCGCCAGCCGTCGCTCGCGCAGCTCCGGCGGGAACCCCCGGGTCATGGGGGTGTCTACGTACCCGGGAGCCACCGCGTTCACCGTGACCCCGTGAGGGGCGAGGTCCGCCGCGGCCGCCCGGGTCAGGCCCAGCACCCCGGCCTTGGACGCAGCATAGGCGGCCGAGCCGGGCACGCCCCGGGTGGCCAGGGACGAGCTCAGGTTCACGATCCGTCCCCAGCCCCGGGCCCGCATGGAGGGAATGGCCGCCCGCATGCACAGGAACGTCCCGGTCAGGTTCACCTCGACCTGCAGCCGCCAGTCCTCGAGGGAGGTCTCGTCCACGGGGTGCCCCGGCCGGGTGACCCCGGCCGAGTTCACGAGGATGTCGAGGGGGTCGAGGGACCGGAGGACGGCCTCCACCGCCTCGGGGTCGGTCACGTCGAGCGCCACGAACCGCCCACCGGCGTCTGCCACCACCCCCGCCCCGGCGGGCTCCTGTCCGGGGAGGTCGGCCACCACCACCTCCGCCCCGGCCGCCGCCAGCCGCCGGGCGCAGGCGGCCCCGATCCCCGAGGCCCCGCCGGTCACCAGGGCCCGCCTCACCGTCCCTGGGCCTCCCGGCGAGAGAGGGCCCGCCCTCGGCTCCTCCGGTCCCTCATACGGCGGTGAACCCCCCGTCGCACACGACGGCCGCCCCGACGAGGTAGGAGGCGTCCTCGGAGAGGAGGAAGGCGACGACCCCCGCCACCTCCTCCGGCCGGGCGAACCGGCCGATGGGGTGGGCCCGGGCGAAGTGCTCGGGGTCAGGGCGGTCGCGCATGAGGGCCCGGAGCATGGGCGTGTCCGTCCCGCCGGGGCAGACGCAGTTGGCCCGGATCCCCCGGGAGGCGTACTCGGCTGCGACAGACCGGGTGAACTGGAGGACGGCCCCCTTGGCCGCGGCGTAGGCGGCCAGCCCGGGCGCGCCCACCAGGGCGGCGGTGGACCCGAACGTGACGATGCGGCCCCGCCCCCGTTCGAGCATCTGGGGGAGGGCCGCCCGACAGACGAGGAAGGTCCCCTGCAGGCTTGCCGCCACCACCCGGTCGAAGTCCTCGGGGGCCATCTCGTGCGTGGGGACCACCGCCGTCAGCCCCGCGCAGAGGACGAGGCCGTCCACCCCGCCCAGGGCCTCGGTGGCCCCCCGGACCAGCTCTTCGGCCTGGGACGCGGAGGTCACGTCGGCTCCCACCCGGTCCACGACGCCGGGCGGGCCGTCCGGGGGGCTCAGGTCGGAGGTGACCACCCGCGCCCCCTCGGCGAGGAGTCGCTCCACCACGGCCCGGCCGATCCCCCCGCCGCCTCCCGTGACCAGGACCCCCAGGCCCTTCAGGCCGCGCATCAGAAGGGGAAGACCTCCTTGATGTCCGCCATGGCCCGTTCGGAGTCCCCTCCGGCGGGGACGACCTCGAAGGTGACCTGCCCCTCGTAGCCCTCCTCCTCGAGGACCCGGCGGATCGTGTGGAAGTTGATCTCCCCCGTCCCGGGCTGCCCTCGTCCCGGGACGTCCGCCACGTCCACCCGGACGCAGTGGGGGAGGGCCTCCCGGAGGTGGTCCACCAGCCGCCCTCCGGACAGCTGCTGGTGGTAGCAGTCGAAGGACAGCCGGAGCTGGGGGTGGTCGACCGTCCGGCACAGGGCGGTGGCGAGGGAGGCGTCCCGCAGGAAGTACCCGGGCACGAAGACGTCGTTGATGGCCTCCAGGACGAGCTGGACGGGGCGGCCCTCCACCAGCTCCAGGCAGCGGCGGAGCCCCTCCACGCAGGCCTGCCACTTCGCCTCCCAGGGCGAGGGCGGGGGCTTTCGGATCCTCGACTCCGGTCCGATCTCGTCGCTGAACATGTGGAGCTGCCGGGCGCCCACCCGTTCGGCCACCTCGACGGAGCGAGCCAGCTCGCGCAGGACCAGCTCGTGGAGGCTCGGGTCGATGAGGCTGCCCGCCCGGTGGCCGAAAAAGCCCCCGATCTCCAGCCCCTCCTCCCGACACACCCGGGCCAGCTCGTCGATGTCGCAGTCCCGCCAGTCCCAGAGGTCGACCCGGTCGAGGCCGTGGGCGGCCGCCCGCCGGGCCCGCTCCGGGAAGGGCAGCTCTGACCACATGAACTGGAGCGAGACCGAGTACTTCACGCCGGCCCCATGGACGCGCCCGCGTTCACGAGCAGGGTCTGGCCCGTGATCAGCCGGGCCCGGGGGCCAGCCAGGAAGGCGACGGCCTCGGCCACGTCGTCGGGGACCAGGGGCGCCTGCAGGCACTGGCCCTCCACCACGGCCCGACGGTATTCCTCGGGGATGGTCTGGACGGTGAGCTCGGTCTCCACGAGTCCCGGGGCCACGGCGTTCACGGCGATCCCGTAGGGGCCGAGCTCCCTGGCCATGGACCGGGTCATGCCCACCACGGCGGCCTTGGATGCCACGTAGTGGAGGAGGTTAGCCATGCCGAAGGTGATCACGTTGGAGGCGATGTTGACGATCCGGCCGCGCCGGGCCTCCCGCATGGGGCGGGAGACGGCCCGGCTCACCAGGAACACGGAGCGGACGTTGGCCGCCATGACCCGGTCCCACTCCTCCGCCCCGATCTCCCAGAACGGCCGCCGCTCGAGCCCTGCGTACAGCCCGGCGTTGTTGACCAGGACGTCCACCCGCCCGAAGCGCTGGAGGACCTCGTCCACGGCCCGCCCCACGGCCCCCTCGTCGGTGAGGTCCGCCGTGCGGGCCCAGGCCGCTCCCCCGGCAGCCGTGATGGCCGCCACCGTGTCGTCCGAGGGGAGGAGGTCGAGCGAGACCGCCGTGGCTCCCCGCTCGGCCAGGACCTCCGCGATCCGGCGGCCGATGTTGCGAGCGGCGCCGGTCACGATGGCCACCTGGCCCTCGAGGTCCCTCACCAGAGCGTCGGGCTCCCGTCGAAGTTGAGGTGCTTGGTCTCGGTGAACTCGAACAGCCCCTCCACCCCTTGCTGCCGGCCGATCCCCGAGCGCTTGAACCCCCCGACCTCCGCCTCGGGGTAGAAGTGGTGGTAGGTGTTGACCCACACGGTCCCCGCCCGGAGGGCCCGCCCCACCCGCCAGGCCCGGTTGAGGTCGGAGGTCCAGAGGCCGCTGGCCAGCCCGTAGTCGGTGTCGTTGGCCAGCCGGATGGCTTCCTCCTCGTGGTCGAAGACCTCCACGGTGGCCACCGGTCCGAAGATCTCCTCCCGCAGCAGCGGGGAGCCCGGCGGGAGCTCGATGACCACGGTGGGCTCCACGAAGTGCCCTTGAGCCAGGGCGGGGTCCGTGGGGATCGTGCCGCCCACCAGGACCGTCCCCTCCTTCCTCCCGAGCTCGACATAGTCCAGGACCCGTTGCCGCTGGCCCTCGGAGACGAGGGGGCCCAGGTCCGACCGTTCGTCCATCCCGGGCCCCAGCCGGAGGGCGCGCACCGCTTCGGCGAACCGGTCCAGGAACTCGTCGTGGACCGGGCGCTCGACGAGGATGCGGCTGCCCGCCGTGCAGATCTGCCCGCTCGTGGTGAAGGCCGCGTTCACCGCCCCCTCCACGGCCTTGTCGAGGTCGGCGTCGGCGAAGATGAGGTTAGGAGACTTCCCCCCGAGCTCCAGGGCCACCCTGCGGAGGCCCTCCGCCGCCCGCTGCATGACCCGGGTCCCGGTCGTGGTCTCCCCGGTGAAGGCCACCATGTCCACCCCGGGGTGGGCCACCAGGGCCTCCCCGACCGTGGCCCCGGGCCCGAGCACGCAGGTCACCACCCCGTCCGGGAGCTCCCCGGCCCGGGCCAGGAGGTCGAGCACCCTCACGGTGATGGCCGAGGTCAGGCTGGCCGGCTTGACCACGCAGGCGTTCCCGGCGGCGAGGGCGGGGGCCAGGGACCGGACGAGGAGCGTGACCGGCCAGTTCCAGGGCGTGATCACGGCTACCACCCCCACCGGCTCCCGGACGATCACGCCGTGGACGTCCCGGGCCAGCTGAACGGACCGACCGTAGACCGCGCGGGCCAGCCCCGCGTAGTACTCGGTCATGTCCGCCGAGCCCTCGATCTCGCCCCTGGCCTCCCGGATGGTCTTGCCCTGCTCCCGGACCAGGAGCCGGGCCAGGGGCTCCTTCTCCGCTCGGAGGGCCTCGGCGAACCGGGTGAGGGCCCGGGCCCGGGCAGCGCCGTCCGCGGCCCAGCTCCCTTCCTCGAAGGCCCCTTGGGCGCGTCGGACGGCCGCGTCCACGTCCTCGGGCGTCGAGGCGCGGACCTCTGCCACGGGCTCGCCGGTCGCCGGGTCCTGTCGCAGGAACGTGGCCCCGGAGGCGTGGACGTGAGCGTGGTCGGGACCCGGGACCTCGATCGTCACCTTCCCTCCTCTCGCGTGGGCAGCCACGGTGAGCTCGGCGGAGACTCCAACGGGTGGGTCCACGCCGGCGCGGGTGTCCCCGCGCCGGCGTGGACCTTCGGCACCAACGAGTCGACCGGGAGGCGTCCGGGGAGCCTCAAAGTCCGATGGAGGGGTCGATGAACTCGTTGGTGACGATGTCGTCGGGGGTGATGTTCGGGTCGAAGCCCTCCAGCCCCTCGAAGATGGGCTTGAGCTGGTCGAGGACCCGCTGCACGCGCTCCATCTCGTAGTCGCCGAGCGTGTCGTTGTTCTCGTTGGACACGAGCTCCAGCTCGAGCATCAGCCGGTGCGCCTGCTCGTTGAGCGGGAGGGAGATCGTCCAGAAGGTGTCGAGGGTGTCCACGATCTTCACGAGCTCCTGGTTAACCGGTCCAGGGTCGCGCATGTAGTCGACCTGGGCCTGCTGGAGCATGGGCACCAGGAGCTTGAAGCACTCTCGCTTCTCCTCGAGCTTCTGGGGCGTGGCCGCGTACATCTGCGGGTAGAACTCGTACCCAGCGTCGTAGATCAGGAAGTAGTCGACGGGCTTCATCCACTCCTTGATCTCGTGCTCGTACTTGTACACCTCGTTGGTCACGAAGCCCTGCTGGACGATCTTCCGTTCGGCCACGAACCGGGCCGGGGAGCCGTCGTAAGAGGCGTCCAGTTGGTCCTCCCGGAGCCACCCCTTGCTCACGAGGTAGCGGATGTAGGAGTCGCTGCCCTCGAAGTACAGGACGGTGGCGTCGGACTTTCCGATGTCGGCGAAGGTCTGGAACTGGTAGGTCGCCGGGTCCCACATGAGCATGAGGGGGGACTTGTTCATGACCGATACGATGCCCTTGACCGGGAATTGCCCCCAGGTCTGGACAGCGTCGTCCATGTCCGCGTACGCCAGGTCGATCTCCGGGTCCTGGTAGAGGAGGGCGACGTCCGGCTGGAAGCCAACGAACGGACCGCCGGAGCGGATCTCGAGGGTGACGCCCGTGCCGTCGATCTCGTTGCGGTAGATCCCCTTCTCCTTGTCGATCTCACCGCCCACCCCGGCCAGCTGGTAGGCGGCGGCGTGCTCGGCCTCGGGGAACCAGTCGGTCTGGATCACGATCTTGTCCCCACAGGCCGCCCTCAGATCCTGGGCCGTGCCAGTAGCCGTGGGCTGTGGGCCCGTGGCGGTGGCCTGCGGTGGGGACGTGGGCTGTGCCCCGCCT
>DATLZQ010000065.1:0-6230 GCA_035573915.1 Actinomycetota bacterium | reverse complement strand
CGGGTCTCGGCCACCACCAGGTCGCCCCGGCGGGCCACGACCCGCCGGGCCTCCCGGGCCACCCACCCTCGCTTGCCCAGGGGCTCCGCGGGCACCACCCGCCCCTCGGCCTTGGAGACGGCCTTCTGGGTGACGGCCACGACGTCCCCGTCCCGGAGGTCCAGGCCCTGGGCCGCCAGGGCTTCGAGCAGGAGGCGGGGGAGGTCGGCCCCCGGGCCGACCTCGGGGATGCCGCGGAGGGGGACGACCTCCACCGTCACGGGGCGACCTCGGCGCTCACGCCGCCCCCGGGGCCCTCACGCCGCCCCCAGGGCGGCCCGCACGGCCACCCGGGCCAGGTGCTCGGCGGCCTCGTCGTCCCGCATCACCGTGTCCGTGACCACGGCCCTGACTCCCAGGGCCTCCACCCTGGGGGCCAGGTCGGCGTCCACCCGGTCCAGGACCCAGACCCCGAGCAGGTCCCGGTAGTGCTCGGCCACCCCGGCCGCCGAGACCTCCACCCCGAGGACCGGGAGGAGCCGGTCGGCCATCCCGCGGAGGGGCGCCCCGCCCACGATGGGGGAGACCCCGGCCACCGTGGCCCGGCGGGCGGCCACGGCCTCCCGGACCCCGGGCACGGAGAGGATGGGGCCGATGGAGGCCGCCGGGTTCGAGGGGCAGAGGAGGACGGCGTCGGCCCGGGCGACGGCCTCCAGGACGCCGGGGGCGGGCCGGGCCCGGTCGGCCCCCTCGTAGCGGAGGGCCTTGACCTCGTCCCGGGCCCCCCGCTCCACCCAGTACTCCTGGAAGTGCAGGTCGAGCCGGACGCCGTCGCCGCTCACCACCTCCACCCGGGTGGTGAGGGGGTCGTCGCTGACGGGCAGGACCCGGGCCCGGACCCCGAAGCGGCCGGCCAGCTCGGCGGTGGCCTCGGACAGGGTGAGGCCGCGGGCCAGCATCTGGGTCCGCAGGAGGTGGGTGGCGAGGTCCAGGTCGCCCAGGGAGAACCAGGCGTCGGAGGCCCCCAGCCGGCGGAGCTCGGCCGTGGCCCGGAAGGTCTCGTCGGCCCGCCCCCACCCCCGCTCCCGGTCGGCCAGGCCGGCCAGCCAGTAGGTGACCGAGTCGAGGTCGGGAGAGACGTGGAGGCCGTGGACGGTCAGGTCGTCGGCGGTGTTCACCACCACCGTCACGTCCTCCGCCCGGACCACCCGGACCAGGCCCCGGAGGAACTTGCCGGCGCCCACCCCTCCGGCCAGGGCCGTCACCTTCATGGGGCTATCTTGCCCCCGCAGGCGGCCGGCGGCACACCGGCCTCCGCCCACCGACGCGACGCGGGCGCGTCCCCCGGTTTGCCGCGGCCGGCCCCGGGCCGTACATTCGCTCAACGTGACCGAGGGCGGGTCCCACTCCGGCGCGAGCGCCCACCGGGTGCGGCGGGCCCTGGCCCGGGCCCGGGCCGGGAAGCCCCTGTCCGTGGACGAGGTAGAGGCCCTGCTCGGGGCCCGGGGCCCGGCCCTCGAGGACCTGTGCGACCTGGCCCAGGCCCTGCGGGAGCGGGGGCACGGGCGGACCATCACCTACTCCCGCAAGGTGTTCGTCCCCCTCACCATGCTCTGCCGGGACCACTGCCACTACTGCACGTTCGCCAAGCCCCCGGCCCGGCTCCAGTCCCCCTACCTCACCCCGGAGGAGGTCGTAGCCATCGCCCAGGCCGGTCGCCGGCAGGCCTGCAAGGAGGCTCTGTTCACGCTGGGGGACCGGCCGGAGGACCGCTACCCGGTGGCCCGCCGGTGGCTGGAGGAGCGGGGCTACCACTCCACCCTCGATTACCTGCGGGCCGTGGCCATCCGGGTCATCGAGGAGACGGGCCTCCTTCCCCACCTCAACCCCGGGGTCATGTCGTGGGAGGAGATGGCCCGCCTCAAGCACGTCAGCGCGTCGATGGGGCTCATGCTGGAGACGTCCTCCGAGCGGCTCTCCCGGCGGGGCGGGCCCCACTTCGGCTCCCCGGACAAGCTCCCCGCCGTCCGCCTGCGGACCATCGAGGACGCGGGGCGGCTCTCGATCCCCTTCACCACGGGCATCCTCGTGGGGATCGGGGAGACCCTCCGGGAGCGGGCCGAGTCCCTCCTCGCCATCCGCCACCTCCACCTGGCCTACCGCCACGTCCAGGAGGTCATCGTCCAGAACTTCAAGCCCAAGCCGGGGACGCCCATGCAGCGGGCCCCCGAGCCGAGCGTCGAGGAGTTCCTGGCCGCCGTGGCCACGGCCAGGGTCGTGTTCGGGCCCCACATGAACGTGCAGGCGCCTCCCAACCTCTCCGACCCCCACTACCCCCGGCTCCTGGACGCGGGGATCAATGACTGGGGCGGGGTCTCCCCCGTCACCGTGGACCACGTGAATCCCGAGGCCCCCTGGCCGGCCATCCAGGACCTGGAGGCCCGGACGGCCGAGCGGAGCCTGGTTCTCCGGGAGCGGCTGGCCGTCTACCCCGAGTACGTGCTGCGACCCGACCCCTGGATCGCGGGCAAGATGCAGGAGCCGGTCCGCCGCCTGGCCGGGCCGGACGGCCTGGCCGTCCCCGGCCGGGTGCCGGAGCCCACCCCCTGGCAGGAGCCGGAGGTCAGGTGGAAGCCCCGGCTCATCCCCCTCACCTTCGCCCGGCCCGCCGGGGCGGGGCTGCGGGCGGACACCCTGGACGTCCACGGGGACTGGAGCGAGGTCCGGGTCACCCGGGAGTGGGCCCGCCGGGACCGGCTCCCGCCCGAGCGCCTGGACGCCGAGGTCCGGTCGGCCCTGCGGAAGGCCGCGGCCCACCGCCCCCTGAGCGACCGGGAGGCCCTGGTCCTCTTCGAGGCCGAGGGGGCGGCCCTGGAGGCCCTGGCCCGGGTGGCGGACGACCTCCGGCGGGAGGCGGTGGGGGAGGAGGTGACCTACGTCATCAACCGGAACATCAACTTCACCAACGTCTGCTACACGGGCTGTCGGTTCTGCGCGTTCGCCCAGCGGGAGGTGGACCCCGAGTCCTACACCCTCACCCTGGAGGAGGTGGCCGCCCGGGCCCAGGAGGCCTGGGACTACGGGGCCACCGAGGTCTGCATCCAGGGCGGGCTCCACCCGAGCCTCCCCGGGGACTTCTACTTCCGGATCCTCGACGCCATCAAGGCCCGGGTGCCGGACATCCACATCCACGCCTTCAGCCCCATGGAGGTCCTCTACGGCTCCACCAAGCTCGGGATCTCCTTCCGGGAGTTCCTGGAGGAGTGCAAGCGGCGGGGCCTGGGGACCATCCCGGGCACGGCCGCCGAGATCCTGGACGACGAGGTCCGGTGGGTGCTCACCAAGGGCAAGCTCCCCGCCGACACCTGGGAGGAGATCGTGAAGACCGCCCACCGGCTCGGCATCCGCAGCTCCTCGACCATCATGTACGGCCACGTGGACGCCCCGCCCCACTGGGTAGCGCACCTGCGGCGGCTGGCCCGGATTCAGCGGGACACCGGGGGGTTCACGGAGTTCGTGCCCCTGCCCTTCGTGTGGCAGAACGCCCCCATCTACCTCGCCGGCAAGGCCCGGCCGGGCCCCACCGTGGAGGAGAACCGCAGGATGCATGCCGTGGGGCGCATCCTCCTCGACGGCCTGGTCCCGAACGTCCAGGTGTCCTGGGTGAAGATGGGGATGGAGCTCTGCAAGCTCATTCTCCAGGGCGGGGCTAACGACTTCGGGGGGACCCTCATGGAGGAGACCATCTCCCGGATGGCCGGGGCGGAGTGGGGCATCCGCAAGGAGCCCGAGGAGCTCGTCCAGGCCATCCTGGAGATCGGGCGGGTGCCGGCCGAGCGGACCACGACCTACGAACGGGTCCACCGTCCCCGCCCCGCGGCGTCCACCGCCAGAGTCAGCCGGTAAAGTAACTTTACCTCTGGTCTGGTCAAGGAACTTTACCGAAATTCTGTCACTCCCATCTTGCGTCGGCCGGGCGAAAGCTTCACGATTCATGACCGAGATGGGCATGCGTGGCGTGTCCGTGGGGACCGCAGATTGGGGCTTGCATCCCGGGCCGGTCCTGCCCCAGAATTACAGAGATGTAATTCGAAGGGGGAAGGGCGGTGCACCACGACGTCCCATGGCAGGAGCGCGCCCGGTGCCGCGACTACGACCCCGAGATCTTCTTCCCCGAGAAGGGCGGGTCGTCCCGGGAGGCCAAGCGGATCTGCGCGGAGTGCCCCGTTCGCATCGAGTGCCTGAACTACGCGCTGCGGCGCGACGAGCGCTACGGCGTGTGGGGCGGCATGAGCGAGCGCGAACGCCGGCGGCTCAAGCGCATGGCGTCCTGAGCACGTGACACGTGAGAGGAGGTGAGTGATGCCGGCTGCCAAGAAGAAGGCCGCGGCCAAGAAGAAGCCAGCTGCCAAGAAGAAGGCCGCGGCCAAGAAGCCTGCCGCCAAGAAGAAGGCCGCGGCCAAGAAGAAGTAGCTCCTCGCGGGCATCATCCACACCTTGGGGAAGGGGGGCGACGGCCCCCCTTCCTGCGGTGCGGGCTGGGTTGGCCCGCGGCGTGGCGGGGCGGAGGCCCCGGGGTGGCGTGCTATGCTCCGGCGGGCTCCTGGCCCTCGCCGGTTCCCGATGTCGACGGTCGAAACGCGGTCGCCCGAAGCCGTTCCCGGCCCCAGCCGGACCCGTGCCCCGAGCGTGCTCGTGGTGCTGGTGGTGAAGGACGGGGCACAGTGGCTCCCGCAGTGCCTGCTGGCCCTGTCCCGCCAGACCCACCCGCGGATCGGGGTCCTAGCCGTGGACAACGCCTCGACCGACGGGTCGGCCGCCCTCCTGGAGTCGGCCCTGGGTCCCGACCGAGTGCTGCGGCTGGGGCGCAACGAGGGCTTCGGGGGGAGCGTCCGCCGTGCCCTGGAGACCGAGCTGGCCAGGCAGGCCGACTACGTCCTCTTCCTCCACGACGACACCGTCCTCGCCCCCCAGGCCGTGGCCCGGATGGTGGAGGCGGCGGAGGCCGTGCCCGGGTGCGGGGTGGTGGGCCCCAAGGTCCTGGACTGGGAGGGGCGAGGGGTCCTGCTCGAGGTGGGGTCCTCGAGCGACCGGTTCGGGTACGCCTACGGCCCCCTGGAGGAGGGGGAGATCGACCAGGGCCAGTACGACCGGGTCCGGGAGGTCCTGTTCGTCTCCTCCGTCGCGATGCTCGTGGCCAGGCAGGTGTGGTCCACGGTGGGCCCACCCGACGAACGGTTCACGTCCTACCACGAGAGCCTGGACTTCTGCTGGCGGGCCCGGCTGGCCGGGTTCCGGGTGCTCGTGGCCCCGGGGGCGGTGGCGCTCCACCGGGCGGCCACCCTGCGGGGGGAGCGGGAGGGGTCGGCGGCGGAGGGCGCCCGCCGCCGCTACCACCGGGAGCGGGGGGCCCTGGCCAGCATGCTCAAGAACTACTCCCTCCCCTCGCTGGCGTGGGTCCTGCCCCTGTATTTCCTGGTGGGGCTGGCCCGGGTGGTGGGGCTGGCCCTGGCCCGGCGCCTGGACGAGGCCTCCCAGGTCCTGGCGGCCTGGGGGTGGAACCTGCTGCACCTGCCGGGGACGCTCCGTCGCCGCCGCCGGGTCCAGTCGGTCCGCCGGGTCCCCGACCGGGTGGTCCGTCGCTCGATGGCGCCGACCTGGATCCGCCTACGCCGGTGGGTGGCCGCGGCCGTCGAGGAGCTCCTGCCCCCGTGGGCCCGGGCCGGCCAGGCCGGGCAGCCCCTGCGGGTCCGCCTGGCCCAGGTGGCCGCGGACCACCCGGGCCTCGTGGCCTGGCCCCTGGCGGCCGTCCTGGCCCTGGTCTCCTACCGCGGGCTCCTGGGGGCCGACCCCCTCGTGGGCGGGGCTTTGGGCGCTCCGCCGGGAGCGCCGTCGGCGTACTTCCGGGAGCTGGCCTCGGCGGTCCGGTCCACGGGACTCGGGGGGGCGCACCCGGCCAGCCCGGCCCTGGGCCTCTTGGGGGTGGGAAGCGTGCTGGCCCTGGGGAGCCCCGCCCTCCTGCACAAGCTCCTCCTGCTCCTGCTCCCGGCCGTGGCGGGGGTGGCCACCTTCCGGGCCGTCCGGCGGGCCACCGGCAGCGGGCCCGCGGCGGCCGCCGCCGGGGCCCTCTACGGCCTCTCCAGCCCGGTCCTGTGGGCGCTGTCCACGGGGAGGGTGGAGATCTTGGTCTTCCTGGCCGGGGCCCCCTGGCTCGCGACCAAGCTCTCCCTGGCCTTCGAGCCCGACCTCCG
>DATLZQ010000064.1:0-14973 GCA_035573915.1 Actinomycetota bacterium | reverse complement strand
CCGTGTTTCCACGGCTTCACCCCGCATGTCAAGCCCAGGTAAGGTTCTTCGCGTTGCGTCGAATTAAGCCACATGCTCCGCCGCTTGTGCGGGCCCCCGTCAATTCCTTTGAGTTTTAGCCTTGCGGCCGTACTCCCCAGGCGGGGTGCTTAATGCGTTAGCTTCGGCACGGAGCGGGTCAGTCGCCGCCCCACACCTAGCACCCAACGTTTACGGCTAGGACTACCAGGGTATCTAATCCTGTTCGCTCCCCTAGCTTTCGCACCTGAGCGTCAGGACAGGCCCAGGAAGCCGCCTTCGCCACCGGTGTTCCTCCCGATATCTGCGCATTTCACCGCTACACCGGGAATTCCACTTCCCCCTGCCTGCCTCTAGTCCCGCAGTATCGGATGGCTCCCCGGGGTTGAGCCCCGGGATTTCACACCCGACTTACGGAACCGCCTGCGTGCGCTTTACGCCCAGTGAATCCGGATAACGCTCGCCCCCTACGTCTTACCGCGGCTGCTGGCACGTAGTTGGCCGGGGCTTCTTCTGCAGGTACCGTCACCTTGCGGCTTCGTCCCTGCCGAAAGGGGTTTACGACCCGAAGGCCTTCATCCCCCACGCGGCGTCGCTGGGTCAGGCTTGCGCCCATTGCCCAAGATTCCCCACTGCTGCCTCCCGTAGGAGTCTGGGCCGTGTCTCAGTCCCAGTGTGGCTGGCCGCGCTCTCACGCCAGCTACCCGTCGTCGCCTTGGTGGGCCGTTACCCCACCAACAAGCTGATGGGCCGCGGGGCCATCCCAGGCCGCTACGTGGCGCTTTCCTCGGCGGGCCATGCGGTCCGCCGAGAGTATCCGGCATTAGCCCCGGTTTCCCGGGGTTATTCCGGAGCCTGGGGTAGGTTCCCCACGTGTTACTCACCCGTTCGCCGCTCCGTACCCGGGTCGGTTGCCCTCCCCGGGCCGATCGCTCGACTTGCATGTGTTAGGCACGCCGCCAGCGTTCATCCTGAGCCAGGATCAAACTCTCCGTAAGGAGAATCGGATCCGGCCGATGTCGGTCGTCCGGATTCGTTTCGGACGAGTCCGCGTCATTCGAAGAGCGCACGGGCCCAGGGCCCGCGCCTCCCGGATGACGGGGGTCTGCACTGGCTTTTGGCACACTGTTCAGTTCTCAAGGTGCGGGCCCCGCTCCGGGGTCCTCCTCGCAACAAGGAGCCGCCGGCTCCAGCCGACGGCCCGACGCGCCCGGATCGCTCCGCGCTACGTCAGGCACCCTCCTTGTCGCTTGTCAGGAAGCTGGCCCCCATCCGGAACCCTCTCTCCCGGGGACCTCCCCGGGAACACCAAGTATCGTACGGCAGCCCGTTCGGCGCCGTCAACCTGGCCCTCCGGCCCGGGCGGCCCCGCCGCCCGGCCTTCCGAGCCGGAAGGATACCGGCCCCGCGGCGGGCGTCAACCACGAGAAGGCGAACGTGTGTCCGATCCCCCGGCCGGGCTCAGCGCAGCCCGGCCACCCGGGCGAACCGCCGCCGCCCCACCTGCCACACGCTCCCCACGATGGCCTCCTCGGGCTCCCGCCACGGCTCGCTCTCCCCCGCCACCACCTGCCCGTCCCGGCGCACCCCGCCCTGGGAGAGGAGCCGGCGGGCCTCGGACCGGCTGCTCGCCAGGCCCAGCTCCACGAGGAGCGCCGGGACGAGGAGGGCCCGCTCCCCGGAGGGACCGGTTCCGAACACTCGTTCCCTCCCCACCACGACGGCGGGGACGTCCTCCGGGACCTCCCGTCGCCGGTGCACGAGGTCGAACCGCTCCTCCGCCGCGGCCGCCGCCTCCTCGCCGTGGTAGAGGCGGACCACCGCCCGGGCCAGCCGCCGCTTCTCCAGGTTCGGGTGGCGGGACCCGTCCCGGAGCCCCCTGGCCACGGCCTCCACCTCTTCCCGGGGGAGGTCGGTGCAGAGCCGGAGGTACTTGGGGATGAGCGGGTCCGGGACCCGCATGAGCTTCCCGAACATCTCATCGGGGGGGTCGGTGAGGGCCACGTAGTTCCCGAAGCTCTTGGACATCTTGAGCGAGCCGTCGGTCCCCTCGAGCAGCGGCATGGTGAACACCACCTGCGGCTCCTGCCCGTACCGCTCCTGGATGTCCCTCCCCACGAGCAGGTTGAACGTCTGGTCCGTCCCCCCCATCTCCACGTCGGCCCGGACCGCCACGGAGTCCATGGCCTGGAGCAGGGGGTAGAGGAACTCGACCAGGCTGATGGGGCGGCCCTCCCGGTACCGGGCCTGGAAGTCGTCCCGCTCGAGCATCCGGGCCACGGTGGCCGAGGCCGTGAGCCGCAGGACGTCCTCCATGGAGAGCGAGGCCAACCACTCCGAGTTCCTCCGGACCTCGGCCCGGGCCAGGTCCAGGACCAGGCCGGCCTGCTCCAGGTAGGTCCTGGCGTTGGCCTCGATCTCCAGGGCGGAGAGGAAGGGGCGGGTCTCGGTCTGGCCGCTGGGGTCCCCCACCCGCCCGGTGAAGTCCCCGATGATGAGGACGGCCGTGTGGCCCAGGTCCTGGAACTGCCGGAGCTTGCGCAGGACCACGGCGTGGCCCAGGTGGAGGTCCGGCCGGGAGGGGTCGATCCCCAGCTTGACCCGGAGCCCCCGGCCCTCCCGGGCCGACCGCTCCAGCCTGGCCAGGAGCTCCTCGGGCCGGATGACCTGGGCCGCGTCCTGGAGGAGGAGCTCGAGCTGGCGGCGGGGGTCCAGGGGGGCCATCGCGGCGGATGCTAACAGGGAGGGACGCCCGCCTCACGGCGGCGGACGCCCCGCTCGTCACCGGAGCGTCCCGAGGGCCCGCCCGGCCGCGGGGGCCCTGGGCGACGCCCTTCGGCCGGGGCCCGGGGGCCCCTCGGAGCCGGCCGGGGCCCGGGGGCCCCTCGGAGCCGGCCGGGAGACGAAGGGGCTCCCCAGGACGAAGAACCGCCAGGGTCGGTCCGTTGCCACGCTGATCCCCACCCTGGGCCCCACCCCTACCGCCTCGTCGGGTACCGGCCGGCCCCGGGCCACGTACAGGACGTCCCCGACCACCAGGTCCACCCCGTTGTGGGAGCGGTGGACGTCGAAGGCCTCGGTGAGTCGTCCGGGCCCAGAGCACAGCAGGCGGAGGTCGCTCACCCCCCGGCGGGCCCGCATGGCCTCCACCCCCAGGAGGGGCTCCACGGCCCGAAGGAGCACGGCGCTCCCCTCCCCGTCCCGACCGGTGACCACGTTCATGCAGCGGTGCAGGCCGTAGCTCAGGTACACGTACAGGTGGCCGGGGGGCCCGAACATCACCCAGGTCCGGTTGGTGAGCCCCCGGTAGGAGTGGCTGGCCGGGTCGTCCTCCTGGTAGGCCTCGCACTCCACGATCCGGCCCACCAGGGGGCCCTCCGGGTGGGGCCGGACCAGGAGCCGCCCCAGGAGGTCCCGGGCCACGACCGGCGAGGGACGGGCGTAGAAGGAGCGGGGCAGGGGCGGGGGGAGCCGCCCGCCCCTCAGGAGCGGCCCTTGGCCAGGAACTTCCTCAGCCTCGATAGGGGCCATGCGTTGATGACGTCGTCCTTCGTGAGCCACCCCCGCTGGGCCGTCCCCACCCCGTAGCGCATGAACGGGAGGTGGACGGTGGAGTGGGAGTCGGTGTTGACCGCGAACTTCACCCCGTAGCGCTTGGCCCACATGATGTGCTCGTCCCGGAGGTCCAGCCGGTCCGGGAAGGAGTTGATCTCCAGGGCCGTCCCCGTCCGGGCCGCGGCCCGGAACACCTCGTCCAGGTCGAACTCGATGGGCGGGCGCTTGCCGATGAGCCGGGCCGTGGGGTGCCCCAGGATGTGGACGTGGGGGTTCTCCATGGCCCGCACGATGCGGCGGGTCATCTCGTCCTTCGTCATGTTGAGCTCGGTGTGGACCGAGGCCACGCAGACGTCGAAGCCCTCGAGGAACTCGGGCCCCCAGTCCACCCCGCCCTCGGCGTCGATGTTGAGCTCGGTCCCGTGGAGGAGGGTCATCTTGGGGAAGCGGGCCTGGAGCTTCCGCAGCTGCTCCCGCTGGGCCAGCATCTTCTCGTCGGTCATCCGCTGCATGTAGAGCTTGGGGGCGTGGTCGGTGACCGCGTAGTAGGCGTAGCGGCGGGTCGCCGCCGTCTCCAGCATCTGCTCCAGGGGTGCCAGGCCGTCCGTCAGGTTCGTGTGGGTGTGGAGGTCCCCCCGGATGTCCTTGAGCTCCACGAGCGTGGGGAGCTCCCCGGCCAGGGCGGCTTCGATCTCCCCCCGGTCCTCCCTGAGCGTGGGGGGGATCCAGGGCAGCCCCAGCCGCTCGTAGACCTCCTCCTCCTCCTCGGCGACGATGAGCCGGTCGGTCCTGGCGTCGAACAGCCCGTACTCGGAGAGCTTGAGCCCCTTGCGGACGGCCAGCTCCCGGGTGCGGATGTTATGGGCCTTGGACCCCGTGAAGTACTGCAGGGCTGCCCCCCACACCCCCGGGGGGACCACCCGCAGGTCCACCTGGAGCCCCTTGGTGGTGCGGATGGAGCTCTTGGTCTCCCCCCGGGCGATGACCTCCGAGACGTAGGACAGCCGGGTGAAGGCGTCCATGATGGGCCCCGGCTTCTCCGAGGCCACCAGGATGTCGATGTCCCCGATGGTCTCCGCCATCCGCCGCAGCGACCCGGCGTAGGTGCACTTGCGGCAGCCCTTGACCGAGGACAGCTCCGCCACGATCTCCTCGGCCAGGTCCATGGCCACCCCGAGCTGGACCCGTTGGCCGGACTGCTGCATGAGCTCCACCCCGTGGAGGATGTTCTGCTCGGTCTTGGGCCCGAACCCCTTGAGGGTGCGGAGCTTGCCGGCGTGGACGGCGTCCAGGAGCTCCTCCACCGAGGAGATGCCCAGCTCGTCGTGGAGGACCTTGGCCTTCTTGGGCCCCAGGGTGGGGATGGAGAGGAGCTGGCGGAGCCCGGCGGGGATCTGGGCCCTGATCTCCTCCACCGCCTGAATGGTCCCCGTCTCCAGGAACTCCCGGACCTTCTCGGCGATGGACTTTCCCACGTTCGGGATCTTCTGCAGCTCCTTCACGTCCATCGTGGAGACGTCCTGGTGGTAGCCCCCGATGGCCCGGGCGGCCTTCTCGTAGGCCCGGGCCTTGAAGGGGTCTCCGCCGGAGATCAGGATGAGCTCCTGGTACTCCTGGAGGATGGCCTCGACGAGCTCGTTCGCCCGGGACATACCGCGATTGTAGGCGGGGCGGCCAGGGGCCCGGCGAGGGGCGGCCCGGCGCGGCCTCACGCCCGACCCAGCAGCCAGAGGAGGAGGGCCTTCTGGGTGTGGAGGCGGTTCTCGGCCTGGTCCCAGACCACCGAGTGGGGACCGTCGATCACCTCGTCGGTGATCTCCTGGCCCCGGTGGGCGGGCAGGCAGTGCATCACGATCACGTCGGAGGCGGCCCGCTCGACCGCCGCCCGGTCCAGCTGGTAGCCCTGGAAGACCAGGGTCCGCTCGGCGGCCTCTGCCTCCTGACCCATGGAGGCCCAGACGTCCGTGTAGAGGACGTCGGCCCCGGCGGCGGCCGCGGCCGGGTCGTTGGTCACCTCCACCGCTCCCCCCGTCTCCCGGGCGATCTCCGTGGCCCGCTCCACCACCTGGGGGATGGGCTCGTACCCGGGCGGGGTGGCCACCCGGACCCGCATCCCCACCTTGGCCCCCCCGAGGAGGAGCGAGTGGGCCACGTTGTTGCCGTCCCCGAGGTAGGCGAGGGTCACCCCCGCCAGGGGCCCCTTCTTCTCCCGCACCGTGAAGAGGTCGGCCAGGCACTGGCAGGGGTGCTCGAAGTCCGAGAGGGCGTTCACGACGGGCACCGTGGCCGTCGAGGCCAGGGCCTCCAGCCGCTCCTGGCCGAAGGTCCGCACCACGATGGCGTCCACGTAGCGGGAGAGGACCCTCCCCGTGTCCTCGATGGTCTCCCCCCGCCCCAGCTGCATCTCGGCGGCGGAGAGGACCACCGGGTGGCCGCCCAGGGAGGCCACCCCCACGTCGAAGGAGACCCGGGTGCGGGTGGAGGGCTTCTCGAAGACCATGGCCACCGCCACCCCGGCCAGCCGGCCGGCGAAGTCCCCGGGGGCGGCCTTGACCTTCTCCGAGAGGTCCAGGAGGTGGACGAACTCCTCGGGGCTGACGTCGTCCACGGAGAGGAAGTGCCTGGGCATCCCGGCCGAATCCTATACGGCCGGCCCGCGGGGTGGGCGGACCCGGGGACGCCCCGGCCCTAGCCGGCGCGGAGCTCCGCCCCGAACCGCTCCCGGAGCCGGGCCACGATGGCCGCCACGGCCCGTTCGGTCTCCTCGTCGGTGAGGGTGCGGTCGGGGGCCCGGAAGTCCACTGAGAAGGCCAGGCTCTTCCTGCCCTCGGGGACGGGAGGGCCGGTGAACACGTCGAACAGGGTCACCTGGTCCGCCAGGCCCCCGGCCGCCTCCAGTATGGCGGCCCGCACCGCCCCCGCCGGGGTGGCCCGGTCCACGACGAAGGCCAGGTCCCGTCGGACCGGGGGGAACCGGGGCAGGTCCCGGTAGGCCACCCGGACCGGGGTCCGGGCGGAGAGGGCCGTGACGTCAAGCTCGGCCACGGCCGTCCCGGGGGGGAGGTCCAGCCGGGCGGCCACCCTGGGGTGGAGCTCCCCCACCGACCCCACCCGGGCCCCGTCCACCACGACGGCCGCCGACCGCACGGGGTGGTAGGGCCCGATCAGGGGCTCCGGCTCCAGGGCCCAGTCGCCCAGCCCCAGGGCCTCCAGGACCACCTCCACCGAGCCCTTCGCGTCGAAGAAGTCCACTTCGCGGGCCTCCCCCGGGAAGGCTGGCCCGGGCTGCCCGCACAGGGCCACCCCAGCGTGGTCCCGCTCCTCCACCGGGTCCGCCCGTCGGAACACCCGACCCACCTCGAAGAGGGCCGCCCCCCGGACCTGGCGGGCCAGGTTGTACTGGAGGGCCCGCAGGAGCCCGGGGACCAGGCTGGTCCGGAGGAAGGCCTGGTCGGCGGCGAGGGGGTTGGCCACCCGGACGGCCTCCTCCTCCCCCACGCCCATGAGGGCCAGGTCCTCCGCCGAGGCGAACGAGAAGGTGGAGGCCTCCCTGAGCCCCGCCCGGACCAGGGCCTCCCGGACCCGCCGCCGGGCGGCGTAGGAGTCGGCCAGCCCGCCCGGGCGGCGGACGGGCGGGAGGCGGGCCGGGACCCGGTCATAGCCGTAGAGGCGGGCCACCTCCTCCACCAGGTCGGCCTCGAGCTCGAGGTCCACCCGGTACCCGGGCACCTCCACCTCCACGGCCCCGTCCCGCTCCCGGGCCGGCACCCGGAGGCGACGGAAGGTCTCGAGGACCAGCTCCCCGGACACCGGCATGCCGATGAGGAGCGAGGCCCGCTCGGGTCGGAGGGACAGCCGCCGCCGGGGCGGGGCCCCGCCCACCTCCACCGCCCCCCCCGCCACGGACCCGCCGGCCCACTCAACCATGAGGCGAGCCGCCCGGGCCGCGGCCAGGGGGACGAGTTCCGGGTCCACCCCCCGCTCGAACCGAAGGGAGGCCTCGGTCCTGAGCCCCAGGCGGCGGGCCGTGCGCAGGACCCCGGTGCGCTCGAAGTTGGCGCTCTCCAGGAGGACGTCCGTGGTCGAGTCTGACACCTCGGCGGCCGCCGAGCCCATCACCCCGGCCACCGCCACCCCCCGGGAGCGGTCCGCGATGAGGAGGTCGTCCGGGTCCAGGGCCCGCTCCACCCCGTCCAGCGTGACCAGCCGCTCCCCCGGCTCCGCCCGCCGGACCACGACGGCCCGGCCCTCCAGCCGGGCCAGGTCGAAGGGGTGCAGGGGCTGGCCCAGCTCGAGCATGACGTAGTTCGTGGCGTCCACCACGTTCGAGAGGGGCCGCATGCCGGCCGCGGTGAGCCGGGCCTGCACCCGCAGGGGGGAGGGCCCCACCCGGACCCCCCGCACCACCCGGGCCAGGTACCTCGGGCAGCGGACGAGGTCCAGGACCTCCACCGTGGCCAGCTCCGCCGCCCGCTCCTCGCCCTCCCCCACGGAGGTGTCCGGCTCGACGAACGGGGCGCCGGTCCCCGCCGCCACCTCCCGGGCCACCCCTACCACCGAGAGGAGGTCGGGGCGGTTGGGCTTGACCTCGATGTCCAGGACGGCCTCGTCGAGCCCCAGAGCCTGCTTGAGGTCCGACCCCGGGGGGGCCTCCTCGGGCAGGACCAGGATCCCCGAGTGGTCCTGGGAGATCCCGAGCTCCCGGGGCGAGCACAGCATCCCCTCGGAGACCACTCCCCGGATCTCCCGGGCGGCCAGGGGCTCCGACAGGCCCGGGAGCGTGGCCCCCGGTGGGGCCAGGGGGACCAGGTCCCCGGGGCGCATGTTGCGGACCCCCACCACGACCTGCCGTTCGGCCTCCCCCGCCCGGACCCTGGCCAGGCACAGCCGGTCCGACCCGGGGTGGTCCGTGACCTCCACCACCCGGGCCACCACCACCCCGGACAGGCCCTCCCAGGGGCGGAGGACGGCCTCCACGTGGACCCCCTGGCGGGTGAGGAGCTCGGCCACCTCCTCCGGCCCCAGGTCCACGGGGCAGAACTCCCGGAGCCAGGAGAGGGGGACCCTCACCGCCTCACCTCGGGTGGACCCCAGGCCCGCGCCCGCACCGCCCGCTCACCCCGCGGCCTGGAACTGCTCGAGGAACCGCACGTCGTTGTCGAAGAACATCCGGATGTCGGGCACCCCGTAGAGGGCCATGGCGATCCGCTCCACCCCCATCCCGAAGGCGAACCCCGTGTACCGCTCGGGGTCGTAGCCCACGTTGGCCAGGACGTTGGGGTGGACCATTCCCGCCCCCAGGAGCTCGATCCAGCCCTGGAACTTGCACACCCGGCACCCGCCGCCCCCGCAGGCGAAGCACGACACGGCCATCTCCGCCCCGGGCTCCACGAACGGGAAGTAGTCGGGGGTGAAGCGCACGGCCGTCTCCGGCCCGAACATGGCCCGCGCGAAGGCCTCGAGCGTCCCCTTGAGGTCGGCCAGCGAGATCCCCTCATCCACGGCCAGCCCCTCCACCTGGTGGAAGACGGGGCTGTGGGTGGGGTCCGGGGTGTCCTGGCGGAACACCCGCCCCGGCGAGACCACGTACACCGGGGGCCGCTCCCGCTCCATGGTCCGGATCTGCATGGCGCTGGTCTCCGTCCGGAGGAGGAGGTCGGGGTGGCCGGGGACGTCCACGTACAGCGTGTCCTTCTCCGTCCTGGCCGGGTGGTCGGCGGGGATGTTGAGAGCCTGGAAGTTGTACCACTCGGTCTCGACCTCGGGCCCCTCCACCACCCGGTAGCCCATCCGGGTGAAGATGTCCACGATCCGGTACTCGACGAGGGTCAGGGGGTGGAGGGAGCCCGGGCGGGGCCGCCGCCCCGGGAGCGTGACGTCGACCCGCTCCGCCTCGAGCAGGGCCGCCTCCCGCTCGGCCTCCAGCTCGGCCCGCCGCTCGGCGAACAGGGCCCGCAGGGCCTCCCGGACCTCGTTGGTCCGCTGCCCCACCCGCCGCCGGGCCTCCTCCGGCAGGCTCCCCAGGCTCCGCTGGATGCCAGCCAGGGGGGACCGTCGGCCCAGGACCGCGGCCTCCGCCCGCTCCAGGTCCTCCAGGGTCCGGGCGCCGGCCGCGAGGGACCGGCCCCGCTCGAGCTCGGCCTCGAGCGTGCGGATCGCCTCGTCGGGAGGGGTCACCACGGCCACCGGTGGATGGCTAGTCTAGAGGCCCCGGGGCCTCGGCCGGGCCCCGCCGGCGCGGGCCTCCAGGACCCGCTGGCTCCGACGGGGCCCTTCAGCCGGGCCCGCCCGAGGGGCCCTCCCGCGGCAGGGCCAGGACCACCGAGATCCCGCCCTCCCCCGACACCTCCAGGCTCCCGCCGTGGGCCTCGGCCAGGGCCCGGGCCACGAACAGCCCCACCTTGCCCCCTCCTCCCGTCCCCGGCGCCCTGGGGCGGAGGAGGTCGACCACCGTCCGCTCGGGCAGCCCTGGCCCGAGGCGAGACACCCGGAGGCGCGGCCGGCCCCCGCCGGCCACGTCCACCCGCACCGGGCCATCCTCCCCCCACCACTGGGCCGCCTCCACCATGGCCACCAGGGCCGCCCGAAGGCGGGCCCGGTCGGCCCGCACGGGGGCGGCCGTTCCGGACACCTCCACCCGGGCCAGCCCCCAGCCCTCCACCTCCCGCCCCACGTCCGTGGCCAGCTCCACGAGGTCCACGGGGGCCAGGGCGAGCTGGAGCGTCCCCGAGGCCAGGCGGGCGGCGTCCACGAGGTGAGCCAGGTGGACCTCCATCCGCGCCGCGTCGTTGGCCACGGCCTCGAGCATCCGCCGCCGCTCGTCCTCCCCCATCCGCTCCCACCGGGAGAGCAGGGTCCGGGCGAAGCCCCGCACGGCCGTGAGGGGGGACCGCAGGTCGTGGGCGGCCCCGGCCACGGCCCGGGCCAGCCACCTGCCGGCCGCCCCCGGCTGGACCGCCTGGTAGAGCGCCACGGCCACCGCGGCCGCCAGGGGGAGCGCCCCCGGTCGGCCGGGCACGGGCACGCTCACCGTGGCCTCGGCCAGGTCCCTGGCCTCCGGCGGGGGGCCGGACACCTCGTGGCCGACGACCAGGGCCGTGGGCCGCCGCAGGTCGGCCTCGAGCACGGACTCCCCCTCCTCCGCCAGGACCACCACCCGGAACCCCCGGTCCCGCAGGAGGGAGAGGGCCTCCGCGAGGGGGGCGTGGCGGACGAGCGGCAGGTGGAAGAGGGAGCCCGCCGAGGCCCGGACCACCTTGGGGTTGTAGGGGTCCACCGAGGGCGGGCTGAACACCACCCCCGCCGCCCCGGTGGCCTCCGCCGACCGAACGATGGTCGCGGCGTTGCCCGGGTCCTGGACCCCGGCCAGCACGGGGACCACCCCCCGGCCCGGGAGGTCCCCCAGGGCGACGTCGACGAACCTGGCCACCCCCACCACCCCGGCGGGGGTGGTGGCTGAGGTGAGCCCGGCCATGACCTCCGGGGAGACCGTGCGGACGGGGACCCCGGCCCCCCGGGCCGCCGCCTCCACCCCCGCCCGCCGCTCGTGGTCGTCGGCCGAGGAGGGCCCCACCAGGAAGACCTCCTCCACCGCCCCCGCCGCCAGGCCCTCGGTCACCGCCCGGACCCCCTCCACCAGGAACCGCCGGTGGCGGTCCCGCATGGCCCGCTTCTTCAGGCGGACGGCCGCGGCCGCGCGGGGGTTGCGGAGGGAGGTGATCAAGGGCGAGGCAGGCTCAGGCTCAGGCCCGGGCCTGGGCCCGCCGCCGGACGGAGCGGGACGCCGCGTCCAGGGCCTGGCGGGCGGCGGCGGCCAGAGAGGAGAAGCTCCGGGGGTCGGTCACGGCCAGGTCGGCCAGGACCTTGCGGTCCAGCTCCACCCCCGCCAGCCGAAGCCCCCGCACGAACGCGCTGTAGGAGAGGCCCTCGGCCCGGGCCGCGGCCCCGATGCGGGTGATCCACAGCCGGCGGAACTGGCCCTTGCGGTCCCGCCGGTCCCGGTAGGCGTAGGCCAGGGAGTGCATGAGCTGCTCCTTGGCCACCCGGTAGCGCCGGGAGCGGGCCCCCCGGTACCCCTTGGCCTGGGCCATGACCTCCCGGCGCTTCTTCCTCGCGTGAACCGCCCGCTTCACCCGCGGCATGGCTCCATCCTCCGTTCCTCTCCCTCCGGGGCCGGACCCGGCTCAGGCCGCCGGCCGAGAGCTGGACTTCCGCCCCCGGGTGGACCCCAGCAGGGCCTTGACCTTCTTGGCCTCCGGCCCCACCACCGCCATCCCCTCGATCCGGCGGCGCCGCGACCCGCTCTTCTTGGTCAGCATGTGGTTCCCGGTCCCCTTCCGCCGGAGGACCTTCCCGGTCACCGTGACCCGGAAGCGCTTGGCCGCTCCCCGGTGCGTCTTCACCTTCGGCATGGCTCACTCCCTGCGCTCGGTCTCCCCCACCGCCGCCGGCTCCGAGGGCCGGTCGCCCCCGCCCGGGCCCTCGGCCGCGGGCTCGGGGGGCCGTTCCCGGCCGCCCGCGGGCTCGGCCACCCTGGCCGCCCTGGGGGCGGGCCGCCGGACGGGGGCCAGGATCATCACCATGTTGCGCCCGTCCAGCTTGGGGTAGGCCTCTACGGTACCAAGTTCCCGGACGTCCTCGGCCAGCCGGTCGAGCAAGCGCTGCCCGAGCTCGGTGTGGGCCATCTCCCGCCCCCGGAACATGATGGTCACCTTGACCCTGGCCCCCTGCTGCAGGAACCGCACGACGTGGCCCTTCTTGATCTCGTAGTCGTGCCGGTCGATCTTGGGGCGCATCTTGATCTCCTTGACCTCCACCCGGGCCTGGCGCTTGCGGGCCTCCTTCTGCCGGATGTCCCGTTCGTACTTGTACTTGCCGTAGTCCATGATCCGGCAGACGGGGGGCTGCGCCTGCGGGGCGACCTCGACCAGGTCGAGGTCCATCTCCCGGGCCCGGCGCAGGGCCTCCTGGATCGGCACGATCCCGATCTGGGTGCCGTCCGGGCCGACCAGCCGGACCTGGGGGGTCCGGATGCGCTCGTTCACGCGCGGCTCAACCGAGACGCCCGATCACCTCCTGGGGGACGGCGCCGGACATGGGCACCTTAGGGACGAGACCAGCCGAGCATTGGCTCCCACCGAGTATAGGGAGGGCCGGAGGGCCGCCGAGAGACGTGGAACGGGCCCCCAGGAGCCCGTTCCGGTGGTGCCACCCTCCAAGGGTCAGACGGGCCTGACGTTGGCGGCCTGCTTCCCCTTGGGCCCTTCGACGATGTCGAACTCCACGAGCTGGCCCTCGCTGAGGGTGCGGTACCCGTCCCCCACGATGGCCGTGTAGTGGACGAACACGTCGTCGCCGTCGGGGCGGGCGATGAAGCCGTAGCCCTTCTCGTTGCTGAACCACTTGACCGTTCCCTGCGCCAATCCCTACCTCCTTGCGCCCCCGGCCGGTCCCTTCGAGCCGGCCGACTTGCGGCGGCGACTGTAGCATGAGCCCCCTGAGGGCGCAACGCAGACTTGTCACTCTCCATGGCAGCGCCGCCTGGCGCGCCGGACCGGGACCGGTCTCACTCCGCCTTGGGCAGCTGTTCGAGGACGCTCGCCACCTGGATGGCCGCGGCCGCCGCGTCCCACCCCTTGTTGCCGTGCTTGCCCCCGGCCCGGTCCAGAGCCTGCTCCACGGTGTCGGTGGTGAGGACCCCGAAGGTCACCGGGACCCCGGTCTCGAGCGCCACCCGCTGGATCCCGCTGGCGGCGGACCGGGCCACGTGCTCGAAGTGGGGCGTCTCCCCCCGGACCACGGCTCCCACGCACACCACCGCGTCGAACCGGCCGCTGGCCGCCAGGGCCCTGGCCACCAGGGGGATCTCGAAGGCCCCGGGCACCCAGGCCACCGTGACGTCCTGGTCCGGTACCCCGTGGGCCCGGAAGCAGGCCAGGGCCCCCTCCACCAGCCGGTCCACCACGAGCTGGTTGAAGCTCGAGGCCACCACGGCGAACCGCCGGCCCCGGGCCTCCAGGGTCCCGCGGACCTCGGTCACCCCCAGCCCTCCCCGTGCCCCGGAGCCCCGGGCTCCATGGCCTCCAGCCCCTCCAGCAGGTGTCCCAGCTTCTCCCGCTTGGTCCGCAGGTAGCGGAGGTTCTCGGGGGTGGGCGTGGTCTGGAGGGGTACCCGCTCCACGATGGAGAGGCCGTAGCCCTCGAGCCCGGCCCGCTTGGCGGGGTTGTTCGTGAGCAGCCGCATGGACCGAACCCCGAGATCGGCCAGGATCTGGGCCCCGATCCCGTAGTCCCGGGGGTCGGGGGCGAAGCCCAGCTCCACGTTGGCCTCCACCGTGTCCCGGCCGTCCTCCTGGAGCCGGTAGGCCCGGAGCTTGTGGACGAGGCCGATGGCCCGTCCCTCGTGCCCCCGGACGTAGAGGACCACCCCCCGGCCCTCCCGGCCGATGGCCCGCAGGGCTGACTCGAGCTGGGCCCCGCAGTCGCAGCGGAGGGAGCGGAACACGTCCCCGGTCAGGCACTCCGAGTGGACCCGGACCAGGACCCGCTCCCCGTCGCCCACCTCCCCCATCACCATGGCCACGTGGACGGCCCCGTCCACCAGGCTCTCGTAGGCGTAGCCCCGGAACTCCCCGTACGGGGTGGGGATGGTGGCCTCCGCCACCCGCCGGACCAGCTTCTCCCGCCGCCGGCGGTAGGCGATGAGGTCGGCGATGGTGATGATCTTGAGCCCGTGCTCCCTGGCCACCCGGCGGAGCTCGGGCAGCCGGGCCATGGTCCCGTCGGGGTGCATGATCTCGCAGATGACCCCGGCCGGGAACAGCCCGGCCAGCCTGGCCAAATCCACGGCGGCCTCGGTGTGGCCGGCCCGTCTGAGGACCCCGCCCTCCTGGGCCCGCAGGGGGAAGACGTGCCCCGGCATCCGGATGTCCTCGGGGCGGGTGGCCGGGTCGCACACCGTGAGGATGGTGGCCGCCCGGTCGTAGGCGCTGGTCCCGGTGGTGGTCTTCCACCGGGCGTCGATGGAGACGGCGAAGGCCGTCTCGTGGGAGTCGGCCTTGGAGGGGACCATGGGAGGGATCCCCAGCTCATCCAGGCGGCGGGCCTCGCAGGGCATGCAGATGATCCCCCGCCCATGGGTGGCCATGAAGTTGATGGCCTCGGGGGTCACCTTCTCCGCGGCCATCACGAAGTCGCCCTCGTTCTCCCGGTCGGCGTCGTCCACGACGATCACGATCCGCCCGGCCCGGATGTCCTCGATGGCCTCCTCCACGGCCCGCACCTCCCCCACCCCGTCCACGTGGCCCTGGACGAGGTGCCCGCCCAGCCGGGAGAGGAGCGTGAGCGGCCGCTCGAGGTTCACGGGGTCCCCGGGCTCCAGGCGGCCCAGGGCCGTGCGGGC
>DATLZQ010000063.1:0-8027 GCA_035573915.1 Actinomycetota bacterium | reverse complement strand
CCCTCCCGCCCGACTACGCGCCCGCCGTGGCCGAGGTCACGGAGGCCAGGCGGGTCTCGGGGCTCGCGCTCGTCTTCCGTCGGCCCGCCGCCGAGCTGGACGGGGAGGGGCTGCGCCTGTACCAGGCAGCCTGGCAGGGGCTGTCCCCGCCCACCGAGCCCGGCGTCCAGGCGGTGGAGCTCCGGGGCACGGTGGCCCGCTGGCTGCCCGAGGCCCAGGTCCTCGAGTGGGTGGAGGGCGGGGTCTACCGCTCGCTGTCGGGGGCGGGGTTCGACCTCCCCACCCTCCTTCGGGTGGCGGCCTCCCTCCACCCCGCGGGACGGTCGCCGTGAGCGTCCGGGACGTCCCCCTGGGGCGGCTCTCCGCCCTCCTCCTGGCCCTTGCCGCGGGGCTGGCCGGAGGGGCGGGCCTCGGGTTCGTGACCCAGCGGACGCCTCCCGCGGAGCGCCCCACCCCCGTCCCCCAGGCCCTGACCCCCGCCGTGATCCCGGAGCGGGTGCGCCCGGTCCGGCCCGACACCCTCCTCGCCTGGACGCCGGGCGGGCTCCCCCCGGCGTTCGGGGAGCGCGTGGGCCGGCTCCGGGGCGTGGACCACGTGGTGACCGTGATGAGCGGGACCGCCTGGCTCACGGCCTCCTTCGACGCGGAGGGCGAGGCCGTGGACCGCCCACCCCGGGGCATGGGCATCCCCCTCGAGGTGGCCGGGGCCGCCCTGGGCGACTACGCGCCGTTCCTGCCGCCCGCCGACCGCCCCCTCCTGGCCCGCCTGGCCCGGGGGGAGGCCCTGCTGGGCGCCACCTCCGCCCGGCTCCGGGGGCTGGGGGCGGGGGCCACCCTGGTCTTCGGAAGCCGCCGGGTGCGGGTGGCCGGGGTGGTGGCCGACACCGCCATCGGCGCAAACGAGGTGTTCGTCTCCCGCGAGACCGCGGCCGCCCTGGGTGTGAGGAGGGAGCGATACCTCCTCATCGACCCCGGGCCCCGAACCGGACGGCGGCCGCTGGTGGGGAGGGTCCGCCGGCTCCTGCCGCCCGGGGCCCTGCTCAGGGTCCGGGGGCCCGGCGAGACCCCCTACTTCCGCCACGGGGATGCCGTCCTGCCCCCCGTGGTCCTCAAGGAGCTGTTCGGGGAGTTCGCCGGGTGCCCCGCCTCCGGGGGCCTCATCCGGGTGGACCCCGCCTGGGAGCGGCGGCACATCGCCACCCGCCCCGTGCCCGTCCTGGGCCGGGTCCGCTGCCACCGGGCGCTGTTCCCTCTCCTCCGGGGGGCCCTGGGGGAGGTGGAGGCGGCGGGCCTGGCTTCCCTCGTCGACCCCCGGCAGTACGGGGGGTGCTACGTGCCCCGGTTCCTCAACTTCGACCCGGAGGCCGGGCTCTCCCACCACGCCTGGGGGGTGGCCATCGACCTCAACGCCCTGAGCAACGTCTACGGGCGCACCCCCCGGCAGGACCCCAGGATCGTGGCCATCTTCGAGCGGTGGGGGTTCACCTGGGGCGGCCGGTGGCTCCTGCCCGACGGCATGCACTTCGAGTTCATCCGCTTCCCGGCGGGGTCCTGAGGGACACCCGGCCGGTCGCTTTCACGGGGAAGCCGGTAGGCTGGTCCGGGATGCGCGGGGGCCAGGCTGCGAGGACGGTGGGGACGCTGGTCGGGCTCGCGCTGGTTGCCGCGGCCTGCGGGGGTGGCCCGGGCGGGGGCCAGGCGGAGCCGACCGCGAGCTGCGCCCCCGGCGCCGCCTCCTGCATCGGCCTCATCCGGCAGGACGCCACCCAGGTGTCGCTCCTCGCCGCCCAGAGCCAGGTGGTCACGGGGACCTCCCTCCTCACCTTCGGCCTGGTCACCGAGGACGGGCAGCTCCTCGCCGGCGGAGCCCCCGAGGTCTGGGTGGCCCGCGACGAGCGCAGCGAGCCCCTGGGGCCCTTCCGGGCCTCGTTCCACCGGTTCCACCCCGACCCGGAGAGCCGGGCCCCCCGCAGCCCCATCACCGGCTTCTACGCGGCCCGGGTGGAGGTGCCGCAGCCCGGGAGGTGGATGGCGGCCGCCGTGGCCGAGGTCGGGGGGAGGCGGCTGGTGGGGGTGCTGGGGTTCGAGGCCACCGAGGGCCCGGTCCCGGCGCAAGTGGGGACCAGGGCCATCCCCGCCAGGACCCCCGTGGCCACCACCGAGCGGGAGCTCCGCGAGGTCTGCACCCGCCCCCCGCCCGACCCCATGCACTACATCTCGCTCGACGAGGCCCTGCGCAACGGCAAGCCCACGGTGGTGGTGTTCGCCACGCCGCTCCTGTGCGAGAGCCAGCTGTGCGGGCCCGTGGTGGACGAGGTCCTGGCCGTGTACCGGAAGGTAGGGCCGGAGCGGGCCAACTTCGTCCACGTGGAGATCTACCCGCCGGGCAAGGACCTGGAGCCGCCCCCGGCCACCGAGGAGAACGCCTCCCCGGCCTTCAAGGCCTGGGGGTTCCACACGGAGCCCTGGGTGGTAGTGGTGGACGCCAAGGGCACCATCCGGGCCCGGTTCGAGGGCCCGGTCACGGCCGACCTCATCGAGGAGGCCCTGCAGCCGCTGCTCTGAGCGCGGCCGGGCCCTCCCGCAGGCTCCGCGCCCCCCGCCTCAGCTTCCCGGGAGGAGGCGAAAGGCCCGCCCCCCGCGCAGCGGGGGCACGGCCCGGAAGTGGCGCTCGTCGAAGGTGGCCACGTCCGTCGTCCCCACCCTCGCCGCCAGGGCGACGAGGGACGCGTCCGTGAGGCCCAGCCCCAGCTGGGCGTACCGCTCCGCCACCTCCGCCGCCTCCCGGGCCGCGGTGGGCCACCACTCCACCCAGTACGCTCCGGCCCGGCCCCGCTCCGGCCCGGCCCTCCGGACGGGCCCCCCAGGGCTGGCTCGAGCCGCGCGTGCATCGGCCGTGCGGTACCCTCGGGCCGCCGTGGCCGTGACCACCCGCGTGTTCCGGGAGGGGCGGATGGAACCCGAGCCCCTGCCCCCCGAGCGGATCAGCGACGTGCTGGCCGAACCTGGGGCCCTGGCGTGGGTGGACATCGAGGGGACCCCCACCGAGGAGGAGGTGGGCGTCCTGGCCCGGGAGTTCGGCTTCCACGAGCTGGCCCTGGAGGACTGCGTCCACGCCCACCAGCGCCCCAAGGTCGAGCAGTACGAGGGGTGGTTCTTCCTCGTCGCGTACGGGTTCTCGGGCTCCGACGGCTCCACCCCCCACGAGGTGGCGGCCTTCGTCGCCCACGACTACCTGGTGACCGTCCGCAAGGACCCGCCCTACGACCTCCAGGGGGTCCTGGAGCGGTGGGGGGCCCACCCGGAGCTGACCGCCCAGGGCGGCGGCTACCTCCTCTACGTCCTGCTCGACCACATCGTGGACGGCTACTTCGACGTGCTGGACGCCTTCGAGGACCGCTCCGAGGACCTGGAGGACCGGGTCCTGGGGCAGAGCTCCACGGAGGGGCAGCCAGACGTCTTCCGGCTGCGCAAGGAGCTCGCCCAGTTCCGGCGGCGAGTGGCCCCCCTGCGGGACGTCCTCGACGTCCTCCAGCGCCGGACCGTGCCCGTGGTGACCGAGGCCCTGGAGCCCTACTACCGGGACGTCTACGACCACGTCCTGCGGGCCATGGACTTCGCCGACACCCTCCGGGACGTGCTGACCTCGGTCCTCGAGGCGTCCCTGGCCGCCGTGAGCAACCGCCTCAACGAGGTCATGAAGCAGCTCACGGCCTGGGCCAGCATCATCCTGGTCCCCTCCCTCGTGGCCGGGATCTTCGGGATGAACGTGCTGGTGCCCTGGCAGGGGCGGATGCTCGGCTTCTGGGTCACCCTGGGCCTCATGGCCGGGAGCGCGGGGGTCCTCTACCTCCTGTTCAAGCGCAGGGGCTGGCTCTGACCCCCCTGGGGGCGAAGCCCCGCG
Source organism: Actinomycetota bacterium (assembly GCA_035573915.1). Lineage (GTDB taxonomy): Bacteria > Actinomycetota > UBA4738 > UBA4738 > UBA4738 > DATLZQ01. The sequence goes on along the minus strand of DATLZQ010000063.1, from coordinate 4,123 downwards.
CACCTCCCCCTGTTTGACCCGCCTGGCGAGCCCGAGTAGGGTCGGCCGGTCGGCCGCGGTTCAAGGGCCGAACGGGCCCGGTCGATGCACCAGATATGACGGCAGCGACGGCGCGCCGCTTAGCCGCCACGGTCGCCCTGGCCCTGGTCCTCTCCACGTCCGGAGGGGTGGGGGCACGGGCCGACGACGCCACCCCAGACCCGACGTCCGAATCCCAGGCCTCGGCCGCCGCCCCCTCGGGGAGGGTGTTCACGTTCTTCGGGGCGGGCTGGGGACATGGGGTAGGCATGTCGCAGTACGGGGCCTATGGCCTGGCCCTCAAGGGGTGGAGGAGCGAACGGATCCTCCGTCACTTCTACCGGGGCACCACGGTAGGGACCTTCGACGCGGCCCCGTCCCGCATCCGGGTGGGGCTCCTGCAGGGCAAGGGCTCCGTGCAGCTCGAGGCCGTGACGGCCCCCCTGCGGATCCGCCTGGACGGGAGGAAGGGCGCCGTCCTGGCCGAGGTCCCGGTGGGGGAGACCTGGTCGGTCCGGCTCCGCTCGGGCGTGTACCGCATCGTTCGCCCCGACGGGACCGTGGCCAGCGAGTCCGCCCCCGCCACCTCCACTCTCTTCGTGGTGGACGCCGTCCCCGGGGCCGGGGTGTTCCTGCCGCAGACGGGCCACACCTACTCCAGCGGGTGGCTGGAGGTCGGCTCGTACCAGCCGTGCACGGGCTGCCCCCGGAAGCTCCGGGTTGTGGACGTCGTGGGGACCCAGGCCTACCTCTACGGGATCGCCGAGGTCCCCAACTCCTGGCCGGAGGAGGTCCTCGAGGCCCAGGCCCGGGCGGCCCGCACCTACGCCTTCCAGCGGGTGGCCACAGCCGGGCAGCACCGGCCCATCTGCGACTGCGCGGTGTACGCGAGCACCCTGGACCAGGTGTTCGTCGGGGACGACAAGCGGACGGCCCCCCTCGGGGAGCGGTGGGTGGCGGCCGTGGACGCCACCAGGGGGGAGGTGGTCCTGGAGGACGGGCAGCTGGCCTCCACCTACTACCACTCCTCGAGCGGGGGCTACACCGAGGACGTGACCAACGTGTGGGGCGGCGAGGCCCCCTACCTCCAGGCCGTGTGCGACCCCGGCGACTATGTGGCGGTCAACCCGAACCGGGAGTGGGAGGTCTCCATGTCCGCGGCGGACCTGGGCTCCCGTATCTCCTCCTACACGGGACGGGAGGTGGGCGAGGTCCGGAGCTTCTCCGACATCGTCCGGGGGGAGTCGGGCCGCATCCTCTCGGTCACGGTCACCGGCACGCTGGGCTCGGTGGTCCTGAGCGGGTCCGCCCTCCGCCGCGCCCTGGACCTCAAGGACACCAAGGTCTGGATCAACCGGGACAAGAACATCTCCGGCCGGATCCGGGAGACCTACGACCGCCTAATGTGCCGCCCCGGCCTCCCCACCTCGGTGGAGCGGGCGGTGACCGGGGGCAGCTACCAGACCTTCGAGGTGGGGGCCATCTACGCCAACGACGCCACGGGCCGGGCCTACTGGCTGCGGGGACCGGTGCTCGAGAAGTATGCCGCGGTAGGCGGGCCGGAGGGCGTCCTGGGCCTCCCGCGCAGCGGCGAGCAGCGGGTCGTGGGCGGGACCAGGACCCGCTTCGACCGGGGCCGGATCTACCGCTCGGAGGCCACCGGGACCTGGGCCTTGCACGGGCCGGTCCTGGACCGCTACCTCTCCCTCAAGGGGACCCGCGGGCCCCTCGGCTACCCGGTGACGGACGTCTTCCCCGTGGGCGAGGACCGGGAGCGGGCCCGGTTCCAGGGCGGGGTCGTCACCTGCTGGCCGGCCACCGGCGCCTGCCGGGTGCGGCTGTTCGAGGGCGGCTGAGCCGGCCCGGGCGTCCTGGCGCCCCGGGGAGGCCGCGTTCAGCCCGCCGGATCCAGCGAGACCGCCCGGACCCCCCACACGCTCCAGCTAGGGTAGTCCCCGGCCGCCAGGAACTGGACGTAGTTCGGGCCGCCGTCCCGGAGGAGCGCGTCGGGCACGGGCAGGGCCCGCCGCTCGCTCCAGGCCAGGGCCGGGGTGGGGGCCACCTCCGCCAGCGGCCGCCAGTTGACGAACACCCGGACCTCCCCCGCCTGGACGTCGAACGCCTCGAACCGGAGGGTCCAGTCCCCCGCCCGCCCCCCGGCCACGAAGAAGACCTCCTTGGGGTGGGACCGGTCCCCACCGGGGATGTTCCCCAGGGCCGCGGACGCCCCCACCGGGACCGGAAGGGGCGGCGACTGGCGGGGGTTGACCGGCGCGGCCCGGAGCTCGGCCCAGTCCTCCGAGCCGCTCGTGGCGAAGTCGTAGAGGCTCGCCCCCAGCACCCCCCGCTCCCGGGCAGCGCGGACGAAGGCCCGGGCCTCGGCCCGGTCCACCGAGTCCGCGATCCCCCCGATGAGGTGGATGGGGACGCTCGGGTCCCCGGTCTGCTCCCGCAGGATGCGGACCACCCGGGCCGTGTAGTCGTGGGCCCCGGCGGCGGTCCTCGTCCGCCAGGAGAAGTAGCCCATGGGCAGGAACACGTCGTAGAGGGCGGCCAGCTCCCGGTAGGGGAACCCCGGCCAGTAGGTGCGGCGGAGCTCCATGCCCCGGGGGGACGGGACGATGGCGCCCAGCGCGGACTGGGAGCCCACGGCGGCCCGGATCCGCTCGGACAACCGCAGGGCCCGGGCCGTCCGGACCGCCGGGTCGGCCACCACCGAGGCCTCGATGTCCAGGGCGAACCCGTCGAAGCCCTGGCCGCTCGGGGTGCGGTGGCGGACGGCGGCCATCGAGCGGCGGAAGTCCCGCTCGAGGTCGTCGAAGCCCGGCAGGTACCAGGCCACCACCCGCATCCCCAGCCGGTGGGCCTCCTCCAGGAACCGGTCCATCCTCCGGGGGCGGAAGAGGGCGGTCCGGATCCGGTAGTTGCCCGTCTCCAAATAGAGCGTCCGGACGCCCAGGGCCTTCATGGCCTGGACGGCGGCCTCGGGGCGCTCCCACAGTTCGGGGTCGTAGAGGTCGACCCAGGTCCCCAGGCCCCGGTAGGCGACCAGGTTAGGCGGCCGGGCCGCCTCCGACCCCCGGGGCAGGAGGCGGGGGCCGAGGGCGGCGCTCACGAGGAACAGGGCCAGGAGGGCGACGCCGCCCCGCACCGCCGACCTCGTCCTCCGCCGCCTGCCCGCACGCACCTCGCGCACCTCCCCCGAGACCGCCCTCAGGCCGACCGTCCGGCCCAGGCCGGGGTGGAGGGATTCTCCCACCCCTGTCAAGAGGGAGGGGCAGGGGCCGGCGGGGGGAGGCCTCCCGGCGCCTACACTCGGGCCCGTGACCCGGCCCCGTGAGGCCCTTCTGAGGCTCCCCGGCCCCCTGGTGGAGGCGGCCTGGGTGGCCCGACACCTGGAGCACCCCGACCTCGTGGTGGCCGACGTCCGCTGGGACCCCGACGGCTCGGCACACCGCCGCTACGAGGAAGGGCACCTCCCGGGGGCCGTCTTCGTCGACGTCGACCGGGACCTCTCCGCTCCCCGGTCCCCCGGCTCGGGCCGGCACCCCCTCCCCGCCCCCGAGGACTTCGCCGCGGCCATGGCCCGCCTGGGCATCGGGGACGGGACGGCCGTCGTGGCCTACGACGACGCGGGCGGCGCCTACGCAGCCCGGCTGTGGTGGATGCTCCGGGTCACGGGCCACGAGGCGGCCGTCCTGGACGGGGGCCTAGCGGCCTGGGCGGGCCCCCTCGAGGCGGGGCCGGGCCGCCCCCGGCCTCCCGCCACCTTCGCCCCGAGGCCCTGGCCCGAGGAGCTCCTGGCCCGGGCGGAGGACGTGGAGCGGGCCCGCGGGGACCCCGGCTCGGTGATCCTCGACGCCCGCGCCCCCGAGCGCTACCGGGGCGAGGTCGAACCCATCGACCCCGTAGCCGGGCACATCCCCGGGGCCCGCAACGCCCCGTTCCCCGGGAACCTGGACCCGGCCACGGGACGGTTCCTCCCGCCGGAGGAGCTCCGACGCCGCTTCGAGGCCCTGGGGGCTGGCCGGGGCCGGGACGTCATCGTCTACTGCGGGTCGGGGGTGACGTCCTGCCACCTGCTCCTGGCCATGGAGCTGGCGGG
>DATLZQ010000062.1:0-3778 GCA_035573915.1 Actinomycetota bacterium | reverse complement strand
GTTGGCGTGGTCGCACATGGCCCGCCACAGCTCGAGCATGGTCCGTTCTCCCCGGTCGAGCTTCCAGACCAGGGCCTCCCTGAGCCGTCCCTGGACGAACCCGGAGAAGGCCCGCTCCCACAGCCGCTCGTAGGCGCGCGGGGCCCCGTCCCCCTCGGAGAGGACCGGGAACCGGCCCAGGGACCGCTTGGCCTTGAGGGCGTAGGCGTTGGGCCACTCGTTGTCGGGCTCGTTGACCCACACCACGCCCTCGGCCAGGCTCAGCACCCGGGCCACCCAGGTTGTGCCGGTCCTGGGGGCCCCGGCCACGAGCAGCGGCCGGGCCGGCGAACCCTCTTCGCCCACCCTCGTCCGTTCCTGCACTTCCACGTCTTCGGCGCTCCGTGCGACCGGGGGTCCTGACCGACTCTCGCCGATGGGCCAGGGCCCGAGCAAGTCGACCAACGCACGTTCGTGTCGGTGGGGGGTCGTAGCCTGTGGCGCCGTGTACGGCAGGGTCCGGGGCGTGGCGGTCGTGGGGATCGAGGGGCACCTCGTCACCGTGGAGGCCCACGTCGGCCGGGGCCTGCCCTCGCTCACGCTGACCGGGCTCCCGGGGCCCGCCGTCCAGGACGCCCGGGAGCGGGTCCGGCCCGCCGTGGAGAGCTCGGGGCTGGCGTGGCCCCTGCGGCGGGTGGTGGTGAACCTCTCGCCGGCCGCCCTCCGCAAGGAGGGCCCGGGGTTCGACCTCCCCATCGCCCTGGGGGTCCTGGTGGCCTCGGCCCAGGTCCCGGCGGCCCGGGCGGCCCCCTACGCCTTCTCCGGCGAGCTCTCCCTCAAAGGCGAGCTCGTGGGGACCCCCGGGATCCTGGCCGTGGCCATGGCCGCCGCCCGGGCCGGGCTACGGGGGGTGGTGGTGCCCGAGGCCAACGCCGCCGAGGCCGGGCTCGTGGAGGGGCTGGAGGTGGTGGGGGCGCCCTCCCTGGCCGCCGTGGTGGGGTTCCTGCGGGGGACGTGGACCCCCCCGGAGGTCCCCTCCTCCCGGCCCGATGGCGGAGGGGGGAGCCCGGGCGACCACGGCTCGACCGACGGCCTGGACTTCGCCGACGTCCGGGGCCAGGGCGTGGCCCGCCGGGCCCTGGAGGTGGCCGCGGCGGGCGGACACAACGTCCTCATGGTGGGCCCACCGGGGGCCGGGAAGACCATGTTGGCCCGGCGGCTCCCCTCGATCCTCCCGCCCATGAGCCGGCGGGAGGCCCTGGAGGTCACCCGCCTCCACTCGGTGGCGGGGGTCCTCGCGGGCGGCGGCCTGGTCTCCGCCCGGCCGTTCCGGGCCCCCCACCACTCGACCTCCCTGCAGGGGCTCCTGGGCGGGGGCTCGGGGTTCGTCCGGCCCGGCGAGGCCTGCCTGGCCCACCACGGCGTCCTCTTCCTGGACGAGGTGACGGAGTTCCGCCGGGACGCCCTGGAGGGGCTCCGCCAGCCCCTGGAGGAGGGGCGGGTGGTCGTGGCCCGGGCCTCGGGGGCCGTGGAGTTCCCGGCCCGGTTCATGCTGGTGGCGGCGTCGAACCCCTGCCCGTGCGGGTTCCTGGGCGACGCCCGCCGGGCCTGCCGGTGCCAGCCGGCCCGCCTCCTCGCCTACCGCCAGCGCCTGTCCGGGCCCCTCCTCGACCGGGTGGACATCCAGCTATCCGTGCCCAGGCTGTCCCGGGCGGAGCTCGTGGCCTCGGGCTCGGGGGAGCCCTCGGCCCGCATCCGGGAGCGGGTGGCGGAGGCCCGGGAGCGACAGCTGGCCCGCCTGCGGGACACCCCCTGGGCCTGCAACGCCCAGGTGGACGGGCCCACGGCGCGGCGGCTGGCGGGCCTGACCGACGCCGCCCGGGACCTCCTGGCCTCGGCCGTGGAGGGGCTGGTGCTTTCGGGCCGGGGGTTCGACCGGACCCTCAAGGTGGCCCGCACCGTGGCCGACCTGGCGGGGTCCGAACGGGTGGACGCCCCGCACGTGGCCGAGGCCCTGAGCTACCGGCGGGGCGAGGTGCCGGGGGAAGTGGCGCAGGTGGGGGTGGGCGGTGCGCACCCGGCCCCGTGACCGTCCCCGGGGCGGTCCTCGTCAGGGTCCCCCTGACCGGGCCCTGGAGCGTCCGAGGCTGCGGCGGCCCTCCGACCTGGCGAGGGAAGCGGGGCCGGGCGGGCCTCCCCAGCCGGGGGGCTGGCCGGGGGGGTTTGCCCGTCGGCCGGAGGACCGGGAGGCCCTGCTCGTGCTGCTCTCCCTGGCCTCCCTCAGCGGCCGCCGGCTCCTCGAGCTCGCCTCCCGCCACCCCACGGCGGAGGCGTGCCTCGAGGCCGTCCGGCGGGGGGAGGCTGGCAGCGCCGCCGACCGGGAGGCGGCCCGGGCCCTGGACGGGGCCTCGCTGGCCCTGGCCGTGGAGGCGGCCGGGGCCAGGTTGGTGGCGGTGGGCGACCCCGAGTACCCCCAGGAGCTCCTCGACCTCCCCGACCCGCCGGCGGGCCTGTTCGTCCGGGGCGGGGACCTCCGGGCCCTGTCCCCCAGGGTGGCGGTGGTGGGGGCCCGAAGCTGCACCCCTTACGGGCGCGAGGTGGCGGCGCTCCTCGGGGGCGCCCTTGCCGCCGCCGGGGTGTGCGTGGTGAGCGGGGGAGCCCGGGGGGTGGACGCCGCCGCCCACCAGGGAGCCCTGGGGGCGGGGGGCCCCACGCTGGCCGTGCTGGGCTGCGGGGTGGACGTGGCCTACCCCGCCGCCAACGCCGCCCTCCTCCGTCGGGTGGCCGAGGCGGGGGCCGTGGTGAGCGAGTACCCGCCCGGGGTGCGGGCGGAGCCGTTCCGGTTCCCGGCCCGAAACCGTGTGGTGGCGGGCCTGGCCAGGGGGGTGGTCGTGGTGGAGGGGGCGGCGGGGAGCGGTTCCCTCATCACCGTGGACCACGCGGTCGAGCTGGGCCGGGAGGTGTTCGCGGTCCCGGGCCCGGTCACCAGCGAGCTCGCGGCCGTGCCCCTGGGGCTCATCCGGGAGGGCGCCACCCTCATCCGCGGGCCCGACGACCTGCTCGCCGACCTCGGCCTCGACCGGGAGGGCCACGCCCAGGGCCAGGGGCGTCCGGCTCCCGCGGCCTCGAGTCAGGAGGCCCTTCACGGCCTCCCCGCCACCGGGGCGCCGCTCTCCGAGGCCGAGCGGGGGGTCCTCGGGCTGCTCTCGGGCCCCACCGTCCCCGACGCCGTGGCCGCCGCCCTGGGCCTCTCGCTCCAGGAAGTCACGGCCCTCCTGGTGGGCCTGGAGCTGCGCGGGTTGGTGCGGCAGTCCGGCGGGCGCTACGAGCGCCGGGTGGGCCCGTGACCCGGGCCGGGGTGGGGTCCGTGCCTCCTGCGGGTCGGCTGGCCTCCTTGACCAACCCGCGCCCTGTGCTAGAAGTCAGGCGATCCCGACCTCCCGGAGGCCCAGACGGAACCCGCCACTGCCCCGCGCGACCGTGGCCCAGGGGGCGCCGGTCCTCCCGACGCCGCCCTCGTCCTGCGGTTCGTGGACCACCTCCGGGCGGAGCGGGCCCTCTCCGAGCACACCGCGCAGGCCTACCGAGCCGACCTGCAGGCCCTCGCCGAGTTCCTGGCCAGGGGAGGGCGCGGCCTCCTCGACGCCGACTACCCGCTCCTCCGGCGGTGGCTCGCTCACCTCACCACGAGGGGGTACGCTCGGACCAGCGTGGCCCGCAAGGCGGCGGCGGTCCGGGCCTTCTACCGGTGGGCCCACCGGCGGGGGCTGCTCGAGGCGAACCCCGCGGCCCTCCTGGC
>DATLZQ010000061.1:0-2174 GCA_035573915.1 Actinomycetota bacterium | reverse complement strand
GCTCACGCGGCTCGTCCCCTCGTCGGCACCGATGCGCTTCCTTGCATCGGCAGCGGACCCCCGCTCCTCAAGCCCTCGCGCGGCCCCCGCGGACGGGTCCCATCGCGCGGGCGCCCACCCGCCGACCCTGCCGGGTGGGGCCTAGTTGCCTCACGTCAAGATGTCCTCGAAGCCACCGTCGGTTGCATCACCAAAGATGTCCTCGAAGACTCCGCCCAGGAGAACACCCTCGGGCGGGGGCCGGGTGGGCGCTTCACCTCCTTCCGACCTGACGACTTGTTCTTCTCCTTCCCCAGGTCGAGCAGCCGGTCCTGGCAGGCGGCCAGGTCGCGCTTCAGCTGGGCGGGGTTGAGGCCGAGGTAGGCCTCCCGCAAGGCGCCCTTGGCCTCCTCGGAGACGTGGGGAGAGTCGAGGACCCGCTGGTAGGGGGTCCGGGCGACGTCGAAGCGCTTGGTGACCTTGGCCCCCCGGCGGGCCTTGGTGAGGAGCTTCATCTGGGGCTGGAAGAAGTTCACGTACAGCCGCAGCACCTGGTAGAGCTCCCGGAGGGCCTCGAGCTCCTCGGGGGTGTCGTAGCGGGCGTAGCCCACGCTCTGGCGGACCACCGGCCAGTTCTTCTGCTCCACGTAGCAGTTGTCGTTCTTCCGGTAGGGCCGGGTCCGGGTGAAGGTGATCCCCCGCTCGGTGCAGTACCTGAACAGCTGCATGTTGATGAACTCCGCCCCGTTGTCGGAGTCCAGGCCGAGGAGGGGGAAGGGGAGGGCCCCGGCGATGTCGTCGATGGCCTCGTGGACCCACCGCTGGGCCTTGTTGGGGAGGGCCCGGGGCTCGGTCCACCCCGTGGCCACGCAGGTGAGATCGAGGGTCTGGCAGAACTCGCCCCAGGGGGAGCCCCCGTCGTGGGCCACCAGGTCGACCTCGCAGAACCCGGGACGGGCCTCGTCCCACTCGGCAAAGGTCCGGATGGGGATCTGGCGCTTCAGGATCGACCCCGGCTTGGTCCCGGAGCGCCCCTTGATCCGCAGCCTCCTCCGCTCGGGGGCGAGGGCCCGGTCGATGGTGGCGGAGGACATCCGAAGGAGCTTGGAGCGGACCTCCGGCTCCAAGGACAGCTCCCCGTGGCGTTCCAGGGCCCCGACGATCTCGGCCATGAAGGGCGCGAGCCGCTTGCCGGCCGGTCCGTTCAGGGTGGCCCACACCACCCGGAGGGCTGCCAGGACCTCCTCCCCGTAGACCCTCGCCCTGGGCCTGCGGGGGGCGGCCGGTGTTCCGGACAGCGCCTGCCGGAGCGCCCGGCGGGCGTGCCTGCGGGTCCACCCGGTGAGGGCGCACAGCTCATCGAGCATCCTCCCCTTCTCGGCCTTGGCCGCCTTCTCGTACCGCCTGGCCATCTGCTTGGTCACCGCCTTCCGCTCCGCCACCGAGAGGCCCGCCGCCACCCTCCCCCCCGGGGCCGCCGGGGCTGGGGAGAGGGTGCCGCCTACGCGGACATCTTCAGGTGAGGCAACGAGAGCTCCTTCGAGGACATCTCCCGTGATGCAACTCGGGTTGTGGCGATTCAAATCCGAATCGTGTAAGTTGCGGTGTGCGATGGGCGACCGTGCCAAGCCGTTCCTGAAGTGGGCGGGAGGGAAGACCCGATTGGCCCGTCTGCTGGCCAGTATGGCGCCGCCGTTCACGGGCCGGTACTTCGAGCCGTTCATGGGGAGTGCCGCCCTGTTCTTCGAGCTCGCGCCCGAGCGGGCCGTCCTGTCCGATGCGAACGAGGACCTGGTCGTGTGCTTCCAGGAAGTAGCCCGCGACCCGTACACGGTCATGGACCTCCTTGACCGGATGCCGAATACCCGGGAGGCGTACATGGCGGTCCGGCGTCAGGACCCGACCAAGCTGAGCGGACCTGAACGAGCCGCCCGGGTCATCTACCTGAACAAGACCGGCTTCCGCGGGCTTTGGCGGGTAAACCGGCGGGGGGAGTTCAATGTCCCGTATGGCGAGTACTCGCGTCCCTACTACAACCGGGAGAACCTGCTGCGGGCGTCTAAGGCACTGGCCGTAGCCGATATCCGGGTCGCCGACTTTGAGGAGGTTATGGGACAGGCGGTCGCCGGCGACTTCATCTACCTCGATCCGCCGTACGTGCCCGATCGTAAGTGGGGCGACTTCAGGCGTTATAC
>DATLZQ010000060.1:0-15746 GCA_035573915.1 Actinomycetota bacterium | reverse complement strand
CGCAGGCCCCACCGACCGCCGGGCCAGGTCGACCGGCCGCCCGACCGCCGCGCCTGGGACTCGGTGCCTCGCTCGGCCGCGGCCGCGGGAGACCCCGGGGACCCGGGGCCGGCCGAGGCGGGGGACCAGCCCGCCGTGAGGAGGACGATGGCCAGGACGGCCGCCGGGGCCCTCCGGACGCCCGCCCCGCCCCTCACCGCCGACGCCCCGACGCCCCTGAGCGCTAGCTAGTACGTGAGCAGGGAGTACAGGTCGTAGTCCCTGAGCTTCTCCCGCCCGCCGAGGAAGGAGAGCTCGATCAGGCAGGCGATCCCCATCACCTTCCCCCCCAGCCGCTCCACCAGTCGGGCCGTGGCCAGGGCCGTCCCCCCCGTGGCCAGGACGTCGTCCACGATGAGGACCCGCTCCCCGGGCCGGATGGCGTCCCGGTGGATCTCCAGGACCGCCGTCCCGTACTCCAGCTGGTACTCCTCCCGCTCGCTCTCCCAGGGCAGCTTGCCCTCCTTGCGGACCGGGACGAACCCCGCCCCGAAGTGGTAGGCGATGGGGGAGGCCAGGATGAACCCCCGGGCCTCGATGCCCACGACCTTGTCGATGTTGCCCCGCCCGTAGTGCACGACGATGAGGTCGATCACCGACGAGAACGCGTTCTCGTCGGCCAGGAGGGGCGTGATGTCCTTGAAGACCACCCCAGGCTGGGGGAAGTCGGGGACGTCTCGGATGAGGGCCTTGAGCCGCTCGATGGTGTGGTTCACGCTCTCTCCTCCCTTCACCGCCGGCGCTTCTTGGCCTTCCCCTGGGACCGGGGCCGCTTCTTCCTCGACCCCCCAGCTCGGCCCGCCGCCGCCCTGGGCCGGGGGCTTCCCCCGGGCCGGGCGGCCACGGAGACCGGCTCCAGCCCCGGCTCGGGCGACGCCGGGAGGGGCGCCACCTCGGGCCGTTCGACGGGCCGTTCGACCGACCGCGCCGCCCGGACCGCCGTCCGGGCCCGGAGCTGCCGGTACCGGGGCTCCCGCTCCTTGAGCATGGCGAGGATGGGGGAGGCCACGAAGATCGAGGAGTACCCGCCCACGGCCACCCCCGTGAACAGGGCGAAGGCGAAGTCCTTGAGGGTCTGCCCCCCGAACACGAGCAGCGCGCCGATGGGGAGCAGGGTCGAGAGCGACGTGTTCACCGACCGCATGAGGACCTGGTTCAGCGAGAGGTTGACGACGCCCGAGTAGCCCTCCCGCTGGACCAGGACGGGGGACTCGGTGTTCTCCTTGACCTTGTCGTAGATGACGACCGTGTCGTAGAGGGAGTACCCGAGGATCGTGAGGAGGGCGATGACCGTCTCGGGGGTGACCTCCCGTCCCACGAGGGCGTAGACCCCGGCCGTGATCACGATGTCGTGCCACAGGGCCACCAGCGCACCCAGGGCCATCTTCCACTCGAACCGCAGGGTGATGTAGAGCGTCACCAGGACCAGGAAGACGAGGAGCCCCTGGACGGCCTTGCGGGAGATCCGCCCGCCCCAGGTGGGGCCCACGTCCTGCTCGCTGATGTCGTCCGGGGAGATCCCGGCCACAGCGGCCAGGGCCCGGCGCAGCCGCTCGGCCTGGAGCCCCTGCTGGCCGGCCGGGGTGGGCGACGGGCTCGGCGTGGCCGGAGCCGTCGCGGTGGGGGTGGGCGACCGGGCGGGCGACGGGGCGGCCGTGGGGGAACCCGTGGGCGAGGGGGTGCCCGTCGGGGAGGGGGTGGCCGTGGGGGAGGCCGTCGGGGAGGGCGACGGGGCCGTCCCCCTCGGCTCCTCGGTCAGGCTCTCCGTCCGGATGCTGACCTGGTCGCCGCCCAGGAGCTCCACCCGGGCGTCGGGGTGCCCGAAGCGGGCCATCACGGCCTGGTACTCGGCGACCGAGGCCCCGCTCCGGTTCGGGAAGGTGAGGACGGACCCCCCCGTGAAGGCGATGGAGAAGTTGAGGCCCCGCACGGCCAGGCCGACCACGGAGGCCGCGACGAGGGTCCCCGAGAGGAGGAACCACCACCGCTTCCGCCCCACGAGCTCGAACGAGGGGACCCGGTGCCCCCGGAACGTGGCCAGGGCCTCGCGGAGCCGGCTCACCGCCCGCCACCGGCCCCCGCGGGGAGGGGCTCGGCCGCCACCCCGCTGCGCAGGCCCAGCCCGGGCAGGTTCGCCAGGGCCTGGTTCCGGGCGACGAGGAACACCGTGGGCCGCTTGAAGAAGTAGACGACGAACAGGTCGAGGGCGGTGGAGAGGCCCAGGGTCAGGGCGAACCCGCGCACGGAGCCCACCGAGAGGACGTAGAGGACGGCGGCCGCCAGGGCCGTCACCACGTCGCCCGCCACGATGGTCCGCCAGGCCCGCCGGAAGGCCGGGGCCACCGAGGCCCGCAGGCTCTTCCCCTGACGGACCTCGTCCTTCAGGCGCTCGTAGAAGACGATGTAGGAGTCGGCCGTGATCCCCAGGGACACCACGATGCCGGCCACGCCGGCCAGGGTGAGGGCGTAGCCGATGGTCCGGCCCAGGAGGGCCACGAGGGCCAGGGCCAGGGTGGCCCAGATGCCCATCCCCAGCCAGGTCACCACCCCCAGGAGCCGGTAGTAGAAGGCCAGGTAGGCCATGAGGGCCACCAACCCGGCCACCCCGGCCACCAGCCCCTGGTGTAGGGATTCCCTCCCCAAGAGGGGGCTCACGGTGCGGACCTCCTGGCGCTCGAGCTCCACGGGGAGGGCCCCCGAGTCCAGGACCACCTCCAGGTTCTCCGCCTCTTCCTTGGTGAACGAGCCCGTGATCACCCCCCGGCCCCCGGTGATCTCGTCCTGGACGGTGGGGGCGGACTGGACCACCCCGTCCAGGACGATGGCCAGCTGCCGTCCCACCAGCCTGCGGGTGGCCTCGGCGAACTTCCGGGCCCCCTCGGGGTTCAGGGTGAACTCCACCTGCCACCCGCTCTCCCCCGGGCCCACGCGGGGCCCGGCGGGGACGAACACGGCCTCGGCCGACTTGAGGTCGGCCCCGGTGATCTCCACCGGCCCCAGCAGGTACTTGGGCTCCCGCCCCTGGTCGAAGAACCCGTCCCCGTCGAGGTCCTCGAAGGTGAGGAGCTCGTCCGGCTTGGCCGGCACCTCCTCGAAGGTGGGCTCCGAGCGGACGGGGTCGTCGGGGCGGATCACCCCCTGGGTGAACTTAAGGTACCGCTCGTCGCCCTCGGGGATGGTCTCCTTGACCTCCCGCTCCTCCAGGCGGGCCGTGGTCCCGATGATCTCGAGGACCCGCTGTACGCTCTGGGCCCGGGCCCGGGCCTCGGCCTGGGCCCGCCGGTCGAAGCACCCCAGGTCCTTCCCGGTGGCGGAGAGGACGCAGAACCGCCCCCCGCGCACCACCACCTGGCCCTGTCCGCCGAGGCCCGGGAGCTCCACCTGGATCAGGTTGTCCCCCAGCAGGGCGATGTCGGGCTCGGCCACCCCCAGGGCGTCGACCCGGTCCCGGATACGGTCCAGGGCCTCCACCATGACCCCTCGCTCGGTCCCCGGGGGCGCGGCCAGGGTAACCGAGACCCCTCCCTCCAGGTCCAGGCCCAGGAGCGGGCGGAGGCCGGTGGCGAAGCCGACCACCGCGCCTCCCACCAGGGCCAGCACGAAGGCCACGGAGAGGATGAGTCGGGCCCGTCCCGCCACCGAACCCAACCTACAGCAGGCTGGCCCCGTTGATGGTCAGCTTGAAGCGGCAGTCCAGCCGCTCGGCCGCCCGGCGGCACATGACCATCCGGCCCAGGAAGATCTCGAAGTACTCCATGACGTCGCTGATCTCCGTGTCGATGGTGAGCTCCAGGGTGATGGTGCGGGCAGTGGAGTCCACCCGGAGGAACGACTGCTCGGCCGCGTAGTTCACCCGGTCGTGGATGTCGAAGTCGATTTGGGCCGACTTCCGGACCCGGCTCCGGTGGACGTCGGACTTGTCGGCCAGGATGACCGCCGCGGCCACGGGGCCCACCTGCTCCCCGCCCTGCTCCTCGTGGTTGCCCACGGCGGCCATGACAACCGCCAGGTCCGACGGCGCCATCCGGTCCTTGAACACGTCGTAGACGAGAAGGGCCCCGACCTGGCCGTGGCTCTCCCGGGCCACCATGTTGCCCACGTCGTGGAGGTAGCCGGCGATCGAGGCCAGGGTCGACAGCCGTTCGTCGAAGCCCAGCCGGCTCAGCACGTTGTAGGCGATCCGCGCGGTGAGGTTGGCGTGGCGGAAGCCGTGCTCCGTGTAGCCCAGGCCCTCCATCACCCGGTCAGCGTTGGCGATGAAGGAGGCCACGGCGGGGTCCTTCTGGACCTCCTCCAGCGTGAGGAGGGACGTCTCGCCGGGTCGAGGGGGCGCCTTGGCCACGTTCCGCTGGCGGGCCGCCTGGCTCACCGCTGCTCGCCGGCCTCCTCGCCCAGGCCGTCCCGCTCCACGCTCGCTCCCACCTTGCGGGCGATGGCGTTGCGGACGAAGGTGAGCTCCACCCCCGGGGCCACCTCGAGCCGCACCCGGTCGGAATCGAGCGACCGGATGGTCCCGAATAGGCCCCCCACGGTGACCACCTCGTCCCCGACCTCCAGGCTGGCCAGGAGCTCGCGCTGCTGGCGGGCCCGGCGCTGCTGCGGTCGGATCAGTAGGAAGTAGAAGAAGGCGCCCAGGACCACGAGCATCAGGATGGTGGCCAGGCCGCCACCGCCCGTGCTCTGCTGGGCGAGGGGGATCAGTGCCGTAGTCACGTTCAACCTCCTCCTGGGGCGGGCCCCGGCCCGCACCCGAAAAAAATGGCGGCCTGCGGCCGCCGGGACGGGCCCCAGTCTAGGCCCCGCCGGCGGGCCAGGCAACACTTCCGGCTCCATCCTACCCGCTGACCCGGGGCCCCTCCAGGAGACGGCCCTGTCCCTCCACCGCCACCCCCAGGTGCTCGTAGGCGGCCTCGGTGGCCACCCGCCCCCTGGGGGTCCGCTTGAGGAACCCCAGCTGGAGGAGGTAGGGCTCGTAGACGTCCTCGATGGTCTCCGTCTCCTCCCCCACCGCCGCGGCCAGGGTGGAGAGGCCCACCGGGCCGCCCCCGAACTTGTGCACCAGGGTCGAGAGGATCGACAGGTCCACCTTGTCCAGCCCGAGCTCGTCCACCTCGAACAGGGCCAGGGCGTCCTGGGCCACGGCCCGGGTCACCCGGCCGTCGCCCCTGACCTGGGCGTAGTCCCGCACCCGGCGCAGCAGGCGGTTGGCGATCCTGGGGGTGCCCCGGGAGCGGCGGGCGATCTCCTCCGCCCCCTCCGGGTCCACCTCTACCCCCAGGATCCCCGCGGACCGCCGGACGACCTGGGCCAGCTCCTCCCGGGAGTAGTAGTCGAGCCGCGGGGAGAAGCCGAACCGCTCCCGGAGAGGGAGGGTGATGAGCCCGGGCCTGGTGGTGGCGGCCACCAGGGTGAACCGGGGGAGGTCCAGGCGGATGCTCCGGGCCGAGGGGCCTTTGCCGATGATCACGTCCAGCTTGAAGTCCTCCAGGGCCGGGTAGAGGACCTCCTCCACGGCCCGGGGCATCCGATGGACCTCGTCAACGAAGAGGACGTCCCCCTCCTCCAGGTTGGTGAGGATGGCGGCCAGGTCCCCGGCCCGCTCCAGCGCCGGTCCGGAGGTGGGCCGGAACCCCACCCCGAGCTCGTTGGCCACGATCCCGGCCAACGTGGTCTTGCCCAGCCCCGGGGGTCCGGAGAGGAGCACGTGATCCAGGGGCTCTCCCCGGCCCCGGGCGCTCTCCACGAGGAGGCCCAGCTGCTCCTTGATCCGAGCCTGGCCCACGAACTCCGACAGCCACCGGGGCCGGAGGGCCGCGTCGAGCTCCCGCTCGTCCTCCCTGAGGTCGGCCGCCACCACCCGCACCTCGGACTCCTCCTGCCGGGCCGTCACCGCGCCCCCACCCGCCGCAGGGCCTGCCGCAGGAGCTCCTCCACCGACCGCTCTCCGTCGGCCTCCACCCCAGAAAGGGCCTCCCGGGCCTCCTGGGGAGAGAGCCCCAGGGCCAGGAGGGCCTCGCGGACCTCGGACAGGGGCCCCGGGGGGGGCGCCTCGCTGCCGCCCAGCTTCTCCCGAAGGTCGAGGATGACCCGGTTGGCCACCTTCCTCCCCACCCCGGGAGCCAGGGTCAGGGCCTCCACGTCCCCCTCCCCGATGGCCCGCCGCAGGGCGTCCGGGGACAGGACCGAAAGGAGGGCCAGGGCCGCCTTGGGCCCCACCCCGTTCACCGTGATCAGCTGGTCGAACAGGGTTCGCTCCTCCGCCGTGGCGAACCCGTAGAGGACCGGCGCCTCGTCCCGCAGCTGCAGGCGGGTGAACAGCCGGGCCCGCCTGCCCAACGGGGGCAGCCGGGCCAGGGTCTGGGCCGGGACCGCCAGCTCGTAGCCCGTCCCGCCCACGGCCAGAACGACCCGGCCGGCCCCCCGCTCGGCCACCACCCCCTCGAGGAAGGCGATCACGGGGCCACCCCCCGGGCCGCTCGCCGCACCCCGGCCAGCTGGAGGTGGCAGAGGGCCACGGCCACGGCGTCCGCCGCGTCCCGCTCCGCGGGCACCCCCTCCACGCCGAGCAGCCGGACCAGGCCCCGGCGGACGGCGTCCTTGGACGCGTTGCCCACCCCGGTCACGGCCACCTTGACCTGGGCCGGGGCGTACTCCTCCACCGCGACCCCGGCCTCGGCCGCGGCCACCAGGACCGCCCCCGCCGCCCTGGCCACCTCGATCCCGCTCTCGGCGTTGCGGCCGAAGAGGAGCCGCTCCACGGCCACCACGTCCGGCCGGTGCTCCGCGATGGCCCCGCGGACGCCCCGGTAGATGGCTCGCAGCCGCTCCGCCGGCGGTGCCCCCGGAGGCGTGCGGAGCGTCGCCGCCCAGGCCACTCTGGCCCGGGCGGCCGGGCCCCGCACCACCGCCACCCCCACGGCGGCCGTGCCCGGGTCCACGCCGAGCACCACCTCGTCGAACACGCGTTCACACGACCTTACCCCTCCCGCGGCCTCCCCGCAATCACACGCGCGTAATCTAGCCGCCTCCACCGACAGCGCAAGGAGCCGCGGCCGGGCCCTCTGGGCCGGGGGAGGTTCAGCCCGCCCTGGCCAGGGCCTCCTCGGGGATGTCGAAGTTGGACCAGACCGCCTGGACGTCGTCCAGGTCCTCCAGGGCCTCCACCAGCCGGAGGACCGACTCGACCTTGTCCGGGGGGACGGGGACGGCGGCCTGGGGCAGCATCGTGACCTCGGCGGAGATCAGCGGCACCCCGGCCTCCTCCAGCGCCCGCCGCACGGCCCGCAGGGCCTCGGGCGGGGTGACCACCTCCCATTGGTCCCCCGAGTCCCGCAGGTCCTCCGCCCCCGCCTCCAGGATCAGCTCGAGGAGGCGGTCCTCGTCGGGGGCCGAGGCCTTGTCCACCACCGCCAGGCCCTTGCGGTCGAACATCCAGGCCACGCTCCCCGGGTCCCCCAGCGTCCCCCCCAGCCGGGAGAACGTGTGCTTGATCTCCTGGGCGGTGCGGTTACGGTTGTCGGTCATGGCCTGGACCAGGATGGCCACCCCGCCCGGGCCGTACCCCTCGTAGAGGACCTCCTCGTAGCCGGCGCCGCCGGTGGCCCCGGCCCCCCGCTTGATGGCCCGTTCGATGTTGTCCCAGGGGACTGAGGCGTCCCTGGCCTTCTCCACGGCCGAGGCCAGGGTGGGGTTGGCCTCGGGGTTGGGGCCCCCGTCCCGGGCCGCCACCTCGATGGCCCGGAGGAGCTTGGAGAACATCCGCCCCCGCTTCTCGTCGGTGGCGGCCTTCTTTCGCTTGATCTGCGCCCACTTGGAGTGACCGGCCACCTGCCCTCCCCTACCCCGCCATGGCCAGGACCCGTTCGTGGAGGCGGGGGTCACCCGCGATCTCCGGGTGGAAGCTGGCGGCCAGGAGGTTCCCCTGGCGGACCACCACCGGGCGGCCGCCGTGCTCGGCCAGCACCTCGACCTCCGGCCCCACCCGCTCCACCACCGGGGCCCGGATGAACACCGCCCGCACCGGCCCCACCCCCGCCACCTCCAGGTCCGCCTCGAAGGAGTCCACCTGCCGCCC
The DNA here is from genome assembly GCA_035573915.1 of Actinomycetota bacterium. Lineage (GTDB taxonomy): Bacteria > Actinomycetota > UBA4738 > UBA4738 > UBA4738 > DATLZQ01. Next base: position 7,633 of record DATLZQ010000060.1, on the reverse strand, counting down.
GTACGCGTTGCGCCGGACCGTGACGTCCATGAGCGAGAGGAGGGGGGTTCCCCCCACCACCTCCCTGGCCATCACGATCATCCCGGCGCAGGTCCCGAAGATCGGCATGCCCCGGGCGGCCCGCTCCCGGATGGGCTCCACCAGGCCGTGGGCCCGGGCCAACCGCCCGATGGTGGTGGACTCCCCGCCCGGGATGGCCAGGACGTCCACCAGGGCCAGGTCCTCCGGGGAGCGGACCAGGACCGGGGTGGCCCCGGCCCGGGAGAACATCTCGGCGTGCTCCCGGAAGTCCCCCTGCAGCGCGAGGACGCCCGCCTTCACCGGCTACCAGCCCCGGGTCTGGAGGAGCTCCTCCTCGGGGAGGCGGGCCACGTCCAGGCCCCGCATGGGCGTGCCCAGGCCCCGGGACACCCGGGCCAGGACCTCGGGGTCGTGGTAGTACGTGGTGGCCTCCACGATGGCCCTGGCCCGGGCCGGCGGGTCCTCGCTCTTGAAGATCCCGGAGCCGACGAACACGCCGTCCGCCCCGAGCTGCATCATGAGGGCGGCGTCGGCCGGGGTGGCGATCCCGCCGGCGGCGAAGTTCACCACGGGGAGCTTGCCCGTGGCCGCCACCTGCCGCACCAGCTCGAGGGGGGCCCCCAGCTCCTTGGCCGCGTGGACCAGCTCGTCCTGCCGGAGGGTGGTGAGCCAGCGGATCTGCCCTGTGATCCGGCGCATGTGCCGCACGGCCTCCACCACGTTCCCCGTCCCGGCCTCCCCCTTGGTCCGGATCATGGCCGCCCCCTCGGCGATCCGCCGGAGGGCCTCCCCCAGGTCCCGGGCCCCGCAGACGAAGGGGACCGTGAACGCCCACTTGTCGATGTGGTGCTCTTCGTCGGCGGGGGTCAGGACCTCGCTCTCGTCCACGTAGTCCACCCCCAGGGCCTGGAGGATCTGGGCCTCCACGAAGTGCCCGATCCGGCACTTGGCCATGACCGGGATGGAGACCGCCTCCATGATCTCGGCGATCTTGGTGGGGTCCGCCATGCGGGCCACCCCGCCCTCGGCCCGGATGTCGGCGGGGACCCGCTCCAGGGCCATGACCGCCACCGCCCCCGCGTCCTCGGCGATCCTGGCCTGCTCGGCGGTGGTGACGTCCATGATCACCCCACCCTTGAGCATCTCGGCCAGCCCGCTCTTCACCCTGAACGTCCCGGTCTCGTTCTGCATCTCCGACCTCCCGCGCTGTCCGCCCATCAGTCTAGCGGCGGCCCGGGGGCGGGCTGGCCAGGGCCGCCGGCCGGCGTCCCGAGCCGGGCGGACGCCCCGAGGGCGGGGCCGGTCGGACCCGGATGCCGTACGCTTTCGGGCGTGCGGATCTTCTCCGGCATCCAGCCCACGGGGCGCAAGCACCTCGGCAACTACCTGGGGGCCATCCGCCAGTACGTGGAGGGCCAGGAGCGGGGGGAGGCCATCTACTGCATCGTGGACCTCCACGCCATCACGGTGGCCTACGACCCCGCCGACCTCAGGGAGCGGCTCTACGACACGGCCGCCATCCTGCTGGCCGCGGGCCTGGACCCGGGCCGGTGCATCCTGTTCCGCCAGTCCGACGTCAAGGAGCACACCGAGCTCTGCTGGCTGCTCGCCAACGTCACCTCCTTCGGCGAGCTCCGCCGCATGCACCAGTTCAAGGAGAAGGCCGCCGAGCAGCGGGAGTTCGTCTCCTCAGGCCTGTTCTTCTACCCCGTGCTCCAGGCCGCCGACGTCCTCGCCTACCAGACCCACGAGGTCCCCGTGGGGGAGGACCAGCGACAGCACATCGAGCTCATGCGGGAGATCGCCAAGCGCTTCAACGCCCGGTTCGGGGAGACCTTCGTGGTGCCCGAGCACCGCATCCCCCCCGTGGGGGCCCGGATCATGGACCTCCAGGCCCCGGAGCGGAAGATGTCCACCACCGGGGGGACGGAGCTGGGCACGGTCTACGTCCTCGACGAGCCCGACGCCATCCGGCGGAAGTTCCGCAGCGCCGTCACCGACTCCGGGCGGGAGGTCCGCCGGGCCCCGGACAAGGCCGGCATCTCGAACCTGATCGAGATCATGGCCGCCGTCCGGGGCGTCCCCCCCGAGCAGGTGGAGAAGGAGTACGCCGACGCCCCGGGCTACGCGGGGTTCAAGGAGGACGTGGGGGAGGCTGTGGCCGCCGCCCTGGCCCCCGTTCGGGAGCGCTACCGGGAGCTCCGCCCGGACGAGGCGGGGCTGGAGCGGGTCCTGGCCGAGGGGGCCGAACGGGCCAGGGCCATCGCCTCCCGGACCCTGGCCGTGGCCCGGGACCGGATGGGGATCGGCCCGCCCCCCGGGGCCTCGCCCCGCCTCGGCTAGCGGCCCGGCCGGCCCTCGAGCTCCGCTGCCCGGCTACCCGAGTTCGACCGGGAGGCCTGAGGGGAACAGCTCCACCCAGGTCACCCCGGGGAGCAGACGGACCTCTCGTCCCCGGCGGTCGTAGAACCTCGTCACGTCATCCAGGCTCGGACGCCGCCAGGTCCCCACCACGACCCGCCCGCCGCGCAGGACATAGGCGCGCCCCTCCCCCGTGGAGACCACCCGGGGCGAGCGGGCGCCGGCCGCGTCCACCACGTCCGTGTAGGTGACCTGGACCACCTGGACCACGACGTTGGCCGCCGCCACCTGCGTCCCGTCGGAGTAGGTGTGGGGCTCCTCGCCGTGGAACCGGACGAAGGCGCCCCTGGAGGGGTCCCACCGCCAGTAGACGTCGGAGGAGGGCGAGAAGGGCAGGTGGATCTCCCGCACCGGCCGGCCCGTGGGCCGCCCCGTGGAGTAGCGGAACACCGGCCGAGGGGCCCCCTTGGGGTGCCCGGCCGCGGCGTAGAGCTCCCGGGTGCTCGTGTAGAGGTTGTGGGGGGCAGGGCGGCCCGGGTCGCGGTGGTAGGCCTGGGCAGCCCGGGGGTTCTCGATGTTCACGTCCCGCAGGCCCGCCGCCACCGACCGGTCGATCACCTCCCGCACGGCTCCCGCGTAGCCGAACACCGGCCGCCCGAACTGCACCAGGATGTCCGGGTCGGTCAGGCGGGCGCTGCGCACGGGCAGGATCCGCTCGGCGTCCCGGCACTGGTAGATGGCGATGAACCGGGTGATGCCCCCCTCCACCGGCTCCTCGTAGACGATGTCGGCGAAGGACAGCCCGGTCTGGGGGCGGGTGCTCGGGAGGTTCTCGACCTTGACGGCCAGAGCCGGCCGGTTGGGGACGGTCCCTCGTTCGGGCTCCAGCCCGGTGAGGGGGCAGACCGGCGGGGGGGCGGTGGGCGAGGCCGGGGGCGCCGTGGGGAGGCCGGGGCCGGTCACGGAGGGGGACAGGGGGCCCACGCCGGCATGGCCCCCGATCACCAGGACCCCGGCCACCAGCGCGACGACCACCGTGGCCGAGGCGGCCAGCGCCACGCGACCGCGTCTTCTCAGCTCCATGCGAGGGATTCGAACAAGGGGAAGCGAAGTCGGGGTTGCATGCTAGCGGGCGGAGGGGCGGTCCACAACGACCCCGGCGAGGAGCCCTACATCTCCTCCAGGTGGCGGACCCGGTCCCAGATGGGAGGGTGGGTGGTGAACAACCGCTCGAACCAGTGCAGCCCCTGGCCTGGGACCCGGGACGGCTGGCGGAGCCACAGGTGGGCGGTGGCGTTGTTCACCACCCGCATGGGGGTGTGGTCCGCCGCCACCTTGCGGAGGGCCGAGGCCAGACCCGGCGGGTAGCGGGTGAGGAGGGCCCCCGCCAGGTCGGCCCGCTCCTCCCGTCGGGCGGGGAGCGCCGCCCGGATGCCCAGGGCCACGAGAGGGCTCAAGAGGGCCAGGACCAGCCCGACGGGGACCAGCAGCACCGAGCCCTCGGCCGCTCCGTCCCGCCTCCTCCCCCACCAGAGGGGCCGCAGGAAGCGCTCGGCGAGGAGCACCACCCAGCCCACCAGGGTGGCGGCCAGGGTCCCCGGCAGGGTGTCCCCCGCCCGGACGTGAGCCAGCTCATGGGCCACCACCCCCTCCAGCTCCAGGCGGTTGAGGAGCTCGAGCAGCCCCCGCGTCACCGCGAGCGAGGCGTGCGCGGGGTCTCGCCCCGTGGCCAGGGCGTTGGGGGCCTTCTCGTCCACCAGGTAGACGGCGGGCTTGGGGAGCCCTGCCGCGGCGGCCACCCCCTCCACCACGTTGTGGAGCCGGCGCTCCTCGTCCGGGCCGACCGGGCGGGCCCCCGCAGCCCATAGGACCAGCCGGCTCCCGGAGAGGACCGAGGCGAGCGACCCCAGGGCGGCCAGGCCCAGTCCCACCAGGAGCCCCACCGTCCCCGCCCCCACGGCGAGGCCCAGGGCGTAGCCCACCCCGGCCGCCCCGCCCAGGGTCATCAGGACGAGGAGGGCTGCCCGCCACCGGTTCCGGTTCCGCGCCGCCTGCTCCTCCCAGGCCTCCAACGGCAGCCAGGATACCGGCCCTGCCCGGACGCGGCGGCCGGCGCCCCCCTCCGCCCCCTCCGCCCCCTACTCAAGGAGGAGGAGCAAGCCCATCACGGCGAAGCCCGCCACCATCGAGAGGAACTGCAGCACCGAGACCCGGGTGGCCGTCTGGCGGTGCAGCTCGGGGATGAGGTCCGCCCCGGCGATGTAGATGAAGGCCCCGGCCGTGATGGCGAGGAGGGGCCGCTCCACCTCCACCTCCCCCGCCAGCAGGAGGGTCACCACGGCCCCCGCCACGGCGGTGAGCGCGGCCAGGAAGTTGAAGAGGAGCACCCGTCGACGGGACAGCCCCGCGTGCAGGAGGACCCCTACGTCCCCAATCTCCTGGGGGATCTCGTGGAGGACCACCGCGATGGTCGTGGTGACCCCCAGGGGGATCCCCACCAGGAACGACCCCGCGATGATGGCCCCGTCCACGAAGTTGTGCACCCCGTCGCCCAGGAGGTTCGCCACCGCGACCGGGTGGACCGCCCGGGGAGCAGGGTTCAGGGCATGGTGGAGGTGGACGAGCTTCTCGAGGACGAAGAAGCCCACGATGGCCCCGACGGTCACGAGCGAAACCCCTACCGTGAGCCCTCCGCCCTCGGCCAGCTCCGGGAGGATGTGGATGAGCGCGTCCCCCAGCAGGGCCCCCACCGCGAAGCCCACCAGGAACGGGACGAGCTGGCGGAGGACCCACTCCCGGACCATGAGCACGACCAGGCCCACGAAGGACACGAGGCTCACGGCCGCCGTGGCGGCCAGGGCCTGTACCCACGTCTCCACCCCGACCCCGACCATGGCAGCCAAGGCTAGCAGCGGCCCGACGGTCGCCCGGGCGGGGCCCCACCCCCGCCCCTGGCGCCGTCACCCCCTGGGCGGCTCCAGGGCCTCCCGGTAGGCCCCCTCCACCCGCTCCACGACCGCCTCCCACCGGAACTCCTCGGCCCGGGCCCGCCCCCCGGCCCGCAGCCGCTCCGCCAGGCCCGGCTCCTCCAGCACTCGCCGGACCGCGGCGGCCAGGGCCTCGGGGTCGGCGGGGGGAACCAGGAGGCCGTCCACCCCGTCCCGCACCACCTCTCGGTACCCCGGGATGTCCGAGGCCACCACCGGCACGCCCGCGGCCATGGCCTCCACCAGCACCATTCCGAAGCTCTCCTGCCCCAGGGCCGGGGCCACGAAGGCCGACGCCCCCGCGAAGTGGGCCGGTAGGGCCTCGTGGGGGACCGCTCCCCGCAGATCGACCCGGGCCCGCACGTGGGCGGGGAGGCCGCCCAGGAGCCGGCGGTCCCTCCCGTCCCCCACCACCACGAGCTCGAGGTCGGGCAGGTCCCGGGCCAGCCGCACGAAGGCCTCCAGGGCCACCCCGAACCCCTTCTGGGGATCGAGCCGGTTCACCCACAGCAGCCGCCGCCCTCCGACCGGAGGGGCCGCGGCCCGGAACCGGTCCACGTCCACCCCGTTCGGCACCACCCGCACCCCCGGCCCGAACCGGGCCGTGACGAAGGCCGCCGCGGTCTGGGAGACGGCCAGCCGGACCCGGAGCCGCCGCCACAGGGGGCGCAGGAGGGGAGCCGCGGCCGTGTAGAGGCCCGACCGCTCGGCGTAGGCGTGGAAGGTGGCCACCACGGGGGCGGGCGAGAGGAGGGCCGCGAACAGGCCCGTGGAGGGGCTGAAGGGCTCGTGGGCGTGGACCACGTGGGGGGCGAACGCTCGCAGGGCTCCCCGGACCCGCAGGGCGGAGCGGGGGCTGAAGCACACCGGGGCCACCGTCCCCCCGTACCGGAGGCGGACCGGGGTCCCGACCAGCACGACGCCGGGCTCCGAGGGGCCCGTGCCCGGGGCCAGGACCAGCGTCTCGTGCCCCCGGCGGCTGAGGTGCTCGGCCAGGGCCCGGACGTGCACCTGGACCCCGCCGGGGGCCTCCCACGCGTAGGGGCAGGCCAGGGCCACTCTCACCGGGACGGCTCCCCGTCCCAGGCCGGCTGGAACATGTGCCAGTCGGCGGGGGCCGCGGCGATGAACCGCTCGAAGTCCCGGGCGATGCTCCTCGTGAGGCGGGCCACGTCCTCCCGCAGGTCCCCGCTCCGCTCCACCTCGAGCGGGGGGGCGATCACGCACCGCCACCCGTCCGGGGCGGTGTAGACCGAGCACGTGGAGAGGGGGGCCCCGGTGGCGAGGGCCAGGCGGGCCGGCCCGGAGGGCAGGCGGCGAGGGGCGCCGAACATCTCCACCGCCACTCCCCGCCCCGTGAGGTCCCGGTCGGCCACCAGGGCCACGACGTGGTTCCGCGCCAGCCGCTCCGCGAGGACGTCGGAGACGCGGACCCCCGGCACGAGCGGGACGATGTCGAGGCCCAGGGCCCGCCGGTGCCGATAGAAGAGCTCGAAGACCTCGCGGGGCCGCAGGGCCTCCGCCACGGCCGTCACCCGGTACCCGTGGAGGCAGAGCCAGTGGCCGGCGGCATCCCAGTTGCCCATGTGGGGCAGGGCCAGGACCACTCCTTTCCCCTCCTCCAGGGCCCGGTCCACGTGCTCGATCCCCTGCACCCGGAACCTCCGGTCCACCTCCTCGGGAGTCATGGTCCGGAGGGCGAACGTCTCGTACCAGTACTGGGCGTAGAGGCGGAAGCACTCCCTGGTGGCCCGCTGGACGAGCGGGTCGCCGGGGGGACGGCCCAGCACCCGGGCCAGGTTCCGGGCCACCACGGCCCGCTGAGCCCTGGAGGCGGGGTAACTCAGGCGGTGGTAGAGCTCGGCCGCCCGCAGGCCCACGGGGCGGGGAAGGCGCATACCCAGCCACTGGGTGGCCCGGAGGGACAGGACCGACCGGAGGTCGGCCAGTTGCCCCCACAGCTCGGGACCCGGGCCGGGCATGGGGCTAGCGGACGCCGACCGTCCGGGCCCGGGCCCCGCGCCGGTCCTGGGCCCGCACGCTCGCTCCCCTGGCCACGGCGGCCGTCGCGTTGAGCGCGAGGAAGGCCCAGAGGAGCGGCTCCACCCAGCCCGTGAGCAGGGCGGCGGCCACGAGGCCGCCCCCGGTGGCCCGGAAGCTCGGGGCCTCCGCGAACCGGTACCCGAGGGACCGGCCCCGGGCCCGCTCGTAGGCGGCCAGGTAGGAGACGCCCAGGCCGGCCAGGGCCAGGAGGCCGAGGCGGG
>DATLZQ010000059.1:0-8983 GCA_035573915.1 Actinomycetota bacterium | reverse complement strand
GCGGCCGCGCCCGCATCGGGCGCCGGGCCGGCCTCGGGCCGGAGCAGGCGACCGGCCGCCGGCCAACCGCCTGGTGGCGGTCCTGGTGGCCATGGTGGTGGGGCTGCTCGGGGTGGTGGCCCGCCTGGGCGTGCTCCAGGTCCGGGACGCCTCCTCCTACCGCCGGCTGGCGGTGGAGCAGCGGCTCCGGACCCTCACCCTGCCGGCCACCCGGGGAGCGATCTTCGACCGCAACGGCGAGGAGCTCGCCCTGTCGCTCCCGGCGAAGGCGGTGTTCGTCGACCCTCAGCTGGTCCGAGACCCCGAAGGGGAATCGGTGGTCGTGGCCCGGGCCCTGGGGCTGCCCCGGGAGGAGGTCTACCGGGCCATGACCGCTCCCGGGCGGTTCGTCTACCTGGCCCGGCAGGTGGACCTGGCCACGGCGAGACGCCTGGAGCGGCGCCGCCTCCCGGGGGTGGGGTTCCTGGACGAGAGCCGGCGGCACTACCCGGCCGGCCCCCTGGCTCCCCAGGTCCTCGGGTTCGTGGGCGTGGACGGGGTGGGCCTGGCGGGGCTGGAGCTCCAGTACGACCGGGTGCTCTCGGGCGAGCCGGGGCGGCAGGTCCTGGAGGTGGACCCGGGGGGCCGGTTCATCCCCCAGGGGGCGCACCGCGAGGTACCTCCCACCCCGGGGGAGGGGATCCTCACCACCATCGACCGGGACATCCAGTACGCCGCCCAGCGGGCCCTGGCCCGGGCGGTCCGCGAGAACCGGGCCCGGGGCGGCAGCGTCATCGTGATGGTGCCCTCCACGGGCGAGGTGCTGGCCATGGCCTCCTACCCGTGGTTCGACCCCGAGCGGTTCGAGGAGGCGCCTCCCGCCAGGCAGCGCAACCGGGCGGTCACCGACGCCTACGAGCCGGGGTCCGTCAACAAGCTCGTCACGGTGGCGGCGGCCATCGAGGAGGGTGTGGTCAAGATCAACCAGAGGTTGATGGTCCCGGACCACTACCCCATGTACTCGAAGGTGTTCCGGGACGTCTACCCCCACCCCACCCGGCCCATGACCGTGGCGGACATCATCGCCCACTCGAGCAACGTGGGGGCCATCATGCTGGCCGAGCGGCTGGGCAAGGAGCGGCTGAGCCGCTACCTCTCCCGGTTCGGCCTGGGAAGGCCCACGGGGGTGGACTTCCCGGGCGAGTCCCCGGGCATCGTGCCCGACCCCTCCGAGTGGTCCGGGACCAGCATGGGGACGATCCCCATCGGCCAGGGGATCGCCGTCACCCCCCTGCAGATGGCGGCGGCCTACGCGGCCGTGGCCAACGACGGGGTCTGGGTCCAGCCTCGCCTGGTCCGGGCCATGGTGGGCAGGGACGGCGGCCTCCGCCCCCTCCCCCCGCCCCGGACCCGGCAGGTGGTGAGCGAGCGCACGGCCAGGTGGCTGCGGCGGATCCTGGCCTTCGCCGTGGAGGAGGGGACCGGCCAGCGGGCCCAGGTGCCCGGGTACTGGGTGGCGGGGAAGACGGGGACCGCAAAGAAGCCGCTCCCCGACGGGCGGGGGTACGGGGACCGGTTCGTGGCCTCGTTCATCGGGTTCGCTCCCGCCGCGCGTCCGGCCGTCCTCGTGGCCGCCGTCCTAGACGAGCCGGTCACCGTGTACGGAGGGGTGGCGGCGGCCCCCCTGTTCCGGGAGGTGGCCCGGTTCGCCCTGGCCCGGCTGCGGGTGCCCCCCGCCCCCAGGCCACCGGACCCGCCCCACGCCGTCCCCGTCGGATAGGGTGAGGGCGGATGGAGGGAACGTCCTCGCTCGACCGTGCCCTCCGGGCCCGCGCCCAGGCCGGGCCGCCCACAGCCCCCGGGACGGAGCCCATCGCAGGCCCCGGGGGCGCGGTCCCCGGGCCCGCCGGCCCCCGCAAGCTGGGCGAGCTCCTGGGCCAGGTTCCCGAGGCCCGCCTGCGCGGCGAGCCCGAAGCCCCGGTGGCGGGGCTGGCCTACCGCTCCAGCGATGTCCGGCCGGGGTGGCTGTTCTTTTGCGTGCCCGGGACGCGAGCCGACGGGCACGACTTCGCTCCCCAAGCGGTGGCGGCGGGCGCGGCGGCCCTGGTGGTGGAGCGGTGGCTTGAGCTTCCCTGTGCCCAGGTCCTGGTCCCGTCGGTCCGGAGGGCCATGGGGCCGATCTCGGCAGCGTTCTACGGCCACCCCTCCCGCGGCATGACCCTGGTGGGGGTCACCGGGACCAACGGCAAGACCACCTTCACCTACCTCATGGAGTCGGTGTTCCGGGCCATGGGCCTCACGCCTGGCCTGGTGGGGACGACCGGGGTCCGGGTGGCCGGCCGCCCCATCCCCTTCGAGCGGACCACGCCCGAAGCCCCCGACCTCCAACGGATCCTGGCCGAGATGCTCGGGCAGGGGGTGGAGGCGGCGGCCATGGAGGTGTCCTCCCACGGCCTGGACCAGCGGCGGGTGGACGGGACGTGGTTCGCCACCGTCGTCTTCACCAACCTCTCCCAGGACCACCTCGACTACCACGGCACGATGGAGGCCTACTTCGAGGCCAAGGCCCGGCTCTTCGACGGGACCTTCGCGGACCGGGGGGCCGTGAACGCGGACAGCCCGTACGGGCGGCGGCTGCTGGCCAGGGCCCCCATCCCCCTCCTCACCTACGGGCTGGCCCCGGACGCCGACCTGCGAGCGGAGGACGTGGAGGTCGGCCCCGCCGGCCTCTCGTTCCGGGTGGGCGGGACCGTGGTCCGGTCCCGGCTGCGCGGCCTGTTCAACGTCTCGAACTGCCTGGCGGCCGTGGCGGCGGCCCGGCAGGTGGGGGTGGACGAGGAGGCCATCGTGGCCGGCATCGCCGCCCTCCCTGGCGTGCCGGGACGCCTGGAGCCCGTCGAGTGCGGGCAGCCGTTCCAGGTCCTCGTGGACTACGCCCACACCCCGGACAGCCTGGAGAACGTCCTGCGGGCCGCCCGCGAGCTGGCCGCGGGCCGGGTCATCGTGGTCTTCGGCTGCGGAGGGGACCGGGACCGGGGCAAGCGGCCGCTCATGGGGGAGGCCTCCACGCGCCTGGCCGACCTCTCGGTGGTCACCAGCGACAACCCCCGCTCCGAGGACCCCCTCTCCATCATCCGGGAGGTCGAAACGGGGGCCCGCCGCGGAGGTGGCCGCTACCTGGTGGAGCCCGACCGGCGGGCGGCCATCGCCCTGGCCCTCGCGGAGGCCCGCCCGGGGGACGTCGTGCTCATCGCGGGGAAGGGGCACGAGACCGGGCAGGAGTTCGCGGACCGGGTGGTCCCGTTCGACGACCGGGCCGTGGCCCGGGAGGAGCTGGCGGGCTTGGGGTGGTCGCTCATGCCGAGCCCGACATCAAGCTGAGGTAAAGCATGAGACTCCGCGCGGAGACCGTGACGACCCCAAACCAGAGACGAAGGTCGAGCGAAGGATGAGAGCGAGGACGCTCGCCGAGGTGGCGGAGGCCGTGCGGGGCCGGGTCCGGCCGGCGGAGGCGGCGGGGACGGTGGTCCGGGGGGTCAGCACGGACAGCCGCCGGGTCCGGCCCGGGGACCTCTTCGTGGCCCTGCCCGGGGCCCACACGGACGGCCACCGGTTCGTGGGCCAGGCCCTGGCCGCGGGGGCGGCGGCGGCCCTGGTCCGGGAGGGGCACCCGGGGCTGGGGGAGCCCTCGGGCCCGGTGGTGGAGGCGGCCGACCCCCTCCGGGGCCTGCTCGACCTGGCGGCCGACGAGCGCCGCCACCTCCGGGGCACGGTGGTGGGGATCACCGGCTCCACCGGCAAGACCTCCACCAAGGACTTCACCGCGGCCGTCCTCTCCCGGAGGCTCCAGGTGGCCGCCAGCCCCGCCTCCTACAACAACGAGGTCGGCCTGCCCCTGACCCTCCTCGGCGCGCCCCCCGACGCCGAGGCCCTGGTGCTGGAGATGGGGAGCCGGGGGCGGGGCCACATCCGCCTGCTGTGCGAGGTGGCCCGGCCCCTGGTGGGGGTGGTGACGAACGTGGGGGTGGCCCACATGGAGCTCTTCCGCTCCCCGGAGGTCCTGCGGGACGCCAAGGCCGAGCTGCCCGAGGCCCTGCCTCCGGAGGGGACCGCCGTGCTCAACGCCGACGACCCCGTGGTCCGGTCCTACCGGGCCCGGACTCCCGCGGCCGCGGTGCTCTACGGGCTGGGGCCGGAGGCGGCGGTGCGGGCGGAGGCGGTGCGGCTGGACGAGGTCACGGCGGCGGCCCGGTTCCGCCTGGTGCTCCCGGAGGGGTCGGCGGAGGTGGCCCTCCCCGTCCCCGGCGAGCACATGGTCCCCAACGCCCTGGCCGCGGCGGCCGTGGGGTGGGTCCTGGGCCTCACGGCGGAGGAGTGCGCGGAGGGCCTGGCTCGGGCCAGCCTATCCGCGGGACGCATGCGCCTGCTCACCACCCCGGGCGGCCTTCGGGTCCTGGACGACTCGTACAACGCCAACCCTACCTCCATGGCCGCGGCCCTCAAGACCGCCCGCCGGATGGCGGGGCGGGCCCGGTGCGTCGCGGTCCTGGGGTTCATGGCGGAGCTGGGCCCCATCTCGGTGGCCGAGCACGAGCGCCTGGGGGAGCTCGTGGTCCGCCTGGGCGTCGACCACCTGGTGGTGGTGGGGGAGGAGGCGCGCCTGGTGGGGGTGAGCGCGGCCCGGGAGGGGCTGGAGGCCGACCGGCTCACGTTCTGCCGGGACCCCGAGGAGGCGGCCGAGGCGATCCGCCGGGTAGCCTCCCCCGGTGACCTGGTGCTCGTGAAGGCCTCCCGGGCCGCCCGGCTGGAGCGGGTGGTGCGGGCCCTGGGGGCGGAGCCAGCACCACCCGGGGTGGGAGCCACCGAGCCACGTCCCGCCCCGGAGGGGGTGGGGGGGCGGTGACCCCCATCCTGCTGGCCGCCGGGGTCGGGCTCCTCGTGTCCCTCCTGGGGACCCCCCTGGCCATCCGGCTGTTCCGGGCCTGGGGGTGGGGCCAGCACATCCGGGCGGACGGCCCCAGGGGGCACCTGGAGAAGATGGGCACCCCCACCATGGGCGGGGTGGTCATCATCGGGGCCATGGGCGCCGCCTACCTCGCGGCCCGGTGGCGGACGCCCTTCACCCACGCCGGGCTGGCGGTGCTGGGGGTCACGCTGGGCCTGGGGGTCGTGGGGGCCGTGGACGACCTCATCAAGATCCGAAACCAGCGGTCCCTGGGCCTGACCAAGACCACCAAGCTCGTGGGGCAGGCTCTGGTGGCGGTGGGCTTCGGGGTGGTGGCCGTGGAGCTCTCCCACGTGAGCCAGGAGGTGTCGTTCATCCGGGCCGACACCGGGCTCCGGCTGGGGCTCGGGTTCTACCTATGGGTCTTCCTCATGGTGGTGGCGTCCTCCAACGCGGTGAACCTCACCGATGGCCTGGACGGGCTGGCCTCCGGCTCGGCCGCCCTGGTCCTGGCGGCGTACGTGATCATCTCGTTCTGGCAGGCCCGGCACTCCTGCCTGGTCCCCCAGCCCACCGACGCCTGCTACGACATCCGGGTGGTCCCCGCCCTGGACGTGGCCATCGTGGCCGCCGCGGCCCTGGGGGCGGTGACTGGGTTCCTGTGGTGGAACGCCGCCCCGGCCAAGATCTTCATGGGGGACACGGGGTCCCTGGCCCTGGGGGGGCTGCTGGCGGGCCTGGCCATCATGACCGAGACCCAGCTCCTGCTCCTCATCCTGGGGGGGCTCTACGTGCTGGAGACCGCCTCGGTCATCGCGCAGGTCGTGGCCTTCCGGCTCACCGGGCGGCGGGTCTTTCGCATGGCCCCCCTCCACCACCACTTCGAGCTGGCGGGGTGGCCGGAGTTCACGGTGATCGTCCGGTTCTGGATCCTGGCCGGGCTGGCCGTGGCCTTCGGGCTGGGCCTCTTCTACGCGGACTTCCTGGCCCGCGGAGGCACGGCGTGAGGAGGACCGCGGGGTGAGCGGGGCGTTCGCGGGGGAACGAGTCCTGGTGGTGGGCTACGGCGCCAGCGGGCGGGCCGCGGTCCGGGTCCTCCTCGAGGAGGGGGCCCGGGTCCGGGTGAGCGAGGCCCGCCCCGCGGACCGGGTGGAGGAGCTCCCTCCCCTGGAGGTGGAGTTCCGGGCGGGCGGGCACCGCCCCACGGACCTCGAGGGGGTGTCGCTGGTGGTGCTGAGCCCCGGGGTCCCCGAGCACGCCCCCGTCGTCCGGTGGGCCCGCCGGGCCCGGCTCCGGGTCTGGAGCGAGCTCGAGCTGGGGGCCCGCCTGTGCCGAGTGCCCTACGTGGCCGTGACGGGGACCAACGGCAAGACCACCACGGTGGAGCTGGTGGCGGCCATGATGCGGGAGGCGGGCCTGAGGGCCCGGGCCTGCGGGAACGTGGGCTATCCGTTCTCACTCGCGGCCAGGGAGCCCGGGGACGCGTTGGCCGTTGAGGCCTCCTCGTTCCAGCTCCGCTTCCACGAGACGCTCCACCCCCGGGTCTCGGTGCTGCTCAACCTGGCCCCCGACCACCTGGACTGGCACGGGTCGTTCGAGGCGTACGCCGCGGCCAAGGCCCGCGTCTTCCTCCGCCAGCGCCCGGAGGCGGGGGACGTCCACGTGGGCAACCGCGACGACCCCCAGGCGGCCGGGGTGTCCCGCCGGGCCCCCTGCGAGGTCCGGTGGTTCGGGTGGGGAGCCCCGCGACCCGGGGAGGTGGGAGTGGTCGAGGGGCGGGTGGTGGCCCTGGTGGGGGGCCGGGAGCTCGACCTGGGCCGCCCGCCGGCGCCCTCCCGCTCCCTGGCCCTGGACGCGGCGGCGGCCGCCGCGGCGGCCCTCGCCTTCGGCCTCCCCCCGGAGGCGGTGCGCCGGGCGGTGGAGCGGTTCGTGCCCCTCCCGCACCGGGGGACGGTGGTGGCGGAGGCGGGCGGGGTCCGGTTCGTCGACGACTCGAAGGCCACCAACCCCCACGCCGCCCTGGCCGCCCTGGAGGGGCGGTCCGACGTGGTCCTGGTGGCCGGGGGGCTCGCCAAGGGCGTGGACCTCTCGCCCCTGGCCGCCGCCGCCCCCGCCCTCCGCGCCGTGGTGGCCGTGGGGGAGGCCGCCCCGGAGCTGGAGCGGGTGTTCGAGGGCCTCCTCCCCGTCCGCCGGGCCGGGTCCATGGAGGAGGCGGTGGAGGCGGCCTACGCCCTGGCCGCGGGGCGAGGGGTGGTCCTCCTGGCCCCGGCCTGCGCCAGCCAGGACATGTTCGCCGACTACGCCGAGCGGGGCGACCGCTTCGCCCGGGCGGCGGCGATGCTGGCCCGGGGGGAGGGCTGATGGCGGCGGCGGCGGAGCGGGCCGGGGGGCACCTGCGGCTGGCGTACGACCGCGACCGGGAGCGGGCGGCGCTGCGGGGCGCCCGCCTCCAGGCCGCCCGGCGGAGCGTGACACTGCTCCTCGTGCCGACGGCGTTCCTCACGATCACCGGGCTCGTCATGGTGCTCTCGGCGAGCTCGGTCTCCGCCTACGCCCGGTACGGGTCGAGCTTCCTGTTCTTCCGCCGTCAGCTGGGGTACGCGGTCGTGGGCGCCCTCGCCCTGGCCGTCACCGCCCGGATGCGCTACCCGGCCTGGCGGCGCCTGTCGGCCCCGCTCCTGGCGGCCACCCTGGTGCTCCTGGGCCTCGTGCTGCACCCGGCGGCGGGGCGGGTGGCCGGGGGCTCGGCCCGGTGGCTCCAGCTCGGCCCGGTCACCGTGCAGCCCTCGGAGCTGGCGAAGCTCGCGCTCGTCGTCTTCGCGGCCGCGGCCCTGTCCCGCCGCTGGCGGCCGGGC
This sequence comes from Actinomycetota bacterium, assembly GCA_035573915.1. Lineage (GTDB taxonomy): Bacteria > Actinomycetota > UBA4738 > UBA4738 > UBA4738 > DATLZQ01. The sequence continues at coordinate 1,204 of DATLZQ010000059.1, read as the reverse complement.
GCGGAGCCGGGGGCGTTCCTCGTGCCGCTGGTCCCCGTGGCCGGCCTGGTGTGCGGGCTGGTCTACCTCCAGCCGGACCTGGGCACCACCGTGATCCTGGCCGGGACCGTGCTGCTCGTGCTGTTCGCGGCCGGCGTGCGGCTCCGCTACCTGGTCGGCTCGTCGGCCGCCCTGGCCGGCCTGGCCCTCCTCACGATGCAGCCCTACCAGCGGGCCCGGCTGGTGGCCTTCCTGGACCCCTGGGCCGACGCGCGGAACACGGGGTACCAGCTGATCCAGTCGCTGATCGCGCTGGCCTCGGGGGGCTGGTTCGGCGTGGGCCTGGGGGCCAGCCGTCAGAAGTGGCTCTACGTGCCGAACGCCCACACCGACTTCATCTTCGCCATCCTGGGGGAGGAGCTGGGGCTCCTCGGAGCGCTGGCCGTGCTCCTGGCCTTCGGGCTCCTCCTGTACGCCGGGGTGCGGATCGCCCTCGCCGCCCGCGACGGGTTCGGCCGGCTGCTGGCCGCGGGGATCGTGTCGTGGCTGGGGCTGCAGGCCATCGTCAACCTGGGGGCCGTGACCGGGCTCCTGCCGATCACCGGCGTGCCCCTGCCCCTGGTCTCGTTCGGCGGCTCCTCGCTCGTCGTCACGCTGGCCTCGGTGGGGATCCTGGTGAGCGTGGCCCGGGGGTCGGTCCCCCCGCCCCGGCGGCGGAGGGCGGGACGGTGAGGGTGCTGGTGGCGGGCGGGGGGACGGCGGGCCACGTGTTCCCCGCCCTGGCCCTGGCCGAGCGGCTCCGGGAGGAGGGGCACGGGGTGACGTTCGTCGGCACGGCGTCGGGGCCGGAGGCCCGGCTGGCGCCGGCGGCCGGGTTCCCGTTCCACGCCGTGCGGGCCGAGCCCTTCCGCCGGGAGGCCTCCCTCCGGGCGGCCCGGGCCCCCCTGGTGGCCGCGGCCGAGGTGGGCGCGTGCCGACCGCTGGCGGCCGGGGCCGAGGTCGTCGTGGGGATGGGAGGGTACGTGAGCGTGCCGGTGGTGCTCGCCGCGCTCGCGGCCCGCGTCCCGGTGGTGCTCCACGAGCAGAACGCGGTGGCCGGGCTGGCCAACCGGGCGTTCGCCCGGTGGGCGCGGCGGGTGGGGCTGGGGTTCGCGGAGGCGGCGCGGTCCCTCCCTCGCCGGGCCCGGGCTGTGGTCACCGGGAACCCCGTCCGGTCGGCCATCCT
>DATLZQ010000058.1:0-9252 GCA_035573915.1 Actinomycetota bacterium | reverse complement strand
GCCGGCGGCCCCCTCCGAGACCCCTTCCCGGCGGGTCCCCTCGCACACCGCCCCCCTGGTGGACCGCGTCCCTCCCGAGGAACCGCCGGCCGAGCTGGTCCTCATCGAGCGAGGCCGGCCCCGGCACCGCTACCCGCTGCTCAAGGACCGGGTGGTGATCGGGCGGCTGGCCGACTCCGACATCGTCCTCTCCGACCCCGGGGTGAGCCGGCGGCACGCGGAGATCCGGCGCCAGGACGGCGGCTTCGTCATCGTGGACCTGGGCTCGACCAACGGCACCCTGGTCAACGAGGCCACGGTGGAGGAGCGCCGCCTGGAGGAGGGAGACCGGATCACGCTGGGCAGGACGGTCCTCGAGTTCCGGAGGCGCTGAGCGGGTGCCGCCCTTCGTCCTCACGGTCCTCGAGTACGCCTTCCTCGCCCTCCTCTACCTCTTCGTCTACCGGGTCGTCCGCTCCGTCGTCTCGGACCTCCGGACCGCCCCGGCCGCCCCCGCGGCGCCCGCGCCCGGGCCCGTCCGCTCCCGCGTCCGCCCCACCGAGGTGGTCGTCATCGGGGAGAGTGGCCGCCGGCTCGGCCGGTACCCGCTGAGCGGCAACCTCCAGGTGGGGCGGGCGGAGGCCTGCCAGATCCGGCTCGACGACGCCTACGTGTCCTCGTTCCACGCCCGGATCTTCAGCCGCGACGGCTCGTGGTACGTGGAGGACCTGGGCTCCACCAACGGGACCTGGCTCAACCACCGACGGATCACCGGGCCCGCCGAGCTCCGAGCCGGGGACCGGCTCCGGGTGGGGAAGACCACGCTGGAGCTGCGGCCATGAGGCTCCGGGTGGGGGCCCGTACGGACATCGGACAGCTGCGGGAGCGTAACGAGGACGCCTACCTCGTGGCGGAGCCCTTGTTCGCTGTGGCCGACGGGATGGGCGGCCATCGGGGCGGCAACGTGGCCTCGGCCCTGGCCCTCGAGGTCCTCCGGGGCGAGGGGACGGCCGGGGTGGACGCGGAGGCCCTGGCCCGGCGCCTGCAGGCCGCCAACCGGGCCATCGTTGAGCGGGGGGCGGCCGACCCGAGGCTGGCCGGGATGGGGACCACGGTCACCGCCGCCCTCGTGGAGGGGGAGCGGCTGCACGTCCTCCACGTGGGGGACTCCCGGGCCTACCTCCTCCGGGACGGGGCCCTCCAGCAGCTCACCGAGGATCACACCCTGGTCCAGCGGATGGTGCGGGAGGGGCGGCTCACGCCCGAGGAGGCCGAGCGGCACCCCCAGCGGAGCATCCTCACCCGGGCCCTGGGCGTGGAGGGGGAGGTCGAACCCGACCGGGTCACGGTCTCCCTCCGTCCCGGCGACCGGGTGCTCCTGTGCACGGACGGGCTGACGGGCATGGTGGACGCGGCCCGGATCGAACGGGTCCTGCGCGAGGAGCCCGACCCCCAGCGGGCGGCGGACCTGCTCGTGGAGGAGGCCAACCGGGCTGGGGGGGACGACAACATCACGGTCATGGTGGTGGACGCGGAGGAGGACGGCGGGAACCCGACCCCGGGCCAGATGGAGGCCGACGTGGAGGCCAACGTGGAGGCCAACCCCACCGTGGCCCTGGGCCGGCCCGACCCCGGCCCACCCTCTGCCACCATCCCCGCCGCCCCCAGGGCTCCAGGTCCCGCCCCGGCCCCCACGGGTCCAGCTGCGGCGCCGGCCCCGCAGGCGGGAGGGCGCCCCCGGGCCCGGTGGCGGCCCTTCCTCGGCTGGGCGGCCCTGGCGGTCCTCGTCCTCGGGCTGGCCTGGGTGGGGGCCCGGGTGTACCTGCGGGCTCAGTGGTACGTGGGCGACGCCGGGGGGCGGGTGGCCATCTACAACGGCGTCCCCGTCCGGGTCCTGGGCTGGGAGCTCTCCCGGGTTGAGGAGGTCACGGACATCCCCACCGCCGAGGCCCTCCGCCTTCGGACCTGGCAGGGACTGGCGGACGGGGTCACCGTCCGGAGCCTCGAGGACGCCCGGGCCATCGTGGAACAGATCCGCCTCGACGTCGAGGCCTCCCGGAGGAGCCGTCCCTGATGGCCGTGGCCACGGTCCGGGCCCGCCGACGCGCCCAGCTCGGCCTGACCCTCCTGGCCGTGGTGGTGTCGGGCAGCGCCTACGTGTTGGCCGCCCTGGGCAAGAGCGGGCGGGTCCCGGAGGGGGTCGGGACGTTCGTGGGGATCGTGGCCGGCTCCTACCTCGCGGCACACCTGCTCGTGAGCCGCCTGGCCCCCGGGGCCGACCCCGTGTTCCTGCCCACCGCCGCCGTGCTGGCCGGCCTGGGCTACGCCATGATCTTCCGCCTGGACCCCGACCTGGCGGCGGCCCAGTTCGGCTGGCTGATGGTGGGCCTGGGCCTGTTCGCCCTCACCCTCGTCCTGGTCCGCGACCAGCGCCGCCTGGACGCCTACACCTACACCATCGGGCTGCTGGGCGTGGCCTTCCTGCTGCTCCCCACCCTCCCCGGGGTGGGGCGGACCGTGAACGGCGCCCGCCTGTGGGTCCGCTTCGGCCCCCTCTCGTTCCAGCCGGCCGAGGTGGCCAAGGTCCTGGTCGTCGTGTTCCTCGCCTCCTACCTGGGGGCCCGCAAGGAGCTCCTGGCCGTGGCCACCCGTCGCCTGGGGCCCCTGCACCTCCCCGAGCCCCGCCACCTGGGCCCGGTCTTCGTGGCCTGGGGGCTGTCCCTGGCCGTGCTGTTCGTGGAGCGGGACCTGGGCTCCTCCCTCCTTTTCTTCGGCATCTTCGTGGTCATGCTGTGGACGGCCACCGGGCGGGCCGCTTACCTCCTCCTGGGCCTGGTCCTGTTCGCCGCCGGCGCCGCCGTCGGGTGGGCCGCCTTCGACCACGTGGAGACCCGGGTGGACATCTGGCTCCACGCCCTGGACCCGGACCGGGTGGACGACTTCGGCTACGGGCAGCTCGCCCAGTCCCAGTTCGCCATGGCCACGGGGGGGCTGGCCGGCACCGGCCTGGGCCGTGGCAACCCCGACCTCATCCCCTTCGCCACCACCGACTTCATCTTCGCCGCCATCGGCGAGGAGCTGGGGCTCTTCGGGACCACCGCCCTGCTCCTCCTCTACGTGGTCCTCGTAGCCCGGGGGTTCCGGGCCGCCCTGGCCGCCACCGACCCCTTCTCCAAGCTGCTTGCGGCTGGGCTCACCACCGTCCTAGGGCTGCAGACCTTCATCATCGTGGGCGGGGTGACCCGGCTCATCCCCCTCACGGGCATCACCCTCCCCTTCGTCTCCTACGGGGGGTCCAGCCTGGTGGCGAACTTCGTCCTCCTGGCGCTGCTCGTGCGGACGTCGGCTCCCCCCAGGCCCGGAGCCACGGCGGGAGGGAGGCCGTGATCGACCGGCAGGTCCGGTGGCTGGCCCTGGCCTTCGTGGGGCTGTTCCTCCTGCTGTTCGGCCAGGTCAACCGCATCCAGGTCTTCGCCGCGGACCGCCTGGCCGAGAACCCCGCCAACCGCCGGCTCCTCCTGGCCGAGTACCGCGTCCAGCGAGGGGAGATCCTGGCCCGGGACCAGCGGACGGTCCTGGCCCGGAGCCGCCGGACCGGGGGGCGCCTCACCTACCGGCGCCTGTACCCCCAGGGACCGCTGTACGCCCACGTCACGGGGTATCACTCCGTGTTGTTCGGACGGGCGGGCCTGGAGGCCTCCATGAACGACTACCTCTCGGGGCGGGCGCCCGAGCTCCTGCCCCGGAACCTCGTGGACCAGGTCCTGGGGCGGCCCCCCCGGGGGGCCACGGTGGTCACCACGGTCGACCCCGAGCTGCAGCGGGCGGCCCGGGAGGCCCTGGGGGCCTTCCAGGGCGGCGTGGTGGCCCTGGACCCCCGCACCGGGGAGGTCCTGGCCATGGTGAGCAACCCCTCCTTCGACCCCGGGCCCCTGGCCTCCCACGACCTCCAGGCCGCCCGGGCCGCCTGGGACCGGCTCCGGCGGGACCCGGCCAAGCCCCTGCTGTCCCGGGCGGCCCAGGAGCTCTACCCCCCGGGGTCCACGTTCAAGCTGGTCACGGCGGCCGCCGCCCTGGAGAGCGGGATGCGGCCGGACACCCTGCTGCCCAACCCGCCCGTCCTGGACCTGCCGCAGACCGTCCGTCAGCTCCACAACTTCGGAGGGACCCGCTGCCTGGGGGGCGCCCCCCGGATCACCCTGGCCCAGGCCCTCCAGGTGTCCTGCAACGTGGTCTTCGGGGAGCTCGGGCTCAGGCTGGGAGCGGAGCGCCTGGTGGAGCAGACCCGGCGGTTCGGCTTCGACCAGGACGTCCCCTTCGAGGTCCCCTTCGCCGAGGGCCACATCCCCGACGCCCGGGAGTTCGAGGACGCCCTCCCCGCCGTGGCCTTCTCCGCCATCGGCCAGCACAGCGTGGGGGCCAACCCCCTCCAGATGGCCCTGGTGGCGGCGGCCATCGCCAACGGGGGGGTGGAGATGACCCCTCGGCTGGTCAGCGAGGTCCGGGACCCCTCGGGCCGGGTGGTGCGGACGTTCGACCCCGAGCCCTGGGGGCGGCCCATCTCGGCCCGGACCGCCCGGGAGCTCACGGAGATGATGGTGGCCGTGGTGGAGGCGGGGACGGGGACCGCCGCCCAGATCCCCGGCGTCCAGGTGGCCGGGAAGACCGGCACGGCTCAGGTGCCGGGGGCGGCCCCCCACGCCTGGTTCGTCTGCTTCGCCCCCGCCGCCGACCCCCAGGTCGTGGTGGCCGTCCTGGTCCTGAATGGGGGCGACCTGGGGAGCGAGGCCACCGGGGGACGGGTGGCCGCCCCCATCGCCAGGGCCGTCCTGGAGGCGGCGCTCGGCCGGTGAGGCTCCGGTGAGGGCGGACGTGGCTGTCGGGACCACCCTGGGCGGCCGCTACCGGCTGAGGCGGCGGGTGGCCGCGGGCGGCATGGGCTCCGTGTGGGAGGCCGAGGACACCCTCCTCGGGCGGCGGGTGGCGGTGAAGGTGCCCGCGGAGTCCCTCCTCCAGGACGAACGGTTCCGGGAGCGGTTCCGGCGGGAGGCCCGGGCGGCCGCCGGGCTCTCCCACCCCAACGTGGCGGCCGTCCTCGACTACGGAGAGGAGGGGACCCCTTACCTCATCATGGAGCTCCTGGAAGGGGAGACCCTGGCCGGACGCCTCCGGCGGGGGCCGCTCCCTCCGGGGGAGGCCGTGCGGGTCGCCACGGCGGTGGCCGAGGCCCTGGAGACCGCCCACCGGGCGGGCGTGGTGCACCGCGACGTGAAGCCCGCCAACGTCATGCTCACCCGGGACGGCGGGGTCAAGGTGATGGACTTCGGCATCGCCGCCGCGGCGTGGGCCCCGAGGATCACCGCCTCCGGGACGGCCCTGGGGACCGCCACCTACGTCTCGCCCGAGCAGGCCTCCGGGGCCAGGGTCACCCCGGCCTCCGATGTCTACTCCCTCGGTGTGGTCCTCTACGAGATGCTGGCGGGCCGGCCCCCGTTCGTGGCCGAGACCCCCCTGGCCGTGGCCACCCTGCACCTGACCGCCGACCCGCCTCCCCTGCGGGACCTCGCCCCCCACGTCCCCGAGGAGCTGGCCGCCCTGGCCCTCCTCGCCGCCCTGGCCCTCCTGGGCGGCGTCCTGGCCGCGGCCCTCCGCCGCGACGCCCCGCCCGTCTCCTCCCCCGGCGGGCGGGCCACCCCGCCCACCACCGCGCCGCCCACCCCGACGGGAGCGCCGACGGCGGTGGTCGTCCCCGACGTGGTGGGGGTGCCCCTGGAGGAGGCGGTGGTCACCCTGGCCCAACAGGGCCTCGTGCTGGGCGAGGTCAGGCTGGACGAGGGCCCGGCCGAGGTGGTAGTCGACGCCGACCCCGAGGTGGGCGAAACCGTCGACCCGGGAACCCCCGTAACCTTGTACGTCGGGACGGGGCCCGAACGGGGGAAGGCACCGCCGGGAGACGGGAAGCCCGAGCACGGAGGGAAGGGACGTGGCGAAGCAGGGAACGGGCGGGGCCCAGACGGCGACTAGCTCGTGTCCCCTCTTCCGCCGGGACGGCCCTGGCCGACGGGACCGACGTCGCCCATGAGCGGCCCCAGGGTCCTGGCGGGCCGATACGAGCTCGACTCCCTCCTGGGCCGGGGGGGCATGGCCGAGGTCTACCTGGGGACCGACCGCGTGCTCGGCCGGCGAGTGGCGGTGAAGGTCCTCTCGCCGGAATTCGCCCGGGACAGCTCCTTCGTGGCCCGGTTCCGGCGGGAGGCCCAGTCGGCGGCGGCCCTCAACCACCCCAACGTGGTGAGCGTCTTCGACACGGGCTCCGACGACGGGACCCACTTCATCGTCATGGAGTACGTGGAGGGCCGGACCCTGGCCCAGGTCATCCGGGAGGACGCCCCCCTCCTCCCGGAGCGGGCCGTGGAGATCGCCTCCGCCGTGGCCATGGCCCTGGCCGTGGCCCACGAGCACGGCATCGTCCACCGGGACGTCAAGCCCGGGAACATCATGCTCACCCGCGCCGGAGACGTGAAGGTCATGGACTTCGGGATCGCCAGGGCCATCACGGGGGAGTCCCTCACCCAGACGGCCACGGTGCTGGGGACCGCCACCTACCTCTCCCCCGAGCAGGCCCAGGGCGAGGCCGTGGACGCCCGTTCGGACCTCTACTCGCTGGGGGTCGTCCTCTACGAGATGCTCACCGGGACCCCCCCGTTCACCGGGGAGAGCCCGGTGGCCGTGGCCTACCGCCACGTCGCCGAGGACCCCGTCCCCCCCAGCCGGCTCAACCCGGACGTCCCCCCGGACCTCGACGCGGTGGTCCTCAAGTGCCTGGCCAAGAACCCGGCCAACCGCTACCAGACGGCCAGGGAGCTGGCCGAGGACCTGGAGCGGGTCCGCCGGGGAGCCCCCGTCACCGCCACCCCCCTCCTCCCCTTCTTCGAGCCCACGGAGGTCGTGAGCGGTCCCCGCCCCACGACCGTCCTCCCGGCCGAGACCGTCCCGGAGGCCGAGCGGGGCCGGCGTTGGGCGGCGGTGGCCATCGCGGTCCTCCTCCTCGCCCTGGTGGCCGGGCTGGGCCTCTTCTTCCTGGCCCGGAGCCTGCTCTCGGAGCAGCCGGTGGTGGTGGCCGTCCCCGACGTCCGGGGGAGCCCCCTGCGCGTGGCCCGGGAGGTCCTGGAGGAGGCGGGCTTCCGGGTGGGAGAGGTCCGTCGCCAGCCGTCGGACCAGCCCGAGGGGACGGTCCTCGACTACGAGCCCAAGCGGGCGGCCCCCGGCACGCCCATCGACCTCACGGTCTCCGCGGGGCCGGAGCGGGTGGCCGTACCCGACGTGGTGTGCACGAACGAGCAGGACGCCCGTCGGATCCTGGAGGGCGAGGGGCTCCGGGTGTTGGAGGGTCCCCCCGCGGTGAACGAGGAGTGTCCGTTCGAGGGGTTCGTGGCCACCCAGGACCCCCCGGCTGGCGAGGAGGTCCCCAAGGGGAGCGTGGTGACGATCCAGGTGAACCCAGCTCCCACCACGACCACCACCGTCCCCACCACGACCACCACCGTCCCGCCCACCACGACCACCACCGTCCCCACCACGACCACCACCCCCTCTCCGAGCCCCACGGAGAGCCCCTCGCCCACCCCCACGGAGTGAGCCGCCCGAGCCTGACGGTAGGGTCGGGTACGATCGGTCCCGCATGAGCGCCGAGGCCCCCCTGGAGGACTTCACCGCGGAGGAGCGGGCCGTCCTCGCCCCCCACGTGACGAACCTCGAGGGCCCCGTGTTCGCGCTGGTCAACCTGCCCGAGGTGGTGAAGGGAGCCCTGTTCGCCCGCTACTCCCGCTCGGCCAAGCCGCTCCGGCGGCTGTTCCTGGACGAGTTCGCCCGGGGGGGCCTGGGCCTCCCGCCGGGTCCAGGGCCGGAGGTGGGGGTGGAGCGGGCCGAGCGCCTCTACGAACGGGTCTTCTTCGAGTACGGGGACGATTCCGTGGCCCAGCTCGGCGGGGTGCACCTGGCCTGCGAGGGGGTGTCGCAGCTCCTGGCCAAGGTCCTGGAGTGGGGGCGGCTGGCCGCCTACCTCGAGCAGTCCACCCGCTACGTCCCCTTCGACGACCGCCCCGGGGGGCGCTGGCGGTACCACGTCCCCGCCGAGCTCGCCCCGTTTCCCTCCCTGGAGCGGCGCTACCGGGAGACCCTGGACCGGGCGTTCGAGCGCTACGCCCGGTGGCTGGGCCCCATGCAGGAGTTCTTCGGGCCCCTGGTGCCCAGGGACCCGGGGGACCCGGAGTCCGTGCACCGGCTCGCGGTGCGGGCCAGGGCCTGCGACGCCCTGCGGGGGCTCCTGCCTGCCGCCACCACGACCAACGTGGGGATCTTCGCCACCGCCCAGGCCTACGAGCACCTCCTGCTCCGGATGCGGGGGCACCCGCTGGAGGAGGTCCGCCGCTACGCCGACCTCATCCTCGTGGAGCTCCGCAAGGTCATCCCCGCCTTCCTCACCCGGGTGGACGTCCCCGACCGGGGGGGCCGGTGGACCCGCTACCTGGTCGAGACCCGGGAGGCCACCAGGGAGGCGGCCGAGCGGGCTCTGGCCGGGCAGGTCCCCGAGCCCCGGGAGGAGGTGGTCCTCACCGACTTCGACCCGGAGGGGGAGGTCAAGGTGGTGGCCGCGGCCCTCTACCCGAACAGCCACCTCCCCGACGACCAGCTCCTCGAGGTGGCCAGGAAGATGAGCGTGGAGGAGCGGCTGGCCGTCCTCCGAGCCTACGTGGGGGACCGGGCCAACCGCCGGCACCGGCCGGGGCGGGCCTTCGAGCGGACCGCCTACCGGTTCGACGTGCTCTGCGACTACGGGGCCTTCCGGGACCTCCAGCGCCACCGCATGCTCACCATCGAGTGGCAGCCGCTCACCACCGCCCACGGCTACGAGACGCCCCCCGAGGTGGAGGCGGCCGGCGCCCTCCCCGACTGGAGGGCCGCCATGGAGGAGTGCGCCGAGCTCTCGGCGGCCATCCGGGAGGCGGGGCTCCCGGAGGTGGCCCAGTACCCCGTCCCCATGGCCTACCGCATCCGCTTCTACCTGCAGCTCAACGCCAGGGAGGCCATGCACCTCCTGGAGCTCCGCACCACCCCCCAGGGGCACCCCGCGTACCGGCGGGTGTGCCAGCGCATGCACCGGCTCATCGCGGAGGTCGCCGGGCACCGGGCCATCGCCGCCGCCATGCGCTTCGTGGACCACTCGGCCGGCGAGGGCGGGCGCCTGGAGGCCGAGCGGCGGGCCGAGGCCCG
>DATLZQ010000057.1:0-18679 GCA_035573915.1 Actinomycetota bacterium | reverse complement strand
GCGGCCGCCGCCGCCTCCGTCCGCGCGGCGGCCGGGGCCCGGCGTTCCCGCTCGGGCTCGCCGTGCTTGGCCCGGTAGGCCCGGACAGCCGCGGCCCGGGCCCGTCCCTCGGCCACCCGTCGGTCCGTCCCCTTGGCCAGCTCCTCGGCCAGGGTCCGCTCGAACACCTCCTGGTCCATGGGGGTGGCTTCTCGCTCCGCCATGGCGCCTCCTACAGTGGGCCGCTGATCCCGCCGTCCTTGCGGATCCGCCAGAAGTGGACGGCGAGGAAGATGACCATGATGAACGGCAGGAACAGCACGTGGAACACGTACCACCGGAGGAGCGTCTCCGGACCCACCTGGATCCCCGCCAGCAAGACGAACTTGGCCTGGTCCGGGATGAGCGGGGAGTTCCCGGCGATTCCCTCGGCGATGGTCACGGCCCAGATGGCCAGCTGGTCCCAGGGCAGGAGGTAGCCGGTGAAGGAGAGCCCCAGCGTGAGGAACAGGAGGATCACCCCCACCACCCAGTTGAACTCCCGAGGGGGTTTGTAGGCCCCGGTGTAGAAGACCCGGGCCATGTGGAGGGTGACCGTGAACACCATGAGGTGGGCTCCCCACCGGTGCATGTTCCGCACCAGGTCCCCGAAGAACACGTCGTTGCGGATGGCCTGCATGTCCTGGTAGGCGACGGCGTTGGCGGCCGAGGGGTCCACGGCCGGCCGGTAGAAGAACATGAGGAAGATCCCAGTCACCGTGAGCAGGACGAAGAGGAAGAAGGACAGGCCGCCCAGGCAGAAGGTGTAGGTCAGCTTGAGCCCGTGGCGCTTGATCTTGACCGGGTGCAGGTGGTACAGGACGTTGTTCATCATGGCCAGCGCCCGGTCGCGCTGGGTGTCCTTGTAGCCCTTGCGGAAGATGGACCCCGGCCGGAAGATCGACTTCCAGATGTCGGTCTCCCGGACGAAGTCCAGGACCTCCATGGGGCCAGGAGGCCTGGGCAGCCGCTCTCGGACCTTCACGGGGGCCCCGTCCCCTCCCTCACTCGGCCTCCTCGTCCACCCGCTGGGAGACGGGAACCGCGGCCAGGGTCCGAGGACCCGAGGAATCCTCGGGGAGCCGGGCGTAGTACAGGCAGTCGCTGGGGCACCGCTCCACGCACACCGAGCAGCGGGTACAGGCGTTGTCGTCCACCACGAAGATGGCGTAGGCGGACTGGGCCTCGGCCCGCAGGCTCTCGTCCTCGGCCTCCCGCACGATGCCCGGGTCCAGCATGTAGATGCAGTTCCAGGGGCAGACGTCCTCGCAGGCGCGGCAGAGGATGCACGGCTCGGGGTCGAGCATGAGGTGCTTGGGCGACTTGACCCCCTCCCGGAGCCACTCCGGCTCCACCACCTCGAGCCGGTAGTCGGTGGCGATGTCGACCTCGGTCTTCACGAACGGCACATCGACTCACCTCGCTCGGGCCTCACCGGTAGCCCCCGGTGGGCCGTGCCTCGCTCTCGCCGCGCAGGCGGCGCCGCCACTTCTGAATGTAGTAGGCGGCGAGGATGAACGTCACGAACGGCCCCGAGAAGAGGATGACGGCCACCAGGTCCCGCAGCTTGAACAGCCAGAACCGGGTGGGCCGCCACCCAAGCGTCTGGTCCGCGAAGTAGAGCCACCACGAGGGGATGACCACCATGGTCGTCATGCCCAGGAACCAGAGGAGCAGCGACGCCACCACGGCCTTGGTCCAGGTCCATTCGAAGTCCCGCAGGAAGGCCTCGAAGCGGCGAACGAACGGCTGGGCCCGGTCCTGGATGCTCTTCGGAACGAACCGCAGCAGGAAGTTCATCTGGCGTCCCCGGAAGGTGCGGGCGGAGTATACCCGGCCCCCATCGGTCCCCTCAAACGGCCATCGGGGGCGAGCCCGCCCCGGCGGGAGTCGGGGCCGCTGGGCCCCTCGGGCTTGTGAACGCCTTCACAAGCATCGCTTTCACTATGGCGCACCGGTAGGCCGGTGGCAAGTGCGGGGGGTCGCCCGGGCTCGGGCCCTGGCAGGATGGTGGCGGTGATCGGGGAGCTCGCCGACGCCGTGGGGTCGTGGTGGGGGCCGGCCCTGGCCCTGGCGGCCGGGGTGGTCTCCTTCGCCTCCCCTTGCGTGCTGCCGCTGGTCCCCGGGTACCTGGCCATGGTCACGGGGGCCCAGGGGCCCGAGGAGGGGGGGAGGTCCTCGCTCCTGCCCGTGGCCCTCTTCGTCCTCGGCTTCTCGCTCGTCTTCACCGTCGTCTTCGGGTTCGCGGCGACGGCGGTGGCCCGGGCCCTCCGCTCCGGGGTGGCCCAGAGGGTGGCGGGCGGGGTGGTGCTGGCCTCGGGCGCCCTCATGGTCGCCTACGCCCTGCGGGCCCGGGTCCCGTGGCTGTACCGGGAGGGCCGGCCCCTCCTTGCCCGGGTCCACCCCGGCCCGGCGGGGGCCCTGCCCCTGGGCATGGCCTTCGCCCTGGGGTGGACCCCCTGCATCGGCCCCGTCCTGGGCGCCATCCTCACGCTGGCGGCCAGCCAGGGGAGCACGGCCCGGGCCCTGGTGCTCCTGGCCTTCTACTCCCTGGGGCTGGGGATCCCGTTCCTCCTCGTGGGGCTGGGCCTTCAGCGCCTGTTCGGGGCCTTCCGGTTCGTGGCCCGCAACTACCGCTGGTTCGCCGGGGTCGGGGGGGCGGCGCTGGTCGCCATCGGGGCGCTCCTGGTGAGCGGGGCCTGGGTCACGCTCCTCAACCCCGTCCTGCGGCTCGTCTCCCGGTTCACTCCCGCGCTCTGACGTGGCCGCCGACGCCAGGCGGGGCCCCCGGGCCGGCGCGAGATACTGTGGCCGGCATGCCACCAAGCCCGACCCGCGAGAGCGAACGGCGCCCCCCTCGCCGGTGGCTCCGGCGCCTGGCGGTGGCCAGCGCTGCCGCCACCGCGGCGCTGGTGGGGCTGGGGGGCGTGGTCCGGGCCACGGGCTCCGGGCTGGGCTGCCCGGGGTGGCCCAGGTGTTTCGGGCGTTGGGTGCCGCCCCTCGAGTACCACGCGCTGATCGAGTACTCCCACCGGGCCGTGGCCGCCCTGGTCATCGTGCTCATCGCCCTCCTCGCGGCCCTCGCCCTCCTCCGATACCGGCGGGAGCGGGAGGTGGTGGCGACGAGCGTCCTCGCCCTCGGGCTCGTCCTGCTCCAGGCCGGGCTGGGGGCCGTGGTCGTGGCTGGCGAGCTCCACGCCCTGCTCGTCACGGCCCACTTCGCGACGGCCATGGTCCTGCTGGGGGTCCTCGTGCACGGCGCGGTGGTGGCCCACACCGGCCCGCCCCCGCCCCCCTCCCGCGGCGGCCTGGTGGGCCTGGCCCGGCTGTGCGTGCTGGCCACCTTCGCCCTGCTTGCCGTGGGGGCCCACGTCCGAGGGGAGGGCGCGGGCCTGGTCTTTCCGGACTGGCCGCTCATGGACGGGCGGCTGGTGCCGGCCCTGGACAGCCTCCCCCGGGCCCTGCACTTCTCCCACCGCCTGCTGGCGCTGGCCACGGGCGGCCTCCTGGCCGGGCTGGTGTGGCGGGCCCGCAGGGAGCGGGCCCCGGCCGCCCTAGCTTCCCTGGCCGAAGCGGCCCTGGCCGCCTTCCTGGCGCAGGCCCTGGTGGGGGCGGCCAACGTCTGGACGGGCCTGGGGACCTGGCCCGTGGCCGCCCACGTGACGCTGGCCGGGGTGGCCTGGGCGCTCGTGGTGGCCACGGCCAGCGCGGCCCGGCGCCTGCCCCCGACCTGGTCCGGCTGGGACCGCGAGGGGTGGTCGTGGCCGGAGGGGGGTGGTATGGTTCGCCCGGCTCGGGGAGCCGCCGACGCGTCCGTGCGCGAGAGGGAGGCATGACTGGAGAGAGGAGGACGGCCCGTCGCGCCCTCCGGTGGGGGGTGGCCCTCTCGCTCCTCGTCCTCCTGTCGGCCTGTGCCAGGAACGCCCCCCAGGACGCCCTGGAGCCGGCCGGGCCCTACGCCCGCCAGATCGACACGCTCTTCAACTGGGTGTTCTGGACGGCGGCCGGGGTGTTCTTCCTGGTCGAGGGGCTCCTCGTGTACGCCGCGGTGCGGTTCCGACACCGGCCCGGGCGCCCCACCCCGGTGCAGGTCCACGGCAATCCCCGCCTGGAGATCGCTTGGACCATCGCCCCCGCCGCCCTGCTCGCCGCCATCGCCGTCCCCACCATCCTCCTCACCTTCAGCCTGTCCCGTCGTCCTGCGGACGCCCTCGACATCGAGGTCGTGGCCCACCAGTTCTGGTGGGAGGTCCGGTACCCGAACGAGCAGGTGGTGACGGCCAACGAGGTCCACATCCCCGTGGGGCGGCCCGTGTTCGTGCGCCTGACCTCGGTGGACGTGATCCACAGCTTCTGGATCCCCAGGCTCGCGGGCAAGCAGGACGTGCGCCCGGGTGCGGTCACCCACCTCACCCTGCAGGCGGAGGAGCCCGGCACCTACCTCGGGCAGTGCGCCGAGTACTGCGGCCTCTCCCACGCGAACATGCGGCTCCGGGTCGTGGCGCAGCCCCCCGACCAGTTCCGAGCCTGGGTGGACCAGCAACGAGCCCCGGTCGTGGCCCAGCCCTCCGAGGCGGCCATGGCCGCCCTCCAGCGGGGCGGGTGCGCCGGGTGTCACACGCTCAACGGGGTGGAGGGGTTCGGGGCCCCGTCCGTCCAGACGTCCACCGTGGGGCCAGACCTCACCCACGTCGGGAGCCGGCAGACCCTGGCCGGGGCCACCCTGGAGAACACGCCCGAGCAGCTGGCGGCGTGGCTGCGGGACCCCCAGGCCATGAAGCCCGGCAACGACATGGTGATCCCCAAGCTCACCGAGCAGGAGGTGGAGGCCCTGGTAGCGTATCTGGAGAGCCTGAAGTGAAGCGGTGGGACGCTGAGGTCCCCCTGAACGTGATGGGGGGAGGTACGTCATGGCAACCGTAGTGGTCGAACCGACGGTCGCGGAGCGCCCCTGGTTCCTCCGTCGTCCGAGGGCCACCACGGGGTGGGTGAGCTGGCTCACCACCGTGGACCACAAGCGGATCGGCGTCCTCTACGGGGTGACCTCGTTCGCCTTCTTCCTGATCGGGGGGCTGGAGGCCCTCCTGATCCGGCTCCAGCTGGCCAGGCCCAACGGCCGGGTGCTCTCGGCCGAGGCCTACAACCAGGTCTTCACCATGCACGGGCTGACCATGATCTTCCTCGTGGTCATGCCCCTGTCGGCGGCCTTCTTCAACTTCCTGGTGCCGATCATGATCGGGGCCCGGGACGTGGCCTTCCCCCGCCTCAACGCCTTCAGCTACTGGGTGTTCTTGGCCGGTGGGCTCTTCCTCTACAGCGGGTTCCTGCTGGGCGGGGCCCCGGACGGGGGTTGGTTCGGCTACGCCCCGCTGTCCGTTCGGCTGCCCGGCCCGGGGATGACCTTCTACGCGCTGGGCCTCCTCATCCTGGGCATCTCGTCGACGGTGTCCGCCATCAACTTCGCCGTCACCATCATCAACCTGCGGGCCCCGGGCATGAGCCTCATGCGCATGCCCGTGTTCGTGTGGATGACCTTCGTGGTCTCGTTCCTCCTCGTCTTCGCCCTCCCCGTCCTGGCCGTGGGGCTGGTGGAGCTGTTCTTCGACCGGCGGTTCGGGACCCACTTCTACAACCCGGCCGGGGGCGGTGACCCCATCCTCTGGCAGCACCTGTTCTGGCTGTTCGGGCACCCCGAGGTCTACATCCTGATCCTCCCCGCCATGGGGATCGTCTCCGAGGTGCTGCCGGTCTTCTCCCGCAAGCCTCTGTTCGGCTACCCGGTGGTGGTCTTCTCCGGCATCGCCATCGGGTTCATGGGCTGGGGGGTGTGGGCCCACCACATGTTCGCCGTGGGGCTGGGGCCGGTGGCGAACTCGGCCTTCGCCCTGTCCACCATGTTCATCGCCGTCCCCACCGGGGTGAAGATCTTCAACTGGCTGGCCACCCTGTGGGGCGGGGACATCCGGTTCCGCACCCCGCTGCTCTTCGCCCTGGGGTTCATCGCCCAGTTCATCGTGGGCGGGCTGTCCGGGGTGACCCACGCCATCGTGCCCTCGGACTACCAGCAGACCGACACGTACTACATCGTGGCCCACTTCCACTACGTGCTGTTCGGCGGGGCCATCTTCGGGCTGTTCGCCGGGATCTACTACTGGTGGCCCAAGGTCTTCGGCCGCATGCTCTCGGAGACCATCGGCAAGTGGCACTTCTGGCTCATGGTGGTCGGGTTCAACCTGACCTTCGGCCCCCACCACGTGCTCGGGCTCCAGGGCATGCCCCGGCGCATCTACCGGTACGCGCCCAACATGGGCTGGGACCTGTGGAACTTCCTCTCCACGGTGGGGGCCTTCCTGATCGCCCTCTCCGTCCTCGTCTTCCTGGCCAACGTGGTGTGGAGCTGGCGGCGGGGCCGGACGGCCGACCCCGACCCCTGGGACGCCCGAACCCTGGAGTGGTCGATCCCCTCCCCGCCTCCGCCCCACAACTTCGACCGGATCCCGGTGGTCCGGGCCCTGGACGACTTCTGGCACCGGAAGTACGCCGAGGACCGGGAGGGACGCCTCACCCCGGTGGTGGCCGGGGGGGCCCAGGCCCCGGAGGCGTCCGCCGGCCCCGGGGCTCATGAGCGCTCCGAGGGAGACGAGCAGGCCTCCTCGGAGTACGGCTCCTCAGGACACGCCTCGACCGGAGCGGAGCACGGCTCGGGCAGGCACGGCATCCACATGCCCTCCCCGTCCTACTGGCCGCTGGTCACCGCCCTGGGACTTCCCGTCCTCTGCTACGGCCTCATCTACTCCGCGGCTCTGGCGGCCACCGGGGGCCTCATCCTCCTGGCCGGCCTGTACGGGTGGGTCACCGAGCCCGTGGCGGAGTAGGCGGAGGAAGCGGTGGCCGCCGAGGTCCGGAGCGTCGCCCACGAAGAGGTCCACACGAGCACCGGGCTCTCCAACGCCAAGCTCGGGATGTGGGCTTTCCTGGCCTCGGAGTGTCTGCTGTTCGGGGCCCTGATCTCGACGTTCCTCCTGTACCGGGGGCGGGAGGTCTCGGGGGTGACCCCGCAGCAGGTCTACGACATCCCCTACACCTCGGTGAGCTCCTTCGTCCTGCTCATGAGCAGCCTCACCATGGCCCTGTCCGTGGCCGCGATCCGGCGGGGCGACCACTACCAGACGCGGGTGTGGCTCATGACCACCGCCCTCCTCGGCATGGTGTTCATCGGGGGGCAGGTCTACGAGTTCACCCGGTTCGTGCAGGAGGGGATGACGATCAAGACGAACGTCGTCGCCTCCAGCTTCTTCACGCTCACCGGCTTCCACGGCGCCCACGTGACGGGCGGGATCCTCATGCTCCTCTCCCTGTTCGCGATGTCGCTGGACGGGAGGCTGCCCACGGAGCGGGGGGAGGCGGTGGAGCTGGTCGGCCTCTACTGGCACTTCGTGGACATCGTGTGGATCGTGATCTTCACCGTGGTGTACCTGATCCCCGCCCCCACGCCGGGGTGAGCCAGGGAGGGGAGACCGTGGAGGCGACCCGAGAGCGCGAGGCCGTCGTGGAGCGAGCGGCCGAGGTCCACCACCCGACGCCCAAGGACTACGTGAAGGTGGCCGTGGCCCTGGCCATCGCCACGGCCCTGGAGGTGGCCCTCTACTACGTCAAGCTGCCGCACGCCCTCATGGTGAGCCTCCTGCTCTTCTTCGCCGTGGTGAAGTTCAGCCTGGTCGTGCTGTGGTTCATGCACCTCAGGTTCGACCACCCGCTGTTCCGACGCCTGTTCCTGGCCGGCCTGATCCTCGCGCTTTCGGTGTACGTGATCGTGCTCGCCATCTTCGGGGTCCTGGTGTGAGGGAGGACCGGTGACGCTTCCCCCCTTCCACCTGCACCTGGACGTGGTCGCCCTGGTGGTGGGCCTAGAGGCCCTCTACCTCCTGGCCGTGACCAGGCTCCGTCCTCAGGTCCCCGGAGCCCCCGCCGCGTCGCCCAGGCAGCTCCTGTGGTTCACCCTGGGCATGCTCTCCATCGGAGCGGTCTCGGTGTGGCCCGTCCACGACGTGGCCGAGGACCAGCTGCTCTCGGTGCACATGACCCAGCACCTGGTGATCTCCATGGTGGCGCCCCCGCTCCTGCTCCTGGGCATGCCGCCGTGGTTGCTCCGGCGGGTCCTGGCCCCTCTCCCGCTCCGCTGGACGGTCCGCCACCTGGCCCGCCCGGTGGCGGCGCTGGTCCTCTTCAACACGGTCATCGTCCTGTCCCACTGGCCCGTGGTCGTGGACCTCACGCTCGGCTCCGAGCTCGCCCACTTCCTCGCCCACGCCGTCTTGTTCGGCTCGGCCCTCCTCATGTGGTGGCCGGTGGTGGACCCCCTGCCGGAGATGCCCGGGCTCTCCTACCCGGGGCGGATGCTGTACCTGTTCCTCCAGTCGATCGTCCCCACCGTCCCGGCCTCGTTCCTCACCTTCGGGTCTAGCGTGATCTACCGGGCGTACGCGGAAGCCGGGAGGGTCTTCGGAATCGACGCTTTGGGCGACCAGCGGGTGGCCGGACTCATCATGAAGCTCGTGGGCGGGGCCATCCTCTGGGCCGTCATCGCCGGCATCTTCTTCAGGTGGTTCGCGCAGGAGCAGCGCTCCGAGGGCTGGGACGCCCTGGAGTGGCGGGAGCTGGGGCGGGACGTCCGCTCCCAGCTGAGCAAGCGGTGAGCGGGGGCGGGCGGTGAGCGAGGAGCGCCCGGGCCAGGTCCTGGAGGAGGAGCGCCACCCGGAGGAGCCGGAGGGCGAGGGGGCCCGCCCCCGGGTCCCGCCGATCCTCTACCCGCTGGCCAGCCTGGTCTTCGGCGGGGTCCTGGTGTGGGCCTTCTCCCGGCTGCTGCTGGCGGCCTCCCCCGTCTCCGTCGGCGGGCTGGAGCTCGACGGCCGGGCCGTGGCCGTGGCCATCGCCATCTTCATGGCCCTCAACATCCTCGTGGGCGCGGCCCTCGTCGCCTACGGGGCGAGGGTCCGGGGCCGACCCGCCTCCCTCCCCTTCCTGGCCGGGGCGGCGGCGGCCGTGGTGGTGGCAGGGGCCGTGGCGGCGTTCGCCGTCGGGGACGTGGGGCCGGAGGGGGCGCTGGGGAAGGAGGAGGAGCGGGCCGGTGGCGGGGCCGGCGGGCGGGTGGAGCGGATCACCCTGGTCGCCCAGGAGCTCGCGTTCGACCAGGCGGAGCTCACGGTGACCGCCGGGGCCAGGGTCCAGCTCACGCTGGACAACCGGGACCAGGGCGTCCCCCACAACTTCGCCCTCTACACGGACGAGTCGGCCAGCCAGGCCATCTTCGTGGGCGAGGTGTTCGCCGGCCCCGCCACCCGGGAGTACACCTTCGAGGCTCCCGAGCCGGGGACGTACTTCTTCCGCTGCGACGTCCACCCCACCCAGATGACGGGGACGTTCGTGGTCCGGGGCTGAGCCTCGGCGTCGGGCGGGGTCCGGATTCGGTGACTGCGATACTGGCGGCGTGAGCGTGCGTCCCCTGGCCCGCCTCCGCCCGGGGGTCGCCGCGGGCTTCTTGGCGGCGGTGGAGGAGGAGCTCACGTCGTTCCTCCTCCGCCAGCGCGAGGAGCTCGCCGCCGCCGCCTCCGAAGCTGCCCGGCTCGTGGACGAGCTGCTGGGGCTGTCTCGGGCCGGGGGGAAGCGCCTGCGCCCGCTGTTCTGCTACTGGGGGTTCCGGGCCGGCGGCGGCGAGGACGAGGAGGCCCTGGCCCGGGTGGGGGCGGCCCTCGAGCTCGTCCACCTGGCGGCCTTGGTCCACGACGACCTGCTGGACCGGTCCCGGCTCCGACGGGGCCGGCCCACGGTCCACCGCCGTCTGGGGGCGGAGGGACGGCCCGGGGCTGCCCTGGCCGTCCTGGTCGGGGACCTGGCCCAGGCCATGGCCGACCATCTCTTCCTGCAGGCGGCGTTCCCCCCGGACCGTCTCCTCGCCGCCCACGCCCGCTTCGCCCTGATGCGGCAGCAGGCCGTGGCCGGGGAGCTCCTCGACCTCCTGGCCGAGGGGCGAGGCGAGGGCGAGGTGGGCGAGGAGGAGGCCCGGCGGGTGGCCAGGCTCAAGTCGGCCTCCTACAGCGTGGTCGGTCCCCTCCTCGTGGGGGCCACGCTGGCCGAGGCCTCGCCCTCGGTCCTCGAGGTCCTGGCCCGGTACGGGTGGCCCCTGGGGGAGGCGTTCCAGCTGCGGGACGACGTGCTGGGGACCTTCGGGGACCCCCGGGTGACCGGCAAGGACCGGGACACCGACGTCCGGGAGGGGAAGCGGACGGTGCTCGTGGTGAAGGCCCTGGCCGCCGCGGGGCCCGAGGGGCGGGCCGTCCTCCGGGCCCACCTGGGGCGTGAGGACGCCACCCGGGAGGTGGTGGAGCGGGTAAGGGGGGTCCTCCGTGAGTCCGGGGCCCTCTCCGCCACCCTGGAGCTCATCGGCTCCCTTTCCCGGCAGGCCAAGGGGGCCCTCTCGGGGGCGGGCCTGAGGGCGGAGGTGGTGGAGGCCCTGGACCACCTGGCGGACCTGGTGGCGCTACGGGACGCGTGAGGGGGCCGGGGCCGGCGGGGCCGCCGCGCGCGGAGGCCCTCGCGCCAGCCGGCCGCCGGCGGGGCCGGCGGGGGTGGGCGAGCTCGGGGAGGGGAGGGTGAACCCGACCGAGGCCAGGCGGACGTTCGGGGACGTCCGGGTAGCCCATGTGGCGACCGTCGACCTCTCGGGTGCGCCCCACGTGGTCCCCCTGTGGTTCGTGTGGCTCGAGGACGGGCTGTTCGTCACGTGCCGTTCGGGGAGCCGGACCGTCCGCAACCTCCGCCGCGACCCCCGGGTGGCGGTGGAGCTGGACCGCGGTCGGACCTGGGCGGACGCGGCCTGTCTGGTGGTCCACGGGAGGGCTGAGCTCCTGCCCCCCACGCACCCGGACGGCCGTCGGGCCCTCTCGGCCTGGTTCGAGAAGTACCGGGAAGAGCTCTCCGGCCAGAGCTTCGCCCTCTATGCCCAGGAGGTGGAGGACCCGGTGCTCCTGCGGGTCCGGACGGACCGGCTGACCGCCTGGCTGGGGGGCCGGGGCCGGCCCGCGCGGCCGGACTGAGGGAAGGGGTCCTTCGAAGGGGGCCCGGCAGCGTCCGGGTCGGCCGTTCCGGCCCTCGAGGTTTGCAGCCTCGTCCCGCCCGCCTTACGATGGGAGGAGCTTGTGAATCGGTTCACAAAGTCGAGGGCGGGTTCAGGCTGGCGCGCTCAGGGAAGCCCTCTGGAAGCGGTCCCGAGGAGGGAGGGTCACGGCGAGGACGACCGAGACCGACGTGCTCGTGGTGGGGGCGGGCCCGGCCGGGTCCGCCGCCGCGTACCACCTGGCCAGGGCGGGCCTGGACGTCCTGCTCGCCGACCGCGCCACGTTCCCCCGGGAGAAGGTCTGCGGCGACGGCCTCACCCCGAGGGGGGTCCGGGCCATGATGCGGATGGGGGTGGACCCGGCGGAGCCCGGTTTCACCCGGGTGGAGGGCCTCCGCACCTACGGGGTGGGGGGGACCGTCCTCGACCTCCGGTGGCCCAGGGAGGGCCCGTTCCCCCCGGTGGGAGTGGTCCGGACCAGGCTGGAGCTCGACCACCTCCTGGCGGCCCGGGCCGAACGGGCGGGGGCCCGCTTCCTCCAGGGCGCGGAGGCCACCCGGCCCCTCCTGGACCGGACGGGGTGGGTGAGCGGGGCGGAGCTGCGGACGCAGGACGGAGCCCTGGCCGTCCGGTCCCGGTTCGTGGTGGCCGCCGACGGCGCGGCCAGCCGGTTCGCGGCCCAGGCAGGGGTGGTGCGGGACGGGTCCTGCCCGATGGGGGTGGCGGCCCGCCGCTACTACCGGATCCCCCGGCCCCAGCAGGCCGTCCTGGAGGCCTTCGTCAACCTCCCCGCCCCTGGGGGAGGGGTCATGGCGGGCTACGGGTGGATCTTCCCGCTGGGAGGCGACCTCGTAAACGTGGGGGCGGGGCTCCTCAACACGTACCGGGGGTTCGGGGCTCTGTCGGCCAGGGCGCTCCTCGAGTCGTTCGTGCGGGGGCTGCCCGAGGCGTGGGGGGTAACCGAGGAACGCGCCGTGGGCCCGGTCCGCTCCGGCCCCATCCCCATGGGCTTCAACCGGCGCCCGGTGGCGGTGCCCGGGCTGCTCCTGGTGGGGGACGCGGCGGGGGCCACCAACCCCTTCAACGGGGAAGGCATCGCCTACGCCATCGAGACGGGGGAGCTGGCCGCCGAGCTCATCGCCGAGGCCGTGGCCCGAGGGCGGCCGGCGCTCGCCCAGCTCTACCCGACGGTCCTGCGCCAGCGCTACGGCAAGTACTACTTCGTGGGCCGCCAGTGGTCCCGGATGATCGGGCACCCCTGGTTCATGGGGCTCGCCGTCCGCCACGGGTTCCCCCGGCGGACGCTCATGCGGTTCGCCCTGTCGTTCATGGCGAACCTCGTCGACGGGGACCGGAGCTCGCTGAGCGGCCGGCTGGCCCGGGCCCTGGTGGCCCTGGCCCCGGAGGGCTGACGGTGCGGGGGAGGCGAGGAGCGTGACGACAGGCTACGTCCCGGTGGTGGTGCTGGGGGCCCTGGCCGGGGCCTTCGCCGTGCTGTCCCTGGTGGCCTCGGCCCTCCTCCGCCCCCACCGGCCCACCCCGGCCAAGGTGGCCCCCTACGAGTGCGGGATCACCCCCATCCGCCTGCCCAAGTCCGAGCGGTTCCCGGTCAAGTTCTACGTGACGGCCATGCTGTTCATCGTCTTCGACATCGAGGCCATCTTCCTCTTCCCGTGGGCCGTGACGTTCCGAGAGCTCGGGCTGTTCGGCCTGGTGGAGATGGTGGTGTTCGTGGGGCTCGTGTTCGTGGCCTACCTGTACGTCTGGCAGAAGGGCGGGCTCGAGTGGGAGGGCCCGGAGCGGCTCCGGCGGATGGCCGGGCTGGCCCCCTCCGCGGTGGCCCTGCCCCCCGGCCTGGACCGGGGGCCGGGCGAGCGGACGCCGGTCCGGGTGGGGAGGCCGTAGGGATGCCGGTGCAGCGCGTCCCCGGGTCGGCCAGGGAGCCCACCGAGCGGGAGCTCGAGGAGGAGGTCCGCCGGGGGGTGCTGCTCACCACCCTGGCCAAGGCCGTGGCCTGGGCCCGCAAGCAGTCCATGTGGCCGGCCACCTTCGGCCTGGCCTGCTGCGCCATCGAGATGATGGCCACCGGGGCCGCCCACTACGACCTGGCCCGGTGGGGGATGGAGATCTTCCGGGCCTCGCCCCGCCAGGCCGACCTCATGATCGTGGCGGGGCGGGTGTCCCAGAAGATGGGGCCGGTCCTCCGCCGGATCTACGACCAGATGCCCGAGCCCAAGTGGGTCATCTCGATGGGGGTGTGCGCCTCCACCGGCGGCATGTTCAACAACTACGGGCTGATCCAGGGGGTGGACACGATCGTGCCGGTCGACATCTACGTCCCGGGGTGTCCCCCCCGTCCCGAGATGCTCATGTACGGCATCCTGCGCCTGCACGAGAAGGTCATGCGGGAGGCCCGGCTGCGGTGAGCGATGTGGCCGGGCTCCTGGAGCGGCTCCGGGCGCGCTTCCCCGACGCCTACGAGTACCGGGGGGAGGCCAACGTGGTCGTCGACCGGGAGGAGCTCCTGGACGCTCTCCGCCACCTCCGGGACGAGCCCTCCCTCTCCTTCCGGTTCCTCTCGGACGTGAGCGCCACCGACTGGCCCGACCTCGACCCGCGGTTCTGGGTGGTCTACCACCTGCTGTCCATGGAGCACCGGTGGCGGGTCCGGGTCCGGGTGGGCCTGCCCGCGGACGACCCCCGGGTGCCCTCCGCCGTCGCCCTCTTCCCCACGGCCGACTGGCTGGAGCGGGAGGTGTTCGACTTCTTCGGGGTGGTGTTCGAGGGCCACCCGGACCTCCGGCGGATCGAGCTGCCCGAGGACTGGGAGGGCTACCCCCTGCGCAAGGACGCCCCGCTGGGCGGGGTGAACACCTGGTACAAGGGGGCCTTCGTCCCCCCGCCGGACCAGAGGGGGCTGTGAAGGTGGGCGGGCCGTTCCGCGAGCGGGACCTGCCCCAGGTGGGCGGGGAGTCCTTCGGGGGGGCGGCGGGGACCACCGCCCAGGCGGTCCCTGGCCGCACCGAGGAGACCATGATCATCAACATGGGCCCCCAGCACCCCTCGACCCACGGGGTGCTGCGGCTGGTCCTGGAGCTCGAGGGTGAGTACGTGATCTCTTGCCGGCCCGTGGTGGGTTACCTGCACACGGGCATCGAGAAGAATACCGAGTACCGCACCTGGCAGCAGGGGGTCACCTTCGTGACCCGGGCCGACTACCTCTCGCCCTTCTTCAACGAGCTCGCCTACTGCCTGGCCGTGGAGCGCCTCCTCGGGATCGAGGCCCCGCCCCGGGCCCAGGTCATCCGGGTGCTCCTGTGCGAGATGAACCGAATCGCCAGCCACCTCGTGTGGCTGGCCACCACGGGCCTGGAGCTCGGGGCCATCTCCATGATGCTCTACGGGTTCCGGGAGCGGGAGCTCATCCTCTCCATCTTCGAGCAGGTCACGGGGCTGCGGATGAACCACGCCTTCATCCGGGTGGGGGGCCTGGCCATGGACCTCCCCGAGGGGGCCGAGGACCGGATCCGGGAGTTCCTCCGGGTGATGCCCGGCCGGATCGCCGAGTACGAGGACCTGCTCACCGACAACCCGGTATGGCGCCAGCGGACGGTGGGGGTGGGCTGCGTCTCCCCCGATGACCTCCTGGCCCTGGGGGTGACCGGGCCCCTGCTCCGGGCGGCGGGGGTCCCCTGGGACCTTCGCAAGGCCATGCCCTACTGCGGCTACGAGACCTACGACTTCGACGTCCCCACCCGGACCGAGAGCGACTGCTTCGCCCGCTACGTGGTCCGGGTGGAGGAGATGCGTCAGTCCCTCCGCATCGTCGAACAGTGCCTGGAGCGGCTGGAGCCGGGCCCGGTCATGGTGGAGGACCCCAAGGTCCGCTGGCCGGCCCAGCTGTCGGTGGGCCCGGACGGGATCGGCAACTCCGAGGAGTACGTCCGCCACATCATGGAGGAGTCCATGGAGGCCCTGATCAACCACTTCAAGATCGTGACCCAGGGCATCCGAGTCCCGGCGGGCGAGGTGTACCAGGCCGTGGAGTCGCCCCGGGGGGAGCTGGGCTACTACGTGGTGTCGAACGGCGGCAACCGCCCGTACCGGGTTCACATCCGGGCCCCCAGCTTCGTGAACCTCCAATCCGTGCCCAAGATGGTCGAGGGGGCCCTGGTGGCGGACGTCATCGCCGCCGTGGCCAGCGTGGACCCGGTCATGGGGGACGTGGACCGGTGACGGACGTCGCTCCCCTGCGACCGCCCGCCAAGGCCGTGGCCGACCGGCGCCTGCCCCGCTGGCAGACGGGGCAGGTGGGGGGCGAGGCCCACCTGGAGGCCGTGGACGTGCCGGGCCCCGTCCTCTCCGAGGAGAGCCGGCGTCTGGCGGAGCGGATCATGGCCCGCTACCCCACCCGCCGCTCGGCCCTGGTGCCGCTGCTGTACCTGGTCCAGGCCGAGGTGGGCTGGGTCCCCCGCCAGGGGATGCGGGAGGTGGCCGAGCTCCTGGGCATCACCACCGCCGAGGTGGAGGCCGTGGCCACCTTCTACACCATGCTCAAGCTCCGCCCTTGCGGGAAGTACGTCATCTCGGTCTGCACCAACCCCTCCTGCGCCCTGCTCGGGGGGCGGCAGCTGTTCGAGCGGGCCCGGGAGCTCTTGGGCGAGGAGGCCGAAGGCGGGGTCACCGCGGACGGGCTCTTCACGCTGGAGGAGGAGGAGTGCTTGGCCGCCTGCGACAAGGCCCCGGTGCTGGCCGTCAACTACCTGTACTTCGACCGGGTGACCGAGGAGCGGCTGGAGGAGATCGTGGAGTCCATCCGGGCCGGCCGGGTCCCCGAGGCCGCCCGGGGCGGGGTCCCCGGCGAGCTCCGGGAGGTGTCCCGGACCCTGGCCGGCCTGGGCACCCTCCGGGACGCCTCCACGGCGCTCCCCGAGGAGGGGGCCCGTGGCTGAGTTCGAACCCGTCCTCACCGCCCGCTGGGGCGACCCGGAGGCCGTCACCATCGACGGCTACCTCCGGACCGGGGGCTACCAGGGGCTGCGCAAGGCCCTGCGGATGGCCCCGGAGGAGGTCATCGAGGAGGTCAAGTCCTCGGGCCTGCGGGGGCGGGGCGGGGCCGGGTTCCCCACCGGGACCAAGTGGTCGTTCATCCCCCAGGACACCGGCAAGCCCGTGTACGTCGTGGCCAACTTCGACGAGAGCGAGCCGGGGACGTTCAACAACCGGGAGCTCGTGGAGCGCGACCCCCACCAGCTCATCGAGGGCATCGTGATCTGCGCCTACGCCGTGCGGGCCCACACGGCCTTCGTCTACACCCGGGGGGAGTTCGTCTGGCCCGGGACGGTCCTGGAGCGGGCCGTGGCCGAGGCCTATGACCGGGGGTTCCTGGGGAAGGACATCCTGGGGAGCGGGTTCGACCTCGAGCTCGTGGTCCACCGGGGGGCGGGGGCCTACATCTGCGGGGAGGAGACGGCCCTCCTCGAGTCGCTCGAGGGCTACCGGGGCCAGCCCCGGCTCCGCCCGCCCTTCCCCGCCGTGGAGGGCCTGTACCGCTCGCCCACCGTCATCAACAACGTGGAGACGCTCTCCTGCGTCCCCCACATCCTGGACCGGGGGGCGGCCTGGTTCGCGAGCATCGGGACCAAGACCTCGACCGGGCCCAAGATCTTCTCGATCTCGGGCAAGGTCAACCGGCCCGGCAACTACGAGGCCCCCATGGGGACCACCGCCCGGGAGCTCATCGAGGAGTACGCGGGCGGGGTCCGGGAGGGGAGGCGGGTCAAGGCCTGGACTCCGGGGGGGTCGTCCACCCCCTTCCTCACGGCGGACCACCTGGACACCCCCATGGACTTCGACTCCATCACCGCCGCCGGGTCGCTCCTGGGGACGGGGGCCATGATCGTCCTCGACGAGACGGACTGCGTGGTGGACGCGACCCTGCGGTTCACCCAGTTCTACGCCCACGAGTCCTGCGGGAAGTGCACCCCCTGCCGCGAGGGGACCTGGTGGGCGGCCCGCGTCCTCCGTCGGGTGGAGCACGGCCTGGGCCGGATGGAGGACCTGGACCTCGCCTTCGACATCGCCGACAACATGCTGTTCAAGTCGTTCTGCGCCCTGGCCGACGGCGCCGCCTCGCCCATCCAGTCGTCCCTCCGGTTCTTCCGGGACGAGTACGAGGAGCACGTCCGGCTGGGACGCTGCCCGCTGCGGGCCGAGGAGCACCCCCTCCTGGAGGCCGTCTCGGACCGGACGGGAGGGGCCACCGGGCGCCTGGCCCAGGTCCTCCCGGAGGGCCGGGAGGTGGAGCTTGGGGAGGTCCTGCGGTGACCGCCGACCTGGTCACGCTCACAATCGACGGCAAGCAGGTCACCGTGCCCAAGGGCACGCTCATCATCCGGGCCGCGGAGCGGTTGGGGATCGAGATCCCCCGGTTCTGCGACCACCCCCTGCTCGATCCGGTGGCTGCCTGCCGGCAGTGCTACGTGAAGGTGGAGGGCCAGCGCAAGCTCATGACCGCCTGCTCCACGCCGGTGGCCGAGGGGATGGTGGTCCACACCCAGTTCACCGACGAGGAGGTCCGCAAGGCCCAGGAGGCGGTCCTCGAGTTCCTCCTCATCAACCACCCTCTGGACTGCCCGGTGTGCGACCGGGGAGGGGAGTGCCCGCTCCAGGACCAGGCCCTGGCCTTCGGGCCCGGCGAGAGCCGGTACATCGAGGCCAAGCGGACCTACCGCAAGCCGATCCCGCTCTCCCCCCTCGTGGCCCTGGACCGGGAGCGCTGCGTGCTGTGCGCCCGGTGCACCCGGTTCTGCGACGAGATCTCCGGGGACCGGTTCATCGAGCTCTTCGACCGGGGGGCAGCCGAGCAGGTGTCCATCGCTCCGGGGGAGGACTTCCGCAGCCCGTTCTCGGGCAATACCATCCAGATCTGCCCGGTGGGGGCCCTCACGGCCACCACCTACCGGTTCGCGGCCCGCCCGTTCGACCTCCGGTCGGGGGACTCGGTCTGCCCTCACTGCGCCTGCGGGTGCAACCTCCGGGTCGACCTCCGCCGGGGCCAGGTGGTCCGGCACCTGGCCCGGGACAACGACGAGGTCAACGACGCCTGGCTGTGCGACAAGGGCCGGTTCGCCTTCTCCTTCCCCGACCGGCCCACCCGGCTCACCGCCCCCCTCCTCCGGGAGCGGGGCCTCGAGCCGGTGTCCTACCGGGAGGCCCTCGGGGCCGTGGCCTCCTGGTGCCACGGGGCCCGGGTAGGCGTGCTGGCCGGGGGCCGGCTCTCGGACGAGGACGCCTACGCCCTCTCCAAGCTGGTCCGGACCGTCTTCGAGACGAACGACGTCGACCACCGCCTGGGGCCCTCGGACCCCTCGGCGCTCCCAGCCGAGCAACTCATGGCGGCCGGGATGCCCGTGACCTACCGGGACGTGGAGCGGGCCCGGGCCATCCTAGTGGTGGGCCTCGACGCCGAGCAGGAGCTCCCCATCCTCCACCTCCGCATCCGCAAGGGCGTGCGGAAGTCGGGGGCCCGAGTCTTCGTCCTCCACC
>DATLZQ010000056.1:0-19883 GCA_035573915.1 Actinomycetota bacterium | reverse complement strand
CCCGGGCGGCCCGAGGCGCCGCCCACCCGCCGCCCCCTCAGCGGGCTGACGGGGCGCCGCGGCTGCGGGATCGAGCGCGAGCCGCCGGGGCGGGGCCGGCCTCGCCCCGGGATCTCCCCGAACGGAGGAACCGCAGGAAGGTCCGCGCGCTCGGAGGGAGCGGGGCCTCTTCCCGGTACAGCACCCACCAGGAACGCCGCAGCGGACTGCCCCGGACCTCCAGGCGGGCCAGCTCCCCGGCCGCCAGCTCCTCGGCCACCGCGTCGAGGGAGATGAGCGTAACCCCCAGGCCGAGGGAGACGGCGCGCTTGATGGCCCCGTTGCTTCCCACGTTCATGACGGACCCAGGCTCGATGCCGCTGGCCGCCAGGAACTCCTCGGTGGTCTGCCTAGTGCCGGAGCCGGGCTCCCGAAGCAACCAGGTCTCCCCCGACAGCAGCTGCGGGTCGAAGTTCCGCTTCCGCCGCAGCGGGTGGTCGGGGGGGCCCACCACCACCAACGGGTTGTCCCGGAAGGCCTCCCCTGCGATCCCCCCGCGGTCAGGGGGGCGGCCACCGAGGGCGAGGTCCGCCTCGTCGTTCAGCAGCCGGGCGATCGTGCTCGCCCGGTTTCCGACTTCGACCGAGACCCGCTGCCCCGGGTGAGTCCGGAGGAAGCCGGCCAGGATGGGCGGGAGGACGTACTCGCCGGCGGTGGTCACCGCGGCCAGCCGCAGGTGGCCCCCGGCTCCGGCCGCTTCCCGCGCGGCCCGGACCCCCCGGTCCGAGAGCCCCAGGATCTGGGCGGCGTAGCGGGCGAACTCCTTCCCCGCCTCGGTCAGGCGGATGCCGCGGCCGACGCGCTCGGTGAGCGGCACGCCCAACTCCCGGCTGAGCTGGGCGATGGCCGCCGAGACCGAGGGCTCGGTCACCACCATGGCGGCCGCCGCTCCCCGGATGGAGCCGGCCTCCGCGACCGCCAGGAGCGCCCTGAGCTGATGGAAGGTCACCCCATTACATTAGACGAATTCCTAACTGGACGGCAAGAAAATTTACTTGTCGTCTTGCCATGGCCCGGGTACGGTGGGGGCGTCGACGCGGATGGAGGTACGGACCATGGCCGGCGCAGGGGACCGAGAGCAGGCGAGACGGGACCGCTTCGCTGCGGGCGTCATCCCCTACAGGGAGATGGGCTACTGGCGCCCCGACTACGAGCCCGAGGACACCGACGTCCTGGCCGCGTTCCGGGTGATCCCCCAGCCGGGCGTCGAGCCGGAGGAGGCCGGGGCCGCCGTGGCCGGGGAGTCCTCCACGGCGACATGGACCGTGGTGTGGACCGACCGGCTCACCGCCTACGAGAACTACCAGGGGAAGTGCTACCGGGTCGACCCCGTCCCCGGGACCGACCCGCCTCAGTACATCGCCTACATCGCCTACAAGCTCGACCTGTTCGAGGAGGGGTCCATCCCCAACATGGCCTCCTCCATCATCGGCAACGTCTTCGGCTTCAAGGCGGTCCGAGCGCTCCGGCTCGAGGACCTCCGGATCCCCCCCGAGTACCTCAAGACGTTCCAGGGCCCTCCGCATGGGATCGTGGTGGAGCGGGAGATGTTGAACAAGTACGGCCGCCCCCTGCTCGGCTGCACCGTGAAGCCGAAGCTCGGCCTGTCGGCCCGGAACTACGGGCGCGTGGTGTACGAAGCGCTCCGGGGGGGCCTGGACTTCACCAAGGACGACGAGAACATGAACTCCCAGCCGTTCAACCGGTGGCGGGACCGGTACCTCTACTGCATGGAGGCGGTCCACCGGGCCATGGAGGAGACCGGGGAGATCAAGGGCCACTACCTCAACGTGACCGCCGCCACGATGGAGGACATCTACGAGCGGGCCGAGTTCGCCAAGGAGCTGGGCTCGATCATCATCATGATCGACCTCACCATTGGGTGGTCCGCCATGCACTCCATGTCCCGGTGGGCGCGGAAGAACGGAGTGATCCTCCACCTGCACCGCGCCGGGCACGCCACCTTCACCCGGCAGAAGACCCACGGGGTCAACTTCCGGGTCATCGCCAAGTGGTGTCGGATGCTCGGCGTCGACCACATCCACGCGGGGACGGTGGTGGGGAAGCTCGAGGGCGACCCCAACGCCGTCCGCGGCTACTACGCGACCTGCCGGGAGGACTTCAACCCCGAGAATCCTGTCCTCGGCCACTACTTCGACCAGGACTGGATCCACATGCCCGGGGTGATGCCGGTGGCCTCGGGCGGCATCCACGCGGGACAGATGCACCAGCTCCTCCACTACCTGGGCGAGGACGTCGTCCTCCAGTTCGGCGGCGGGACGATCGGCCATCCCATGGGGATCGCCGCCGGGGCCACGGCCAACCGGGTGGCCCTCGAGGCGATGATCAAGGCCCGAAACGAGGGGCGCGACATCCTGCGGGAGGGCCCCGACATCCTCAAGGCCGCGGCCCGGCGTTCGCCGGAGCTGGCGGCGGCCCTCGACGTCTGGGGCGACGTCACCTTCGAGTTCGAGCCCACCGACACCCCCGACGTGGTGGTCACGCCCACGCCGACGTCGTGAGGAGGGAGGAGGCCAGATGAGCACGGGTGTGCGGATCACGCAGGGGACGTTCTCCTACCTGCCGGACCTCACCGACGAGGAGATCGCGGCTCAGATCCAGTACGGGATCGACCGGGGATGGGCGGTGGCCATCGAGTTCACCGACGATCCCCACCCCCGCAACGTGTACTGGCACATGTGGGGGATGCCGATGTTCGACACCCAGGACCCTGCCGCCGCCCTGCACGAGGTGCGCCGGTGCCGCGAGGCCTTCCCCAACCACTACATCCGGGTGAGCCTGTACGACCCCAGGCTGACCCGGATGACCACGGCGCTCCAGTTCATCGTCCACCGGCCGCCCCACGAGCCGGGCTTCCGCCTCGAGCGCCAGGAGGCCCACGACCGCACCATCCGGTACACGCTCCACCCGTACGCGGCGGACCGGCCTCACGGCCAGCGGTACTCGGACGGCGCGGGAGGTGCCCCGTGACCGAGGTCGGCCGCGAGGTACCCCCGGCCATGGTGACCAAGGGGCTCGGGTGGTCCGGTCGGGAGACGCCCCTCGGGCCTCCCCCGGCCGGCCCGGGGATGCGCGAGGACGTCTCGAAGCGGTTCGGACGGGGCAAGGTCGACGAGCGGTTCGCCGACATGAGCGACCCCCTTCGCGAGATCCCCGACGACACCGAGGTCGACGTAGAGGGCGTGATCGGGGAGTCGAGGGTGGAGGAGGTGCTGGCCGCCCTGGACCGCGACCTCGTCGCCCTCCGGGAGGTCAAGGGGCGGATCCGTGAGATCGCCTCCCTGCTCGTGGTGGACCGCCTGCGGCGCTCCCTGAGTCTGGAGGCGGATCCCCCCACCCTGCACATGTGCTTCACCGGCAATCCGGGGACGGGGAAGACCACCGTGGCCAAGCGGATGGGGGAGATCCTCTACAAGCTCGGCTACGTGCGGAAGGGCCACCTCGTCGCGGTGAGCCGGGACGACCTGGTGGGCCAGTACGTGGGCCATACCGCGCCCAAGACCCGGGAGGTCATCAAGCGGGCCATGGGCGGGGTGCTGTTCATCGACGAGGCCTACCACATCTACCGGATCGACAACGAGCGGGACTACGGCCAGGAGACGGTGGAGATCCTCCTCGAGGTTATGGAGAACCAGCGCGAGGACCTCGTGGTGATCATGGCCGGCTACAAGGACCGGATGGACCGGTTCTTCCACGACGTCCCCGGCCTGTCGTCGCGCATCGCCCACCACATCGACTTCCCCGACTACAGCCTGGACGAGCTCATGGACATCGCCCGGTTGATGGCCGAGCAGCAGCGGTACGTCTTCTCCGACGACGCCGAGAAGGCGTTCGCGGAGTACCTCAAGCACCGCATGAAGCAGCCGCGGTTCGCCAACGGGCGCAGCGTGCGAAACGCCCTCGACCGGGCCCGCATGCGCCAGGCCGTCCGCCTGTACGAGGCGGCCAAGCGCGGCCGGAAGCTGACCAAAAGGGATCTCGTGACCATCGAGGCCGAGGACATCCTGGCCAGCCGGGTGTTCGAGGGCGGCTTCTATAAGGGGGAGGGGGCGCGGTCGGAGGCCCTCGAGCCCGTGCGGACCTGACCGTGGGGGAGCGGGTCGTCCTGGGGCGACGCCAGCCCGACGTCTGGAGCGGCTTCCAGTGGACCGGGGCGGAGCCCCCGGGGATGTTCGATCCGGCCCAGGCGGAGGCCCTGGGCGCCGTCTGGGAGGGAGACGAGCTCGTAAGCTACGACCTCGCCGAGCTCCGCCACGCCTTCGAACACCTCCGAGACGACTGGGTCCCCGATAGCGACTGAGCGGGGCCAGGTGAGTGCTTCCTTCTGCTTCCCCTTGCTGCGCGGAGGGATCCATGGCCGGCGGAGCGTGTACGCTGAGGCTCGCTCCCCCTGGAGGTAATCGGCATGGAGACGGGGGTGGAGACGGAGCGACGTCTCCTCCATAGGGTTATCGACGAGATCGCCACCAACGTCGATCTCGACGCCGTGCTGCGGGCGACCGTCGAGGTGGTCACCGAGGCCACGGGGGGTGACGCCTGTTTCCTTCACCTGTGGGACCCGGCGGAGCAGCGCCTCGTCCTCCGGGCTGCCACGGCGGGCTTCGAGCAGGCGGTAGGGAGGATCAAGCTCCGCCTGGGGGAGGGCGTCGCCGGGTGGGTCGCCCAGCACCGTGAGGTGGTCACCATCCCCGAGAACAAGTGGGCCGATCCCCGCTACAAGTACATCCCCGAGCTCCGCGGCGAGGAGTTCACCTCGATGCTGTCGGTCCCGGTGGTCTCCCGCTCGGGGAGCCTGGTCGGGGTGTTCAACGTCCATTCCCGGGAGCGGCGGGAGTTCTCCCCCGACGACGTGGCGTTCCTGCGGACCACGGCCTCGCTCGTGGCTGGCGCCATCGAGCGGGCCCACCTGTTCCGGGCCCTGGAGGAGAAGGAGGCGGCGCTCGAGGTCCTCATGCGCAGGACCATCGAGGCTCAGGAGGAGGAGAGACGGCGGGTGGCCACCGAGATCCACGACG
This sequence comes from Actinomycetota bacterium, assembly GCA_035573915.1. Lineage (GTDB taxonomy): Bacteria > Actinomycetota > UBA4738 > UBA4738 > UBA4738 > DATLZQ01. The sequence goes on along the minus strand of DATLZQ010000056.1, from coordinate 14,808 downwards.
GGGTCACCCAGCAGATGGTGTCGATCTGGTACCGGATCCATGCGGCCCTCCGGGCGCTCCGGACGGACCCGGACCGGGCGGAGGCCGAGCTCACCCGGGCCCGGGAGCTCCTTGACGAGGCCCTGGACGAGGCCCGGGCCGCCATCTACGACCTCCGCCCCTCCATCCTCGACGACCTCGGCCTGGTCCCGAGCCTGCGCACCCTCGCCACCCGACAGCTCGAGGGGGTCGAGGTGGAGCTCGACCTGCCGGAGAAGCTCTCGCTCCCCCCGCACCAGGAAGTGGCGCTCTACCGGGTGGCCCAGGAGTCGATCACGAACATCCGCAAGCACGCCCAGGCCACCAGGGTCCGGATGGCGCTGCGGGAGGATGGCCACGAGGTCGTGCTGGTGGTGGAGGACAACGGCCGAGGCTTCGACCCGAGAGTCGGCCCGGGCGAAGTATCCTTCGGTCTCACCGGGATGCGGGAGCGCGCGAGCCTCCTGGGCGGGGAGCTTCGGGTGAGTAGCGCCCTCGGACGGGGGACCCTGGTGGAGGTCCGGATCCCGCGGCAGCCCCAGGGCCGTCCGGAGGCCACAAGGGCGGGGCGGTGAACCGGGGGGAGACCGTGAGCTCGAGGCCCATCAGGATCGTCATCGTCGACGACCACCAGATCGTCCGGGAGGGGCTCCGGTCGATGCTCGAGGACGTCCCGGAGCTGGAGATCGTGGGCGAGGCCGAGGACCTCGGCCGTGCGCTCGTTGAAATCGCCCAGACCCAGCCCGACGTCGTCCTGCTTGACCTCCGGCTCCAACGGTCAAGCGGCCTTGACGCCTGCCGGACCATTGTGGAGCGCCACCCCGAGGTCCACGTGGTGTTCCTCACCGTGTACGAGGACGAGCAGTACGTCTTCGAAGCCCTCCGGGCGGGGGCCCGCGGCTACATGCTCAAGAAGGCCACCCCCGAGGACATCGTCCGGATCCTCCAGGCGGTGATCGGGGGCGAGGTGGTCGTGGACCCGGCGCTGGGCGGGCGGATCGCCCTTCGGGCCGCCGCCCTGCGGGAGGGGAAGTCCTGGCCGGGCGTCGAGCTCGGCCTCACCCCGCGGGAGGGGGAGGTCCTGGTCCACCTCGTGCGCGGACTCGACAACCGCGAGATCGCCCGGTCCCTCTTCATCTCCGAGGACACCGTCAAGACCCACGTGAAGGCCATCTTCCGCAAGCTCGGGGCCCGGGACCGGGCGCAGGCGGTGGCCATCGCCCTCCGGAGCGGCCTCGTGGGGTAAGGGGTGGCCACCCGCCACCCACGCCCCCGCCCAGCCGCCCGGCTCGCCGTCTCCGTTCGGCAGATGGTCGGTCCCCGGCGAGCGGTCCGGGCCGGGCCCAGCCTCCGCGACCCCCGACGGGAGGATCGAAGTGGTGGTCGACCTCTCCCTCCCGAGGGGGAGGTACCCGCGACGGTGGGGTGGCCCAGGTCTCCTCCTTCGAACCCCGCCCTGGGAGGTGGTCTGCGCCTGCCGGCGGTTGCAGGCTTTGCTCCGGGAGGTGTGCCGTGAAGATCTACCTGGATACCGCAGAGATCGGAGAGATCGAGGAGGCCGCCCGGTGGGGCGTCCTCGGGGGGTGCACCACGAACCCGACCCTGCTGGCCAAGGCGGGGCACGCGGACCCCGAGGCCGCCCTCCGGAAGATCTGCGCCATCGTGTCCGGGCCCGTTTCGATGGAGGTCATCGCCACGGACACGGCGGGCATGGTCGAGGAGGGACGGACGTACGCCTCCTGGGCCCCGAACATCGTGGTGAAGTGTCCCTGCACGCCCGCCGGCCTGGCTGCCACCGCGGCCCTGGCTCGGGAAGGGATCCGGGTGAACATGACCCTCGTGTTCTCACCGGCTCAGGCCATCCTGGCCGCGGAGGCGGGAGCGGCGTTCGTGAGCCCGTTCCTGGGCCGCCTGGACGACGTCTCCTCCGACGGCCTGCGCGTGCTCCAGGACATTTGCGAGATCTACCGGGTGCAGGGCTACCGCGCCGAGGTGATCGCCGCGAGCCTCCGCCACCCCATGCACGTGGTGGAGGCGGCACGGGCCGGGGCGCACGTGGCCACCATGCCCTTCGCCGTGCTCCAGCAGCTCGTCCGGCACCCCCTCACCGACCTGGGCCTGGAGCGGTTCCTGGCCGACTGGAAGGCGCTCCAGCGGGACCCCGGAGCGGGGGCATGAGGCCGCCTCGCATCGTGGCCTCGGCCCTGGGCGCGGACCATGCCCGCCTCGGTCAGGCCGTGGCGGAGCTCGAGGGCGCCGGGGTCGACGGGATCCAGTGGGACGTGATGGACGGAAGGTTCGTGCCGAACCTGACCGTGGGCCCCGCCGCCGTCGCTGCCTGCCGCCCCTACACCGGGCTCCCGTTCGAAGCGCACCTCATGGTGGAGGACCCCGACCCCTGGGTGGAACCCTTCGTGGAGGCGGGGTGCGCCACGGTCATCGTGCACGCCGAGGCCGCCCGTCACCTCCACCGGACCCTGGCCCGGATCCGGTCCCTCGGCGCGGCCGCCGGCGTGGCGCTGAACCCCGCCACCCCCCTGGAGGCGGTCCGACACGTCCTCCACACCGCCGACCTCCTGCTCGTCATGACGGTGAACCCGGGGTTCGGCGGCCAGGCCTACCTCCCCCCGATGGAGCGAAAGATCGCCGAGGCCCGGGACCTCCTGGAGCGGGAGCAACTGGAGACGGCGCTCGAGGTGGACGGAGGAATCGGGCCGGCCACGATCGGGGGGGCCCGACGGGCGGGGGCCGACACCTTCGTCGTGGGCTCGGCGATCACTGGCCACGCCGGCGGCCCGGGGGAGGCCGTGCGCCGTCTGCGGTTCGCCCTGGCGCGCGTGGAGGCCGCCGCATGAGGCCCCAGGCCCTCGCCACCGACCGGGCCCTTGCCACCGAGGTCGATCTGCTCTGTGTGAACACCATCCGGGCGCTCGCGGTGGACGCCGTCGAGCAGGCCCGCTCCGGGCACCCCGGCGCGCCCATGGGGCTGGCCCCGGCCGCCTACGTCCTGTGGACCCGGTTCCTCCGCCACGACCCGGCGGACCCCGCATGGCCAGACCGGGACCGGTTCGTCCTCTCCGCCGGACACGCCTCGATGCTGCTCTACGCCCTCCTGCACCTCTGCGGGTACGACCTGCCCCTCGAGGAGCTCCGCCGGTTCCGGAGCTGGGGCTCCCGGACCCCCGGCCACCCGGAGCACGGGCTCACCCCGGGCGTTGAGACCACCACCGGCCCCCTGGGCCAGGGGCTCGCCAACGCCGTGGGCATGGCCATCGCCGAGCGGCTCCTGGCCGCCCGGTTCAACCGTCCGGGCCTGGAGGTGGTCGACCACCGGGTGTTCGCGATCTGCTCCGACGGCGACCTGATGGAAGGCATCTCCCACGAGGCCGCCTCTCTGGCCGGGCACCTCCGGCTGAGCCGCCTCGTGGTCCTCTATGACGACAACCGCATAACGATCGACGGGCCGACGGACCTGGCCACCTCGGAGGACGTGGCGGCCCGCTTCCGGGCCTACGGTTGGCGGGTGGACCGGGTGGAGGACGGCCGGGACCTCGAGGCCATCGCGGCGGCCCTCGAGGCCGCCGTGGCCGAGGAGGACCGCCCGTCCCTCATCGTCCTCCGGACCACGATCGCGGAGGGGGCGCCCACCAAGGCCGGCACGGCGGCCGCCCACGGCGCGCCCCTCGGGCCCGAGGAGGTGGCGGCGTGGAAGGAGCGGATCGGCTGGCCGAGCGAGCCCTTCCACGTCCCCGCCGAGGCCCGGGCCCACTTCGCCGAAGTGCGCCTGCGGGGGGCCCGGCTCCGGGCTGCGTGGATCCGCCGGTACGCGCGGTGGCGCGAGGCCGAGCCCGACCTCGCGGCCGAGTGGGACCGGGTCATGGCCCGCCGCCTGCCTCCGGGGTGGGAGGAGCACCTGGTAGAACCCCAGGGCCCCATGGCCACCCGGAAGGCATCGGCCAAGGTCCTGGCTTCCCTGGCCTCACACCTGCCGGAGCTCGTGGGGGGCTCGGCGGACCTCACCGAGTCCACCGGGACCGCGCTCCCCGGCGAGGAGCCGTATCGCCCGGGCCGGCCCGGCCGCCTGATCCACTTCGGGGTCCGGGAGCACGCGATGGGGGGGATCCTGAACGGGATGGCGCTCCACGGCGGGCTCCGTCCCTACGGAGGGACGTTCCTCGTCTTCTCCGACTACCTCCGCCCCTCGATCCGGCTGGCGGCGCTCATGGAGCAGCCGGTGGCCTACGTCTTCACCCACGACTCGATCGGGCTCGGCGAGGACGGCCCGACCCACCAGCCGGTGGAGCACCTGGCGGCGCTCCGGGCCATCCCCGGCCTGGTCGTGATCCGCCCCGCCGACGGCCCGGAGACGGCCTGGGCCTGGCGGGTGGCCCTGGAGCGGACCGAGGGCCCCACGGCCCTCGTGCTCACCCGGCAGGACCTCCCGGCCCTGGACCGGGAGCGGCTCGCCCCGGCCAGCGGGCTCGTCCGCGGCGCGTACGTCTTGGCCGAGCTGGGGCCGGGGAGGGAGGGCCGCCCGGCGGACCTGATCCTCCTGGCCACGGGATCCGAGGTCCACCTCGCCCTCGAGGCGGCCGAACTCCTGGCGGCGCGACATCTCCGCGTTCGCGTCGTCTCCATGCCCTCCTGGGAGCTGTTCGAGGCGCAGCCGGCCTCCTACCGCGAGGCCGTGCTCCCCCCCACCGTCCGCGCGCGGGTCGCGGTGGAGGCCGGCGCCGCCCACGGATGGGAGCGGTGGGTCGGCGACCGGGGGGCGGTCGTCGGGCTCGACCGGTTCGGGGCCTCTGCCCCGGGGCCGGTCGTGATGAGGGAGCTCGGGTTCACCCCGGAGCGGGTGGCCGAGGCGGCCCTGGGGGTGGTCGGATGACGATACGGGTGGGGATCAACGGGTTCGGGAGGATCGGGCGCCACGTCGCCCGGATCCTGGCCTCGGGGACCCCCGGCCTGGAGCTGGGCGCCATCAACACGACCAGGAGGGACCCCCGGACCCTCGCCCACCTCCTCCGCTACGACAGCGTCCACGGTCGGTTCGAAGGAGCGGTAGTGGCCGAGGAGGATCGCCTCCTGGTGGGCGCCCGCCCGGTGCGGGTGACCGCCCACCCGGATCCGGCCCAGGCCGACTGGGGCGGGGCGGGGGTGGACGTGGTCCTGGAGGCCACCGGGGCCTTCAACGACGGTGAGGCGGCCCGGGGCCACCTCCGGGCCGGCGCCCGGTGGGTCCTGATCACGGCCCCGGCGCCCCGGGTCGACGCCACCATCGTGGTCGGGGCCAACGAGGAGACCCTCGATCCGGAGCGACACCGCGTGGTCTCCGGGGCCTCGTGCACGACGATGTGCCTGGCCCCCGTGGCCCGCATCCTGGACGAGGTCCTGGGGATCGAGGGGGGGTTCGTGACCACGGTCCACGCCTACACCCGGGACCAGGAGCTCGTGGACGGCAGCCACGACGACCTCCGGCGGGCCCGGGCCGCGGCGCTGAACATCGTCCCCACCAGGACCGGGGCGGCCAGGACGCTGGGCGAAGTACTCCCCGGGCTGGCGGGGAAGCTTGGGGCCATGGCAGTCCGGGTGCCGGTGGCCGACGTCTCCCTGCTCGCGGTGGCCGCCTCGGTGGAGCGACGGGCGGACGCGGCGACGGTGAACGCCGCCTACCGGGAGGCGGCGGCTCGCCCGGAGCTCCAGGGGATCGTGGGAGTCACCGACGAGCCCCTGGTCTCCTCCGATCTCATCGGCGACCCCCGTTCCGCCGTCGTGGACCTGGGGGCCACGAGGACCGGACCGGCCAACGTGGTGCAGGTGATGGCCTGGTACGACAACGAGGTGGCCTATGCGCACCGGATGGTGGACATCATCCGGCTCCTGACCGGCACCGTCCGGCCGGCCGCCTCACTCACCACTGCCCATCCAGGCTGAGGGGTCGTCGGTGACGGGGCAGCCCGGGTCGGGACAGGCCCAGCAGTCCGCGGCCACCGGGTCCATGGTCGGCACCAGCCACCCCCCGCACACGGGGCAGCGCGCGCCCGGGAGTGCCTCGGTCCTCGCCTGCATTTGGGCCTGAGCATGGCGGCGAGCGTTCGGGTAGGGATCTCCCGGCGGGGGGAGCCGCGGACGGAGACGGACCTCCCCCCGGGGGGTGAGGGATCCTCAGGCCTTCCAACCGGTGACGGGCCGGGGTCATCACGCGGTTCAGCGAGAGGACCCCGAGGTCGTCCGGTCGCTGGTCGGCCGGATGTTCGACCGGCTGGTCGGCGAGGTCGAGCGGCCGAGCAGCCCGTCCCCCGGCCAGGAACGGGGGAAGACGAACAGGCCGTCGTGGAACTGGCAGTTCACCACCACCACGTTTCGGACTACCTCCTCTCGGTTCGCCCGGATGGCGGTCGCCCCGTCTTCCCCCAACCTCGCTGGACCCGTGGCTTCCAGGTGGTGGAGCGGGCCCGGTCCGGGGGAGGGCCCGGACAGCCGGGCCGGGATCCGGCCGGTCCGGACCAGGTGGCGGAGGTGGCTGACCGAACACCGAGGGAAGGCGACCCCCCGACGGGGGTGGACCCCTGCCCGAGGTCCCGGTTCGACCTCGGGGTCGTGGGCTGCTCAGAGCGCCCAAGACGACGCCCACGCGATCCCGCGTTTGCAAAATGTTTGCAGAGGACGGTCTTGGCGGCCTCGCTTGGCTTGCTGGGCGCGGCATTGGGTCGCCAAAACCGCTGGTAGCGGAGGCGGACGGGAATCGAACCCGCCTGCCGGCTCTCGCCGGCACACCGGTTTTGAAGACCGGGGAGGACACCAGCCCTCGTTCGCCTCCGGGACCAGGATAGGCCGGTTCCGGGGCCCGGGTGGAGGCCGGCGGACGACCCTCCCGGCCTCAGAGCCTCGCGGCGGCGGGCACGAGCCCCCGGCCGATGAGGGCCACCATCTCGAGGTCGTTGTGCAGGAGGTGCTGGAGCATGACCCGACGGATTCCCGCGTCTGCGTACTCGGCGAGCCGCTCCAGGACCTGGTCCACGGTCCCCACCAGCCGGGTGCGGGCGAGGGAGTCCAGGAAGGCCCCCACGTCGCCGCCCTCCCCGCGCCACTCCATGAGCCGGCGGGCCCTCCGCTCGAGCTCCGCCCGGTCCGTCCCCACCAGGGCCGTGGTCATCATGGAGAGCGGGACGGAGGCGGGGTCGCGGCCCGCCGCCTCGCAGGCGGCGTCCAGCCGCCGCCGGGCGGCCTTCGCCTCCGCGGGCTCCTGGAGGAGCACGTTGTACTCGTCCGCCCACCGGGCGGCCAGCCGGACGGCCCGCGCCCCGGCCCCGCCCCCGAGGATCAGGGGCGGGTGAGGGTCCTGGACCGGCTTGGGCAGGGCCCGGCAGGCCTCCAGCCGGTAGTAGCGACCCTCGAAGGTCACCTCCTCCTCGTCCCGGTCCCACAGCCGGTGGACGATCTCCACCTGCTCCGCGAGGAGCCCGTAGCGCTCGGACGTCGGAGGGAAGGGGAAGCCGAAGGCCCGGTGCTCCGCCTCGTGCCAGCCCGCTCCCATCCCCACGTCCACCCGCCCTCCGGAGACGTGATCGACGGTGGCCGCCATCTTGGCGAGCACGGCCGGGTGGCGGAACGTGACCGGGGAGACGAGGACCCCCAGGCGGACCCGCTGGGTCCGGGCGGCCAGGGCGGCCAGCGTGGCCCAGGCGTCGAGCGACCCCAGGTCCCGGCGGCCTCGCACCGAGAGGTAGTGGTCGGAGCGGAACAGCCCGTCGAGGCCGTGCTCCTCGCAGGCCAGGGCCAGGGCCAGCCACTCGTCCCAGGTGATGCCCTCCTGCCCCTCGACCATGAGGCTCACGCGCACGGCCCGGCAGCTTAGCGCCCGGGCGAACCTCACGGGTGCACCCGTGGCGGGCGGGAGCTGCCGTACGATGGCAGGCGTGGAGGCGGCCTTCTTCGACCTGGACCGGACGGTCATCTCGCGGTCCAGCTCGCTCGCCCTGACCCGGCCCATGTACCGAGCGGGGCTGGTGTCGCGCTCGGCCCTCCTGCGGGGGGCCCTGGCCCAGATCGTCTACCTGCTCCTCGGGGCGGACGAGAAGCGGATGGACCGGCTCAAGGAGGGGATGCTGGCCCTCACCAAGGGCTGGCACCGGGACCAGGTGGAGCACATCGCCCGCCAGGCCCTGGCCGAGCTCATCGACCCCTACCTCTACCAGGAGGCCCTGGACCTCATGGAGCTCCACCGGGCCCTGGGGCGGAGGGTCTTCATCGTGAGCTCCTCCCCCGAGGAGGTGGTCCGCCCTCTCGCCGAGCGCCTGGGGGACGTCGAGGTGCTCGCCACCCGGGCCCGGGTGGTGGACGGCAAGTACACCGGCGAGCTCGAGTTCTACTGCTACGGCGAGGCCAAGGCGGAGGCCATCCGGGCCCTGGCCGCCGAACGGGGCATCGACCTCTCCGCTTCGTACGCCTACTCGGACTCCATCACCGACCTCCCCATGCTCGAGGCCGTGGGCCACCCGGTGGCGGTCAACCCCGACCGCGACCTCCGCCGGGAGGCCGACCGGCGGGGCTGGCAGGTCCGCGACTTCCGCCGCCCCGTGCGGCTCCGCCAGCGGCTGCCCCAGGTGCCGGCCCCCTCCCCGTTCGCCGCCGCCCTGGCCGGGTCCGCCGCCCTGGCCCTGCTCCTGGGCTGGCTCTACCTGCGCCGGCTGGCCCTGGCCCGGCGCGAGGGCTCGTAGGCGGCTCTCCGGCGGGCTGCGGTCACCGGGTCGCCGCCCTCGACGAGAGGCGGGCCACGAGCCGGTCGGCCCGGAGGACGGCCCGTCCCACCAGCCCCATCGAGAGCTCCCCGATGAGCGCCAGGACCTCGGTCTCGAGGCCCCGGCCCAGCCGACCGTCCGGCCGGGCCGCCTCGGGGAGGAGCGCCTCGAGGCGGGCCACCGCGCGCTCCAGGCGCTCGATAGAGCCGTCGCGGGCCGAGGGTTCTGGCTCCGCCGCGGCCGGCGGGGACGGGGGGAGTCGCCCGGGTCCGCTCGGGTGGGCCCCCGCCCGGAGTCGGGCCCGCCACCCCTGAAGGTCCACGACCTGTCCCATGGCCCCGCATCGTAACCGGGGGGTGTGACACGCCCTGACCTGCGCAAATGAGGCGGACCTCTGCGGACCTCCTTGGAACGAGGCCTGCCTCTACAATCGCCGCGGTGAGACCGGAGCCGACCCGCACCCCCAGCCTCGTCGCGGAGGTCCTGGCGGGGGTGGCCTACGGGGAGCGGCTGGGGGCGGAGCGGGCCCGGCGGGCTGTGGCCCTGGCCCCCGACGGCCGGGCCCGCACCGAGCAGCAGCACGTGGCGGACCGGGAGCGGGAGAACTGCGAGCTCATCGAGGCCCGCCTCCGCGAGCTAGGCGAGCCCGCCCTCATGGAGCGGTTCCGGCCCTACTTCGACGCGTTCTTCTCCCGGACCGAGCCCGAGGACTGGGTGGAGGCCCAGGCTTTCCACTACGTGGGGGACGCCCTGGTCTCGGACTTCGCGGACTTCGTGGCCCCCCTCGTGGACCGGGTCTCCGCCGAGGTCCTTCGGCGGGCCCTGGGGGAGCGGGAGGAGCTCGAGGAGTACGCCCTCGAGGAGCTCACCCGGGCCATCCGGGAGGACCCCTCCGCCGCGGGGCGGGTCCGCCGCTACACGCAGCGGGTCCTAGGGGAGGCCCTCACCCAGACGGCCCGGGCCCTGGAGCGCACCGAGGGCCTGCGCACTCTCCTGGGCGGCGAGGAGGCCGGCAAGCGGTTCCTCCTCGGGCTCCTGGAGCGCCACCGCAGACGCCTGGACCGGCTGGGGATCGACCCCGTCGAGGCCGAAGAGGCCGAAGAGGCCGAATAGGCCCCCGGGGCGTCCTCACCCAGGGCCGCACGGCACCACGAGGTCGTCGCCGGCCACGAGGGCGTCCTCGAGGACGCTCCCCCCGCGGACCCGGGCCCAGGGGAGGACCACGGCCCGGCGGAGTTCGGTGGGCAGCCGGACCTCGGCGCCGTCGCCCACCACCGCCCGCTCGAGCCTCGAGCCCTCGGCCACCCTGGCCCCCTCGCCCACCGCCCACGGGAGGCCCTGGCGCTCGAGCCACTCGAGGTTGGCCCGCAGGACGTCCGAGGGCCCAGTGAAGTTGGCGTCCCAGTCCACCACCTCCTCGGCGAACAGGGTGCCGCCGAGCTCCACGAACCGCTGGAGGCCCACGGTGAGCTCGTACTCGTCCCGGAGGGCCGTCCGCGGGGTCTCCCGGACGGCGTCGAGCGCCTCCGCCCGAAGGGCGTACACCCCGCAGCCCCGGAGTCCGCTCCCGGGGCGGACCGGCTTCTCCACCACCCGGACCGCCCGCCCCTCCGGGCCCACCTCCACCTCGCTCCCCTGGGCCAGGGCCTCAGGGAGGTCACGGCGGACGGCGATGGCCGCGGAGCCCGGCTCCCGCTCCACCCGCTCCACCATCCGGGCCAGCCCGGAGGCGGAGAACGCGTAGTCCCCGAGCACCACCACCACCACGTCCTCGTCCAGGAGGGGCGCGAGCTGGGCCAGGGCGTAGGCCGTCCCCAGGGGTTCGACCCTGAGGCAGGAGACCTCGAGGCCCGGGCCTCGAAGCGCCTCCGCCGCCTCCTCCACCCGTTCGGCCCGGTGGCCCACGGCCACGAGGACCCGCCGGACCCCCAGCCCCCGGAGCGTCTCGAGGTGGTGGTGGAGGAGGGGCCGGGGCCCGAGGGGCAACAGGACCTTGGGCCACCGCTCGCCCAGGGGGCCCATGCGCCGGCCGCGTCCCGCGGCCAGGACCGCTCCCACGCGCTCTCCCACGCGCACCGAAGGTAGCGGGCGGACAGGCTCCCGGTCGGCCGACGCCGGAACCGGCCGGGGCCGGAGGCAGGCGGGGTTCCTCAAGCGCCCTCTCCCCCGGCCGGGGGGTTTCTCGGTCCCCCGAACGGGGACCTCGAAATCCGGGACCCGGGCGATTGCCCGACGCCGGGCCCTCCCCCTAGCCTTCCCCCATCGCCGCTCGGCCGCGAGGGCCTGAGGCGAAGGTCTTCCCCCTTCCCCTCGATTCCCGTGGCGCAGGCCACGGCTTCCCCACCTCCTTCCCCGGTGAGCGGACCGCGTGAGCTCGGGCGCGCGCCCGAGAGGAGGAGCTGCTGTGGACGAACGGGTGGAGGCAAGACGAGGTCAGCGGCCGGAGGCGAACGGACGGCAGCCGACGGAGGCGACCCGAAGCCAGCGGGCCCGCCCGGGGGTGCCCGCCCGCATCGTGGTGGGGGTTCGGGACGTCGCCCTCCACCAGGAGGTCCTGGATTTCCTGGTCCGCGACCCCCGGATCGAGGTGGTGGGGGCGGCCACGGCCCCCGACCGCCTCCTCGAGCTGGCCAGGGAGGGAGGGCCCGACGCGGTCGTGCTCTGTCCGCTGCTGGCGCGTGAGGTCCGTCACCCCTCCTCCCTGGGGCGGCTCCCCTCGGTGCTGCTCGTGGCGGAGGAGATGACCGTGCCCGTCCTGCGGGAGGCCATCGACACCGGGGCGGAGGGGGTGTTCGCCTGGCCCGAGGAACGGGAGGAGCTGGCCGGGGCCATCGCCCGGGCCCGGTCCCAGCGGGAGCCCCCCGGGCGTCGGGGCCGGGTGGTAGCCGTCCTGGGGGCCAGGGGCGGGGTGGGCGCCACCTTCGTGGCCACCCACCTCGCCGCCTACCTGGCCGACCTCGGGGTGCGCACGGCCCTCGTGGAGCTCGACCCGGACTTCTCGGACCTCACGGTGGCCCTGGGGCTGCTGCCCGGCCGGGGGGTGCGGACGGTGGCGGACCTCGGGGCCGTCGCCCTGGAGCTCTCCCACAGGCACCTGCAGGAGGTGGCCTACCCCCACCCCCGGGGGTTCGACGTGCTCCTCGGGCCGCCGGAGGGAGGCGGGCCCCCGCCCCCGGGGCTCCTCCCGGCCTGCGTGGAGGTGCTGGCGGGCTCCCACGAACTGGTCCTGCTCCACCTCCCTCGGTCGCTGGCCGAACCGGTGCGGGAGGCCGTCCGGGCGGCGGACCAGCTGCTCCTGGTGACCGGCCTGGACCTGTTCTCGCTGTACGGGACCCGGCGGGCCGTGCGGTCGCTGGACCTGTGGGAGGCCCCGGACCGGTGCCGGCTCGTGGTCAACCGGGCCGCGCGAGGCGCGCTCACCCTGGAGGACGCGGCCAGCGTGGTGGGGGTGGCGCCCGCTGCGTGCCTCCGCTACGACCGGGCGGCGGCCAGGGCCCGGGAGCGGGGGGCGCTCCTCCCCGCCAGGGCCAGGGGCGTGGGGCGGGACCTCCGGGCCCTGGCGGCCAGCGTGGCCGAGGCGGCGCGGTCCGAGGTCCGGACCGAGGCCCGGAGGGACGGTCGGTGAGCGGCGCGGACGCCCGCCGCCTGCGGGCCGCGGTGCGGGCCCGGCTCCTGCCCAGGGCGGCCGAGCTGGAGGGCCTGAGCGGTCCCGAGCGGCGCCTGCGGGTGCGGGACGAGGTCCTCTCGGTCCTCCGGGAGGAGCGGGTCATCCTCCCGGCGCGGGCCGTCTCCGAGGTGGTGAACCAGGTTTCGGACGAGGTCGTCGGCCTCGGGCCCATCGAGCGGTTGCTCAAGGACCCGGAGGTCAGCGAGGTGATGGTGAACGGGGCCGACGACGTCTACGTGGAGCGGAAGGGGCGGGTCGAGCGGGTGGACGACCTGCTTTTTGAGGGGGAGGAGCAGGTGTACCACCTGATCGAGCGGATCGTCGCCCCCCTCGGTCTGAGGGTCGACGAGCAGTCGCCGTACGTGGACGCCCGACTCCCGGACGGGGCCCGGGCGCACGCCGTAATCCCGCCCCTTTCGCTCTGCGGCCCCGTGGTGACGATCCGGAAGTTCTCCCTTCGCCCGTTCTCGCCCCAGGACCTCGTCCGGCTGGGGACCCTCACCGAGGGGATGGTGGAGTTCCTCGCGGCCTGCGTGCGGGGCCGGGCCAACATCGTGGTCTCGGGGGGCACGTCCTCGGGGAAGACCAGCCTCCTCGGGGTCCTCTCGTCGTTCATCCCGGCGGGCGAGCGGCTCATCACCATCGAGGACGCCGCCGAGCTGCGACTCTCCCAGCCCCACGTGGTGGGCCTTGAGGCCCGCCCTCCCAACGTGGAGGGGGTGGGGGAGGTCACCGTGCGGGCCCTGGTGCGAAACGCCCTGCGGATGCGGCCGGACCGAATCATCGTGGGCGAGGTCCGGGGCGGCGAGGCCCTGGACATGCTGCAGGCCATGAACACGGGCCACCACGGGTCCCTGTCGACGGCCCACGCCAACTCCCCCCAGGACCTCGTGGCCAGGCTCGAGACCATGGCCCTCATGTCGGATGTAGCCCTGCCCGTCTCCCACGTCCGGGAGCAGATCGCCAGCGCCCTGGACCTCGTCGTGCACATGGCCCGCCTGCCGGACGGGCGACGGGTCGTGGCCGCCGTGGCCGCCGTCGAGGGGATCCGGGGAGGGCACGTGGTAGTCGAGGACGTCTTCCGGTGGCGGCGGGCCCCTGTCGAGCGGTTCGAGGCCACCGGGAGGGTGCCGTCCCTCGTGGCGGCCCTGGAGGAGCGCGGGGAGCGGGTGCCGCGGGAACTCTTCGGACCCCCGTCTCCACCCACCCCCACCCGCCCCGCGCCTCCTCCCAGGCCTCCCCGGGTCCACCCGGCCTCCCCGCCCTCGGCCGCCCAGCGGGGCGGGTGGCCCGGGTCTGCCCGCCGGCTCGGCACGATCCTGGAGTAGGGCGGTGGGGGTCCCGGTCGCCGAAGTGGTGGTCCCGGTCGCGGGCGTCGGGATCGCGGTCGCCGTGGGCGTGGAAGTCCCGGTCGCCGTGGGCGTGTTGGCTCTCCTCTGCCTCGTGCTCGCCCTCGACGCGGCGGCCGCGGCCACGCGGGCCCGGGTCTTGGACGCGCTCGGGGCGCTCCCCGCCCCCGAACGCTCGAGCCGGTGGCCCTGGCTCCGCTCCCGGCCCGGCCCGCGGCCTCCCACGGGTAGGGCGTCCCTGGTCCTCCTGGGGTCGGCGGGCTCCGTGGGGCTGGGTCTCTTCGGGATGGCCCTGGCCGGCCTGGTGGGGGCCGCCGCCGGCGTCCTGGGCGGGGCGTCCCTCCCCCCTGCCCTGGCCCGACGGGCCAGGCGCCGGGAGGCGGCGCGCCTGGAAGGGCAGGTGGCCGAGGCCGCCGAGAGCGTGGCCCTGGCTCTGCGGAGCGGGCGCTCCGTCCTGGGGGCCCTGGAGGCGGCGGCCGACGAGCTGGAACCGCCCATGGGCCCACTGCTGGCCCGCGTGGTCCGGGACCAGCGGTTGGGGACCCCTCTGGCCCCCGCCCTCCGGGAGCTGGGCGAGCGGGTGGGGGCCCCCGAGGGGCGAATGTTCGTCCTGCTCCTCCAGGCCGGTACCAGGAGCGGGGGCAACCTCTCGAAGGCGCTGGACGAGGTAGCTCGAACGGTCCGCCACCGGGCCGCTCTCCGCCGGGAGCTCCGAGCCCTCTCCGCCCAGGGGCGGATCTCGGGCGCGGTCCTGGGCGCGCTGCCCGTAGGGTTCTTCCTCCTGGTCGCCGCCACCTCCCGAGGGGAGTTGGGCCCCGTCCTCCGTTCCGGCCCTGGGGCGGCCATGGTCGCCTCGGGCCTTGTGCTCGAGGCCCTGGGCTTCCTCTGGATCCGGCGGATCCTCGCCGGGGCCGGGGAGGGAGGGTGAGGCGTGGCTGGCGAGGCGGCGGGGCTATCCGGCCTGGCCGGCCCCGAGGTCCTGGCCCCTCTGGCCGCGGGGCTCAGCGTGGCGTTGGCGGGAGCCGCGATGCGGCCC
>DATLZQ010000055.1:0-28885 GCA_035573915.1 Actinomycetota bacterium | reverse complement strand
GCGGGCGGCTCGCCTCCCTCGGGCCGGGACGGTGGCCCGCCCCGACGTCCCCACCTGCCGGCTGGACGAGCCCCTGGGCGCGGTCCGGGAGCGGGTCCGGGCCGCCGGTTGGGACGTGTGCGTCGTGGTGAACGAGGAGCGGGTGGTGCTGGGCCTCCTCCGAGCCGGGGAGCTCGAGGCCCCCGCCGAGCGGACCGTGGAGGAGGTCATGCGGCCCGGGCCCAGCACGTTCCGCCCCAACGTCCCCATCGGGGAGATGGCCGAGTTCATGCGGCGCCACGACCTCCCCAGCGCGCCCGTCACCACCTCGGCCGGGCGCCTCGTCGGCCTGCTCTTCCGGGAGGACGCCGAGCGGGCGGCGGCGGAGCTGGCCGCGGGCCGGGACCCTTTCGGCCAGGGCCGTTCGGTGCAGGACCCTTCCGGCCGAGACACCCCCGGCTGGGACCCTTCCGGCCGAGACACCCCAGGCTGGGACCCTTCCGGCCGAGACACCCCAGGCGGGGATCCCTCCCAGGGGAGGCCCGCGTGAGCCCCCGGGACGACCGCCACCCGCCGGTCGCCGCGGCCCGCCCCGGGCCTGCGGGCGCCCTTCGCTGTCGGGACTGCGGATGCCCCATCGAGGAGTGCGCCTTCTGCGAGGGGCCCGCCTGCCCGGAGGCCATCTGCTGCCGGGACCTGTCCCTGGCCCTGGGCGAGCGGACCCCCGCCCTCCACGCCCACGGAGGATGAAGCCCGAGGAGCAGATGGTCCCCACCCACGCGATCCGGCTGCTCGTGGAGGGGCGGCCGGGGACCGGTAAGACCACCGTGGCCCGGCGCCTGGTGGAGCTCCTGCGGGCCCACGGCGTCCCCCTGACCGGGTTCACCAGCGCGGAGATCCGGGAGGGCGGGCGGCGGATGGGCTTCGCCATCGAGACGGTGGACGGGGAGCGGGCCACCCTGGCCCACGTCGGGTTCCCCGGCCCTCCCCGGGTGGGCCGGTACGGGGTGGACCTCAAGGGGTTCGAACGGGTGGCCGTCCCCTCCCTCCGGGACCCGGGGCCGGACGGCCTGGTGGTCATCGACGAGCTGGGCAAGATGGAGCTCGCCTCCTCCGTGTTCCGGGAACGGGTGTCGACCCTCCTCGAGGTGGGAGCCTCCATCGTGGCCACCGTCCACGTCTTCCGCCACCCCTTCACGGACGCCCTGAAGCGCCGCCCCGGCGTGGAGCTGGTCCGGATCAGCGAGGCGAACCGGGACCGACTGGCGGAGGCCCTCCTCCAGCGGATCCTCAACCGCCGCCTCACAGCTTAGGCCCGAGCGTCCCCCCGGGAGCGGCTCCCGGCCGGCGTCAGGGGCGGCCTCAGGAAGGGCTCCGGTCGCCTGGGCCCGCCCCGGCGACGGCTCCGGTCGGGCGCCGACCCAGGGCTCGCCGAAGGAACAGCCCCCAACCCACCACCGCGATCGTGGCGAACAGGAACCACTGAATGGCGTAGGAGAGGTGCGGGCCCTCCGAGCGGGCCGGCAGGGGCACGGGGGCGGGGAACGGGCCCTGGAGCGGGCGCTGGGCCTCGAGCTGGAGGTACAGCGGGTACATGGGGCGGCCGGTGAGGGTCCGCAGGGCGGGGACGTCGATGCGGGGCGCCTCGACCACCGGCCCCTCCCGGCGAGGGGGCGGGCCGCCCGGCTCGGGAGGGAGGAGGACCCCCAGGACCCGGACCACCCCCCGGGGCGGCGGGAACGCCCGGGCCACGTCCTGGAGCCGCTCCTCGGCCTCGGTGGAGAGGGGCACCCACCCCCGGTTCACCAGGAGCTCGGTGCCCGAGGAGGTGACCAGAGGCGCCAGCAGGAAGTGCCCGGGCCGGCCCTCCCGCGTCCGGAACGGGACCACCACCTGGGCCCCGAGGTCGTAGCGGCCCTCCGCCACGGCCCGGCGGAACCGGGCCCGGTCCGCCCCCTGGCCACCGGGGCCCATGAGGTGCTCCACCGGTCGGGGCGGCGCCTCCAGGCGGGACTCAATGAGGGCGTTGCGGGCCCTGACCTCAGCCAGGCGGTCGAGCTGCCAGAACCCGAGCCGCACGAAGAGGGTGGCCACGGCCACCACCAGGAGGTGCCCGACGAGGAGCCGCCCTCGGAACAGCGAGCGCTCCACCACCCACGAGTCTAGGGACCCAAGGGGTCGGCGGCCCTGGTACGCCGGGGAGCGGGCCGGGCGGTTCGGGCTCTAGCCCTCGAAGGGATCGCTGGGGACCTGGGGACGGAGGAACAGCTCCGTCCCGCCCTCGGTGGGCCTGGCGTCCAGGACCGCGGCGTCCAGGGCCCGGGCCAGCTCGGGGGCCACGAAGAAGTCGATCTCCTTCGCCTCCGTGGGGGCGTCGCCGGGCTCCGGCCCGTCCACGGCCTGGAAGACGATCCCGCTTCCGCCCTCGGGCGTGGGGGCCAGGGCGATGCGGATGGCCCGACCGACTGAACCCTCGGTCTCCATGACTTCCTTGAACGCGCTCACGGCGGCCTCGGTGACCTGGAGCATCGGGGGACCTCCCTTCGAGCGTGGGCCGGCGTGTCCCCCCACCCTACACCATTCCGGCCTCCTCGGCCCGGCCGGCCAGCCTCGGGCGACACGGTCCCCGCGCCGGGAACCCCGTCAGTCCGCGGCCCTCAGCCCGCCACCCTGGTCCCGCAGCGGGGGCAGAACTCGTGCTCGGGGTGGAGCTCGGTCCCGCACGCCCGACACCGCGGGCGGCGGGGGCGAAGCCGCCCTCCTCCCACCCACACGAAGGGGAGGAAGATCACGAACCCCGGCAGGAAGTGGGGGGCCACCACGAGCCCGAGGACCAGGAAGACGGCGGCCGCCGCCAGCCACACGAGGGGGTTCCCCCACCAGGGCCGCCTCCAGCCGCCCTCCCCCTCCTCGGCCCCGAAGAGCTCCCCCGCTTCCACCCGTTCGAACCGCAGCCCCAGGCCCCGGACCACCGCGAAGAACAGGCCGGCGGCCAGGGCCACGAAGAGGAGGGGCACCAGGAGGAACAGGAGCAGCGTGGTGGTGTCCATCGTCGGCATGGTCCGCAGCTCGGCGCTCGTCGTCCCTCGCTTCGAGGATAGCCGACGCGCGGCTGGATCGGAGCCGCGGCGGGGCCGGGCCAAGCCCGTCCCCGCGGGCTGGCCCTCAGCCGGCCTCGGTGCGTCGGCGGACGGTCACGCAGCAGTCGCCCGGGGCGCTCTCGAGGACGGCCTCCACCGCGTCGCTGCCCAGGCCCTGGAGGAGCCCCTCGACGAAGGCCTGGTTCATCCGGCAGACGAGCTCGGGGGCCTGGCGGGCCAGCGAGTGGAATGGGCAGTTGCTCAAGGCGACTTCGTCCTGGCCCCGCCGGTACGGCTCGAACCCGTGCTCCTCGAGGACCTCGGCGGCGGTGGACAGGGCCCGCTCGGGCCCCACCCGCCCCAGGCGCCGCTCCTCCCGTACCCGACGCCCCAGGTCCAGCCCCTCCTCTCGGGCCACCCGGAGGGCCGCCTCCGCGGGCTGGCCGGCGGGCTCCGAGAGGATGGCCTTGACCAGGAGCTGGCCCGCCAGGTCGTAGCGCCGCTCGGGTATGGACACCTCCACCTCGAGGTCCGAGGGCTGGTAGTACTTGGCGGTCCGGCCCGCTCCCGGTCCCCCCCGCCCCGGGGGTCGGGCGTAGTGGGCCCGAAGCAGCCCCCGCTCCACGAGCTTGTCCAGGTGGAAGGCGGCCAGCCGCCGGGAGATGCCGGTCTGGCCGGCCACTTCCTCCCGGGTCAGGGGCCGGCGGGCCCGCCGGATGAGCAGGTAGATCTGCCGGCGGAGCCGGTCCTCGAGGGCCGCCACCGCGGCCACCCCGCGCTGGAGTCCCCGAAGCATATATATCCAGTCTAACGCCAACGTCTGCGGACTATGGGCAGGGCGGGAGGGCCCGCGAGGGCCCGCGAGCGTCCCAGGTTGACACGGGGGACAGGCGGGGGTATGGTCCGTCAAAGAAACATCTGTATTGGTTTTAGAACGGGCCGGTGGGGTCGGAAGGGAGGGGGTCATGGCGAGAAAGGTCTGGCGGTGGCTGGTGCCCCTGGTGGCGGTCGCCCTGCTGGCCACCCTTTGGGTGGCGTCCGGGGCCGCGGGGCGGCCCAAGGAACCCAAGAAGCTCACGCTCGAAGAGGTGGCCTTCCACGACGAGATGCGCAAGTTCTGGGAGGACCACGTGACCTGGACCCGGATGTTCATCGTGGAGTTCGCCGCCGGCTCCCCCGCCACGGACGCCACGGTCCAGCGCCTGCTCGCCAACCAGGCCGACATCGGGGACGCCATCAAGCCCTTCTACGGAGCGGCGGCCGGAGAGCAGCTCACTGAGCTCCTGCGGGACCACATCCTGATCGCCGCCGACCTCCTGGCCGCGGCCAAGGCCGGCGACTCGGCGGGCGTGGCCGACGCCCAGCCCAGGTGGGAGGCGAACGCCGACGACATCGCCCGCTTCCTCTCCTCGGCCAACCCCGAGCACTGGCCGTTCGAGGAAATGCGGTCCATGCTCCGAGCGCACCTGAACCTCACCCTGGCCGAGGCGGTAGCCCGGCTCGAAGGCCGGTTCCAGGACGACATCGCCGCCTACGACCAGGTCCACCTCCAGGCCCTCCAGATGGCCGACATGCTGAGCGAGGGGATCATGGCCCAGTTCCCCCACGCCTTCCGGTGAGGGAGGTCGAACCCAGGTGAGGGGGTCGGTGGTGTCGGTCCCGGGACCCGGACGGCTCCGGCAGCCCCATCTCCCGCGGGCTGCCGGGGCCCGTCCGGTGGTTGCCGGCCCCCTGGCCCTGGCGGCAGCCATGGCCTCCGGGCTGGCCGCGTTGGTCCACGTCTCTGTGGTGGGCCCCCACCTCGAGGAGTCCCGGCTGTTCGCCGGGGCCCTGGGGGCCATGGCCGTCGCCCAAGCCGGATGGGCGCTCCTGGTGTTGGCCTCCCCCTCGCCCTCCGTGGCCAGGGCCGGGGCGGCCCTCAACGGCGCCATCGTCCTCGTCTGGGGGCTGTCCCGCACCTCCGGCCTCCCCGTGGGGCCCCACCCCTGGACGCCGGAGGCGGCCGGTGTCCTGGACCTTACGGCCACGGGGTCGGAGGCAGTGGCCGTCTACGGGGCCCTGGCCCTGGCCCGGGCCGGGGGGACGCCGGGGCGCGCCCACCGGGGAGCCAGGAGGGTCCTCCTTCGGGCCGGGGCCGTCCTCACCGTCTCGGGGCTCGGGGCAGCGCTCCTCCCCCACCCCGCACTCCACTCACCGGGGGTCTGCTGCGAGCCCCACCTCGTCGGGCACCTGGCAGCCTTCGTCGGGATGCTCACCACCCTGACCGGGCTGCTCCTCGTGGGCCTCGAGCGCCCGGCGGGCCGCCGAGGAGCCCTGGACCCAGCACCTGACCGAGCAGCGAACGCAGGAGCCAGAGAAAGGAGGTCGTCATGATCGCCGCAGCACCCCAGGTACTCCAAAACCCCTGCTGCGAGTTCATCAACCGGCTGCCGTGGGGGTTCTTCCTGGTGGTCCACATCGCCCTCTTCGCCGTGGCCGTCTTCCTCGCCTACCGGTCGTTCGAGGTGGGCGGCCAGGGCCTGGGCTGGGGCTTCTCGCTCTTCGCGCTGGCCGAGGCGATGTACGCCACCTACCATGTCAACGTCACCCAGTTCCTCTTCGCCCACACCGTGGCCGAGGTCCTGGACGGGCTGGCCTTCGTGGTCTTGTTCGCGGCGGCCGTGGGTCGGGCTGGCGTCCGGGGAGCGGAGCGGGCCCTGGGAGCGGCCTGATGGGCCGGGGACCGGCGCGGAGCCCGGGAGCGGCCTGATGGGCCGGGGACGGGCCCTGGCCCTGGGAGTGATGGCCGTGACGGCCCTGGTCCTGGGGGCCTGCCGCTCCGGCGGGCCCCTAGGAGCCCCCTTCGACGTCCCCGGCCAGGCCGTGGCCACGACCCGGGTGACCCTCCCCAAGAGCTACCGGTTCGACCCGGCGGTCATCGAGGTCTCCGTGGGGGCCACCGTCACCTGGACCAACCGCGACGACTTCCCCCACAACGTCCACCTCCTGGACGGGACGGACCGGACCGTCCCGCTCCCGGTGGGTGCCAGTGGCTCCCTCAACTTCGACCGGCCGGGGACCGTCCTCTACGAGTGCTCCATCCACCCGCAGCAGATGCGGGGGAAGATCCTGGTGAAGGAGGGATGAGCGGCTCGGGGGTGAGGGTCCGGGTGCGCCGGGTGCAGGAGGAGCGGAGCCCGCGCGACGGGCTCCGCGTCCTCGTGGACCGGCTGTGGCCGCGCGGGGTGAGGAAGGAACGGGCGGGCCTGGACCTCTGGCTCAAGGACGTCGCCCCCAGCCCAGAGCTGCGGGTGTGGTACAGCCACCGGCCCGAGCGGTTCGAGGAGTTCGCCCGGCGCTACCGGGAGGAGCTGTCGAGCGGCCCGGCGGCCGAGGCCGCGGAGCGGCTGCGGGCCCTGGCCAGGAAGCGGACCATCACCCTCCTCACGGCCACCCGGGACGTGGAGCGCTCGGGGGCGACCGTCCTGGCCGAGTTCCTCCGGGAGACGGCGGGGGACGGGTAGGCCTTCCGGCCACCCCTGAGCCCGCCGCTACCAGACCGGGCCCCCGCACTCCGGGCACATGAGCGCCAGGTGCCACAGGGTGGCCGCCACCTCCGAGGCCGCGGGGAACCGGTGCCCGGCCGAGGGGAAGGAGCGCCAGGCCGCCCCGAACCGGTCCACCACCAGCACCAGGGGGGGCTCTTCGGAGGGGTCCAGGAGGCGGGCCCGGAGGCGCCCACCGCGGTCCAGGAGGACCGGGAGGGCCAGCTCGCAAGAGGCCTCCAGGACCGCGTAGGCGCCCGCGCCGGCCAGCCGGAGATCCTCGCCGACCCCGGCCAGGGCCTCGGCGAAGGCGGCGCAGGCGGGGCAGTCCTCGTGCAGGAAGGCCAGGACCAGGGCCTGGCGGTGGCGGAAGTCCCCCAGCGACACGGCCCTCCCGGTCCGGGCCTCCAGGAGGGGGACGTCAGGGACCGGGCGGTCCGCCTCGAGCCTCGTCCCCGGCAGCCACTCGCCCACGCACCCAGCTTACCGGTCTACGATTCCCCACCGTGACCGCCGAGCAGACCGACGAGAGCCCAGACCCGGCCCGGGCCGGACGGTTCGAGGAGCGGGAGCCCGGGGCGCCCACGAGCGTCGTCTACCGGGTGGACCGGGTGCTGGAGCGCCGCCAGGGCCGGGGGCACGAGGTCCTGCTCTTCGAGTCGGCCGGCCTGGGGAAGGTCCTGGCCCTGGACGGCATCGTCCAGCTGACCGAGGCCGACGCCTACGTCTACCACGAGGTCCTGGCACACCCCGCCCTGTTCGCCCACCCCGCGCCCCGCCGGGTGGCCATCGTGGGCGGGGGCGACGGCCACCTGGCCCACGAGGTCCTCAAGCACCGGGCCGTGGAGCGGGTGTGGGTCCTCGAGGCCAACCCGGACGTGGTGGAGGTGGCCAGGGCCCACTTCCCCCCGGCCCGCGACGCCTACGCCGACCCCCGGGTGGAGCTCCGCCACGGGGACGCTTTCGACCTGGTCCTCGAGCTGGAGGAGCCGGCCGACCTCGTCCTGTGCGACCTCACCGACCCCATCGGGGAGGCCGCCCGCCTGTTCGAGGAGCCCTTCTACGAGCGCTGTCGGCGGGCCATGGCCGAGGACGGGGTCCTCGTGGCCCAGACCGAGTCCCTCCACTTCCACCCGGACACCGTCCGAAGCTGCCTCGGGGCAGTGGGCCGCCTCTTCCCCCACGCGGCCCTGCTCTGGGGGGCCGTGGCCACCTACCCCGGGGCCTGGTGGACGTTCACCGTGGGTTCCCGCCGCCACGACCCCCGGGTCGCTCGCCGCCGCCCCCGGGTGGAGACCCGCCTCTACCACCCCCGGGCCCACCGGTGGTTCTTCGTCCCCGAGCCGGTCCTCCGGAGGGTCCTGGGGCCCGGGCCGGCCCTCCTTGAGCCCCTCGGGCGCGAGCCCGCCCTCGGCGAGGTCCCGGGGCCCGGCGGCGGAGGCGGCGGAGGCGGCCAGGGCCCCCGTGGCTGAGGCGACGGAGGGCCCCGACGTCTCGTTCGGCCCCCTGGTCCCGGGCCGGTTCGTGGAACGGCCGGTGCGGTTCCTGGCCCGGGTCGAGGTGGAGGGGGCGGCGACCCTGGCCCACCTCCCCAACGCCGGCCGCCTGCGGGAGCTCCTCTGGCCCGGGGCCGACGTCCTCCTCGCCCCCCGCCCGGGGCGGCCCGGGACCGCCTTCGACCTCCTCCTGGTCCGGGTCCCCCCGGAGGAGCGGGGCCCCGGCGGGGCCGGCTGGGCCTGCGTGGACGCCCGGCTCCCCGCCCGGGTCCTGGCCGCGGCCATCGCCCGGGGGGCGGTGCCGGGCCTGGAGGGCGGGCGGGTAGTGCGCCTGGAGCCGCCCCTCGGGGAGGGCCGGGCCGACCTCCTCGTGGCCGGGCCCTGGGGGGAGGCCGTGGTCGAGGCCAAGTCCGTGACGCTGGTGCGGGCCGGGGCTGGGCTCTTCCCCGACTCCCCCACCGAGCGCGGGGCCCGCCACGCCGCCGCCCTGGCCGCCGAGCGGGGACGCCGCCGGGTCCTGGCCTTCGTGGTCCAGCGCCCCGACGCGCGGGCGGTCCGGGTGAACGAGCCCGCCGACCCCCTATTCGCCTCGGCTACCCGGGCCGCGCTGCGGGCGGGGGTGGAGGTGGCCGCGGGGGCCTGCGAGGTGAGGCCGGAGGGCCTCCGCTGGCTCCGGGCGGTGCCCCTTGAGTGGTACCGGCGGGGGGCGCCCACCCCGGCCCTGCCTGACCACGTCCGCCCCGGCCTGCGCCTGCTCGTGTGCGGGATGAACCCCGGGGCCTACTCGGCCTGGTACGGGATGTACTTCGCCCGCCCCGGCAACCTCTTCTGGCCGGCCATGCGGGCGGCGGGCCTGGTGCCCAGGGCCAGCGGCCCCGGGGAGGAGGCCTGGCTCTGCCGGGCCCTGGCCATCGGCTTCACGGACGTGGTCAAGCGACCCACCGAGGCCGTGGACCAGGTGAGCGAGGCCGAGTGGCGGGAGGGGGCCGAACGCCTCCGGCGGCTGGTGCGGGAGCTCCGGCCGGGGGCGGTCTGCTTCGTGGGGTTGCGGGGGGCCCGGGCGGTCCTCGGGCCCCGGGCCCGCCCCGGCCCCCAGCCCGATCCGTTCGAGGGCTCGCCCTGCTTCGCCCTCCCCGCCACCAGCCGGCGGCAGGCCGCCTACGCCCGCCGGGAGGTGTACCGGTGGTTCCGGGCCCTGGCCGCCTGGGTGGACCAGGTGGCCCCTCCCACGTAAGGCTCGCTGTGGGGGCGCCTACCGCCGGCAGGTGCAGGCCCCGCCGCAGGCGCACCCGTCGGGGGAGCCGGAGCCCGAAGCCGACCCCGCCAGCCCGGCGATGAGGGAGATCAGGCGGCGGACGTTGGCGCTCCCGCAGGCCGGGCAGGGAGGCTCCGCCGCCCGGAGGGGCAGGAGCCGGTCGAAGGACTCCCCGCAGTCGGCGCACCGGAACTCGTAGACGGGCACAGAATCGATTGTAGCCGCGGCCCCGCCCCGGCCCGGGACGCCCGCTCTTCGGGACCGCTCCCGCGGGCCCTCGTGGCCCGGGACCCCCTGGCCTCAGCGGCGAGGCACGAACGCCAGGGCCCGGCAGGGGCTCCCCGACCCCCGCACGATCTTGAGCGGCGCCACCACGAGGACCGAGCCGGTGGGCGGGAGCAGGGCCAGGTTCGCGAGCTGCGTGAGGCCGTACTTCCCCGCGCCCAGCATGAAGTGGTGGCACGGGAACGGGGGGTCGAAGCTGTGGGCGGCCCCGGCGTCCGTGCCCACCGTCTCCACCCCTACCCCCACGATGGGGCTCTCCTCCGCCAGCCACCGGGCGCACTCCACGTCCATGCCGGGGGTGTGGGAGCCGGTCTCGTCGGCGTTGAGGAAGGCCTGGGCGTCGTCGGCCCGGGCGTCCCACCCTGTCCGGTACAACAGCCACCCGCCTTCGGGGAGGGGCCCGTTCTCCTTCTCAAACTCCTTCACGTGGTCCACGGTGAGGAGGAAGTCGGGGTTGGCCGCGCACTCCGCGGACTTGTCGATCACCACGGCCGGCCCCACCAGCCGCCGGACCGGGACCTGGGAGACGTCGTCCAGCTCCTTCCCCGTGGCCCAGTGGATGGGGGCGTCGAAGTGGGTCCCGACGTGCTCCCCGCCCTCGAAGGCGTTCCAGTACCAGGCGGGGCCGCGTTCGTCGTAGCGGCTGAGCTCCCGGAGCTTCCACCCCGGGGTGTTCACGAAGGGCTCCGGGAGCCGGATGACCGGGGTCCGCTCGGAGAGGGGCTGGGTGAGGTCCACTACCTCCACCGACCCCTCCGCCAGGGCCCGGACGAGCGACGCGAGGACGTCCATCTCGACCTCCTTCCACCCGCGGCGGGCCTCCCCGGGGCCCGCCGTCTCCTCGACTTCCGCCGACAGTCCGTGGGCCGGCCCGAGCCCGGGCCTCGGGCCGGGCCCGACCCGAGCCCGGTGGTCAGTGGGCCCGGAAGGCCTCCTCAAGCCACTCCGCCACCACCTCCGGGACCACCTTCACGTCCAGGACGAACGGCCCGTCCCGCCGCTCCAGCCACTTCTCGAGCGGCCCCAGGTCCCCGAGCGACCGGACCGTGGCGGCCTCCGCCCCCAGCCCCCTGGCCAGCCCGGCCAGGTCCGGGTCGGGGTAGCGGACCAGGTCCACCGGGTACCCCTGCGGCCCGAAGTGATGGACCTCGGCGCCGTAGGCGGCGTCGTTGTAGACCACGACCAGGAGGGGGAGCCCCAGCCGGACCAGGGTCTCGAACTCCCCCGCCGCCATGAGGGCCCCCCCGTCCCCCAGGCAGGCCACGGTGAGCCGGTCGGGGCGGGCCACGGCTGCCCCGATGGCCGAGGACAGGCCCAACCCGATCGACTGGAAGGCCTGGGTGAAGACGAACCCCGCGGCGTCCGGGACCGAGAGGTACATGGGGGGCCACCCCATGAAGTGGCCGGAGTCCACGGCCACGGTCCGCTCCGCCGGCAGCAGCCGGTCCAGGGCCCGGGAGAAGGTCCGGGGGTCCACCCGGTCCCCGGTGGAGCGGTCCTCGTGGGCCAGGTTCGCCCAGCTCCCCTCGGCGATGGCCCGGCCCACCTCCTCCCGCCGCCGGCCCCGGGCCCGGTGGCCCCGACGGTCCAGCTCGGCCCCCAGGGCCTTCGCGGCCAGCCGGGCGTCGGCCACCAGGCCCAGGTCCACGGGCCGGTGGGCCCCGATGGCGTCGGGGTCCAGGTCCACCTGCACCACCCGGGCCTCGGGCCCGAGCAGGACCCCGTGCCTGGTGGTCCACATGTTGAGCGAGGCCCCGAAGGCCAGCACCAGGTCGGACTCCCGGAGGAGCCGGGCCGCCGCGGGCGAGGCGAACCCGCCGGAGATCCCGAGGCTCCAGGGGTTCCCGGCGAACAGCCCGTGGGCGTTGGCGGAGGTGGCCAGGAGGGCCCCGCACCGCTCCGCCAGCCCCTCCAGGGCCGCCCCGGCCCCCGAGAGCACCGCTCCCCGCCCGGCCAGCACCACCGGGGCCTCCGACGCCACCACGAGGTCCGCGGCCCGCTGGACGGCCTCCGGGTCGGGGGCGGGCGGGGCCGGCGGGGGCGGCGGCCTCACGCGGGTGCCGGGGGCCTCGGCCCCCTGCACGTCCAGGGGGAGGCTGAACAGGACCGCCCGACGCTCCACCGTGGCCCGGCGCCAGGCCCGGGCCAGGTCCTCCAGGGCAGAGGCCGGGGAATGGGCCCGTTCGGCCACGGCCCCCACCGCCGCGGCCAGCGCGGCCTGGTCGATGCGGAAGTTCGACCGAACCGCCCCGGCGGAGGTGTCGGCCGCCACCACGAGGAGGGGGATGCGGGCCTTGCCGGCCTCGGCCAGGGCGGTGGTGGCGTTGGTGAGCCCGGGCCCCTGGTGGAGGGTGGCCACCCCCACCCGGCCGCTCACCCGGGCGTAGGCATCGGCCATGCTCACTGCGGCGCACTCGTGCCGGGCGGAGACGAACCGGACCCCGTGGCGGACCATGGCCTCGGTCACGGGGAAGTTGCCGCTCCCCAGCAGGCCGAACGCGTCCCGGACCCCCAGCTCGGCCAGGGCCCGCCCTACCGCCTCCACCACCCGGACGGCCACGGCCCCATAAGGCTACCCCGGGGCGTCCCCTCCCGGGGAAGGGCACGGGCCGCCGCGACGCCCGGCCGTCCGGGCCGGGTCCCCGCCGGGCGGCCGCGACGAGGCCGGGCGGCCGCTACGAGAGGTGGAACGGGACGGCCGCCGAGGCCAGGCGCCGGCGCACCCCGGACACGGCGTAGGCCACCA
This sequence comes from Actinomycetota bacterium, assembly GCA_035573915.1. GTDB lineage: Bacteria > Actinomycetota > UBA4738 > UBA4738 > UBA4738 > DATLZQ01. The sequence continues at coordinate 16,520 of DATLZQ010000055.1, read as the reverse complement.
CGAAGACCGCCGCGCTCAGCAGCACCACTGAGGCCCCGGAGGAGATGTTCAGGTAGTAGGAGAGGTACACCCCGAAGAACCCGCAGAGGGTGCCCACCACCACGGAGATGGCGAGCATCCGGGCGAAGCTGTCCGTGAGCAGCCGGGCGATGACCGCCGGGATGACCAGGACCGCGGCGATCAGGGTGACCCCCAAGACGTTCATGGTGGCGGTGACCGTGGCGGCCAGGGTGAGGGCGAGGAGGAGGTCGGCGTGGGCCGTGCGGACCCCGGAGGCCTCCGCCACCTCGGGGTCGAACGTGGCGAACAGGAGCTGCCGGTAGCGGAAGAACACCACCCCCGCGGCGAAGGCCGCCACCCCGGCCACCACCCACACGTCGGCGAAGGTCACCCCGAGGACGTTGCCGAACAGGGCCGCCTCGAAGTTCCGGGTGAAGCCCCCGAAGCGGGAGATCAGGGCCAGGCCCAGGGCGAAGCTGGCGGTGGTGACCACCCCGATGGCGGCGTCCGCGCCCACCGTCCGCCGGCGGGCCACCTTGTCGATGAGGAGGGCCGAGACCAGCCCCCACACCCCGGCCCCCAGGTAGAAGTTGATGCCGGTGACGAAGCTCGCCACGGCCCCCCCGAAGATGGCGTGGGAGAGCCCATGGCCGATGTAGCTCATCCCCCGGAGCACCACGTACACCCCCACCAGCCCGCAGAGGGCCCCGGCCAGGGTGGCCACGACCAGCCCGTGGCGGAAGAAGGCGTAGTCGAAGGGCTCAACGAGCGTGCTCATGGTGTCCCTCCCCCAGGGCGACCACGTCGGCTCCCGCCTCCACCAGTTCCTCGAACCGCTCCACGACGACCGGCATCCCCCCGTGCGAGAGGACCTCGAGGGGCGCCCCGTAGGTCCGCTCCAGTACCTCGGGGGTGATCACCTCCCAGGGCGAGCCCGTGGCGATCACCCGCCGGTTCAAGCACACCAGCCGCGGGAGGTGGGCGGCGATCCCGTTCAGGTCGTGGGTGGTGACCACGATGGCCAGGCCCTCGTGGTGCAGCTCGTGGAGGAGGTGCATGATCTCGTGCCGCGTCCGGACGTCCACCCCGCTCGTGGGCTCGTCCAAAAGGAGCAGGCGGGGGCGGCGGAGTAGGGCTCGGGCGATGAACACCCGTTGCTGCTGCCCCCCGGACAGCTCCCGGATGTGGCGGCCCCCCAGGCCCTCCAGACCCAGGCGGGCCAGGACGGCCTCGGCCTCGGCCACGTCCTCCCGGGAGGGCCAGGGCACCACCCGCCAGCCGATCCGGGCCATGAGGACGGCCTCCCGGACGGTCACCGGGAAGTACCAGTTCACGGTCTCCACCTGGGGCACGTAGCCCACGGTGGCCCGGGGGTCGCGCACCACCCGCCCCGAGGCCGGCCGCACCGCCCCGGCGATGGCCCGCAGGAGCGTGGTCTTCCCCGACCCGCTGGGCCCCACCACCCCCACGAACTCGCCCTCCCGCACATCGAGGTCCACGTCCTCGAGGACGACCTCCCGCCCGTAGCGGCAGGTCACCCCCTCCAGCCGGACGATCGTTGGCGCGGACACGGGCCCTCCTCTCAGTAGCGGTAGTGGGCGGTGGCCTCCCCGCACAGGTTCTCCACGGGGAGGGCGTCGAAGGCCGAGGCGTCGCCCCCCAGGGCCCCCATGAACGTCCTGAAGTCGAAGGCCATGAGCCCCACGTAGCTGTGGTCGGGATCGCCGTTTTCACCGGGGAGGTCATCGTCGCGGAGGTCGTCGATGTAGCGGGCCCCCGTCTCCCGGGCGATCTGCTCGAGGACGGGGCTGGGGAACACCTCCGACCCGAAGATGGCGGGGACCCGCTCCCGCCGGATCTGCTCGATGAGCCGGGCCACCTCGGCGGGGGTGGGCTCGGAGAAGTCCGAGGGCTGGATGGCCCCGATCACCGTCCACCCGTACTCCCGGGCGAAGTAGGGGAAGGAATCGTGGTAGGTGAGGAGCTTTCGGTTTTCCGGAGGCACGGTGGCCGTCACCTCCCTGGCCAGGCGGTCCAGCTCGTCCAGGCGGGCCGCCAGGCGCTCGTAGTTGGCCCGGTACTCCGCGGCGTGCTCGGGGTCCAGCCGGGAGAGCTCGTCCCGCACGATCTCCGCGTAGCGCTTGGCGTAGATGGGGTTCGTCCAGAGGTGCGGGTTCGGGTCGCCCTGGTCCCTCGGGAAGCTGAAGTCGAAGATGTACTCGTCGGGGCCGATCGTCCGCTCCGCCAGCCGGACGATGGGGACGCCCTCCCTCACGTTGGCCTCCGCCAGCTCCCTGGTCGGCTCCTCCAGGTGCAGCCCGTTCATGAATACGACGTCGGCCTCGGCGAAAAGGCGGGCGTCCGAGGGGGCCGGCTCGAAGGTGTGGCTGTTCGTCCCCTCCGGGACGATGCCCCACACCTCGATCCGGTCGCAGCCCACGTTCTGGACGAGGTTGGTGATGGGCGAGACCGTGGTTACCACCTGAAGGCGGTCGCCGGAGCCCCCGGTCCCCCGCTGGGCACACGCCGCTCCCAGCATGGCCACGGCCAGGCCCACCGGCGCGAGGAGCCTGGTCCTCAACGGGCCTCCCTCCCTCCTTCCGCGCTACCGACCATGTTTCATGGGCTACTGTAGGCGCTTGTTGCAACAGATGGCAACAGGGATCATTGGCGCCGCATTTTCGTTGCAGTTGCAACATAGGTCACGTGGCTGGCCCACGCTGCGCACCGGAGGTCCGCCCGGACGGTCGCGCCTCAGGCGGGGGCGCGGCCTCCCCGCCATCCCCGGCCGCCGAGGCCGTTTTGTAACTGGGACTTAATGCACAGGAAACCGCAACGAAAACTGGCCCCGGTATCCTTCGCGTCCAGGGCGGAGACAGGAAACAGATGGAGGTCGGACGGGTGGCCGCGGGAGAGCGAGGGGCGCCGTTCGTGCTCCAGGCCGCGGAGGAGCACCGGATCCGGTTCGTGCGGCTCTGGTTCACGGACGTCCTGGGCTACCTCAAGTCGTTCGCCATCCCTGCGGAGGAGCTCCCCGAGGCCCTCGCGGAGGGGGTGAGCTTCGACGGCTCCTCCATCGACGGGTTCGCCCGCGTCCAGGAGGCGGATATGGTGGCCCGGCCCGACCCCACCACCTTCGAGCTCCTGCCGTGGGCGCCGGAGGACCGGCGGGTGGCCCGGATGTTCTGCGACATCTACACCCCCGACGGCGAGCCCTTCGCCGGGGACCCCCGGTTCGTGCTCCGGCGGGCCCTGGCCCGGGCGGCGGACCTCGGGTTCTCCTTCTACGTGGGGCCGGAGATCGAGTTCTTTCTGTTCAAGGACGCCAAGACGCCCGAGCCCCTGGACGAGGGCTCTTACTTCGACCTCACCCCCCTGGACGTGGGGAGCGACTTCCGGCGGCGGGTGATCACCTACCTCGAGGCCCTGGGAATCCCGGTCAAGGACTCCCACCACGAGGTGGCCGCCTCCCAGCACGAGGTGGACCTGCGGCACGCCGACGCCCTCACCATCGCCGACTCGGTCATGACCTTCCGGCTGGTGGTCAAGGAGGTGGCCCAGGAGCTCGGGGTGTATGCCACGTTCATGCCCAAGCCCATCCAGGGAGCCTGGGGCTCGGGCCTCCACCTTCACCTCTCGCTGTTCGAGGGGGAGCGGAACGCGTTCTTCGACCCCACCGACGAGCACTACCTCTCGAAGACAGCCCGCTCGTTCATGGCCGGGCTCCTCCGCCACGCCCGGGAGATCACCGCCGTTACCAACCAGTGGGTGAACTCCTACAAGCGCCTGGTCCCCGGGTTCGAGGCCCCCGTGTACGTGTGCTGGGGGATCCGCAACCGGTCGGCCCTGGTGCGGGTCCCGCTCACCAAGCCGGGGAAGGAGTCCGCCTGCCGGATCGAGTACCGGGCGCCGGACCCCGCCTGCAACCCCTACCTGGCCTTCGCCGTCATCCTGGGGGCTGGGCTCAGGGGGGTGGAGAACGAGTACCCGCTTCCTCTGGAGGCCTCCGACGACATCTACCGGATGACCGACATCGAGCGGTGGGGGGCGGGGATCGAACAGCTCCCCGAGAGCCTCCCCGAGGCCATCGCGGCCATGAGGGGGAGCGGCCTCGTGCGGGAAGTGCTGGGTGAGCACGTGTTCGACTGGTTCCTAGCGAACAAGGTGGCCGAGTGGGACGAGTACAAGGCGTACGTGACAGCCTTCGAGCTCCAGCGGTACCTGCCCCGGCTGTGAGCAGGGTCGAGGCGCCGGACGCGGTGAGGGGAGGCGTGCTCCACGAAGCGACGCGGCAGCTAGTGGGGGTGGCCATCCTGGCCTCGGCCGACACCGCCCTGGCCGGGCCGCTTATCGCGGACCTGGCCGTGATCGGCTACGCCCCTATCGCCGTGTCCCTCGCGGACGTCCCGGACGCCACGGCCGCCGCCGCCGTGCTGCTGGTAGCCCCGAGCGGGAGCGCCACCGAGGCCGTCCGCTTCTCCCAGGCTGTCAGGAGGTCGGGGCGGTTCGCTCGGACCCCCATCGTCTGGGTGGTGCGGGAGGAGGAGGTGGAGCTCCTGCGGACCTACGAGGAGCTCTACGACGACTTCGTGGAGGTTCCCTACACGAGGACAGGGCTCGAGGCCAGGCTCCGGCAGGTGCGGCGACGGGCCGGCCAGGGGGACTCCGAGGTCCTGCAGCGGGGGACCCTGACCCTCAACCTCTCCACCTACCAGGCCTCGGTCGCGGGCAGGTCTCTGGACCTCACGTTCATGGAGTACCAGCTCCTCCGGTTCCTGGCCACCCACCCCCGCCGGGTCTACACCCGGGAGGCCATCCTCCGGCAGGTGTGGGGCTACGACTACTACGGGGGGATCCGGACGGTGGACGTCCACGTTCGCCGGCTCCGGGCCAAGCTGGGCCAGCATGCGTACCTGATCGAGACGGTCCGGAGCGTGGGATACCGGTTCGTGGAGGAGCCCACCGCCGCCATGTGAGCCCCGCCGCCGTCTGAGCCAAATCGGTCAGTCAGCGGTGGAAGTCTCGTGATGCGGTGCCCGGAGGCAGGTCGAGGCGGGCCGGGGCCACTACGCCGTCGTCGATCACACGGGTCGGCGAACTGCCTCACCAACAACCCGGGGGGAACCCTGGGCCTCCAGCTCGACGGGGCGGAGGCCCCGAAGAGCGTCCTCATCGACACCGCGGACGCCACCGGGAGGTGCCACGTCCCCGGAGGGGGCAGGCTCGAGATCATCGACATCAGCGGGGCATCGACGTCTTCAGCTGGACCGGCCCCCCGGGGCCGTGCTTCGGGGCCAAGTGCCAGGAGGGCGGGGAGACCCCGGACGACCTCGACCTGATCCTGCTGGGCGGCCTGATCGGGTTGGGGGATCCCGGGCGGCTCCGGGTCCCCGGCCACCGGGTCTTCGTCCGCAGCTCGCCAGCTCGGCCCCCAACTCCTCCCGCCGGGCCCCACCCTCCTCCGACACCCCGCTCACCTCGTTCAGGTGCTCCAGGGCCCCGGCAAACAACAACCGGGGGGGCGGCGTTCCCGGTCGGCGTCCCGCACCCCTAGTTCCGCTCCCTGGGCCGCGCGGCTACCCGGGCGGCCCTCAACCGCCCCGCACGACCAGGGTGGGCACCCGGGAGCCCGCCAGGATTCGGCTCACCAGCCGCCCTGGGACCCGCCGCCACACCCCCCCGCCTCCGTCGTCGGCCACCACGATGAGATCCACCCGGTGGGCGGCGGCCATGGCCAAGACGACCTCGACCGGGTCGCCGTACTCCACCAGCGTCCGCACCTTGAGGCCCTTGAGGATCATGGGTTCGGCCACCGAGCGCAGGTAGCGGGCGGCTTCCTCTCCGATCTCGGCGGGGTAGCGGCTGGACGGGAGGTTCGGGATGGGGGCCTCCACTCGGAGCAGCACGACCTCGGCGTGCAGGCGGCTGGCCAGGGAGCGGGCGTGGGGCAGGGCCGCCTCGGCCGCTTCGCTCCCGTCCAAGGGGACCAGGATTCGCGCGTACATGGCTCACCGGTGGACGAGCCAGAGGAAGGCGTTCACGCTGACCACTGCCGCTAGCGTGGCAGGCACGGCGGCCCGGAGGTACCTCCCCCAGGTGACCCGATCCCCGGTGGCCCGCTCGTAGACGGCCAGCCCGACCACGTTGGCCGAGGCCCCGATGGGGGTCATGTTCCCCCCGATATCCGTGCCCAGGGCCGTGGCCCACACCAGAGGCTCCAGGCTCATCCCCGGACCGGCCAGATGCCCGATGAGGGGAGCCATGGTCGCGGCGAACGGGACGTTGTCCACGACCGCCGACCCGAAGGCGCCGAACCAGAGCAGGACGGAGACCGTGGGCCCCACCCTCCCCCCCGACAGCTCCCGGACGAACCCGGCCACGGAGTCCAGCAGCCCCGTCTGCTCCATGGCTCCCACGATGAGGAACAAGGCCCCGAAGAAGAGCAACGTGGCCCAGTCCAGCGACTCGAGCACCTCGCCCATCTTGTGCTGGCCGCCCACCAGGAGGACGAGCGCCCCGGCGCACACCCCGATCACGCCGATGGGCACCCCCACCTCTCGGTGCACGACCAGGAGGGCTACCACGACCGCGAGCGCTAGCCACCCGGTGCGAAACAGGTGGAGATCCTTCACGGCCTGGTCCGGGCGGAGGAGCGCCACCCTCCTGGCCCTGGCCGCGGGGTCCGCGGCCAGCTGGCGCCGGGACCCCAGGACCTCACCGCGGAACACGAGAAGCAGGAGGCCCATGTTCAGCGCGAGCGCCAGCATGGCCGGAGGGCCCGTGTGCCAGGCGAAGTCCAGGAACGAGAGGCCGAAGTGGGTCCCGAGGATGACGTTGGGCGGGTCCCCCACCAGGGTGGCCGCCCCCCCGATGTTGGCCGCGGTGATCTCCGCCACGATGATGGGGAGAGCCGGCACCTCGGCCAGGCGGGCCACCTCCACCGTGAGGGAGGCGAGAAAGAGCATGACCGTGATGGAGTCCACGAAGGCGGCCAGGACGGCGGCCAGGAACGACAGCCCGACGAACAGCCGGAGGGCGTCCAGGCGAGCCCAGCGAGCCACGTGCAGCCCCAGCCAGCGGAAGGCCCCCGACCGCTCAAGCGTGCCGATCACCACCATCATCCCGAAGATGAAAAGGAGGGTCTCCCAGTTCTGGGCCTCGAGCAGCCTGGCGGGAGGGAGGACGAACAGGCCCACCGCCACGGCCCCGGCCAGGGCGGCCACCGCTCGGTGGACGCGGCCCGACATGATGGCCCCGTAGGAGAGGACGAAGGCGGAGAGGGCCACCACCCGGGGGCCGTCCATTCGCTACCCCTCCCCCACCGGGGACGCGTCGACTCCCTGCTCGAAGGCCACCACGTCGCACCGCTCGCAGACGAGGAAGGCCAGGGAGGCCTCGCTGGTCGGGGAGCGCAGCGCCCGGTACTCGAGGTCCCCGCCACACCTGCACCGGCCGCCTAGACCGGAGAGGGCCTGGGCGTCGGACCCCCGGAAGAACCTCACCCAGCCGCTGCGGCGGAGTCCCTCCGCCACCTCGGCGAACCGCAGCTCGCGCCGCGGCAGGTACGGGTCCAGGGGGCGCGGTCGCCCTCGGGGGCCGCACCGGGTGACATCGACACCCCCACCGAGGAGGCGGGCCCGCTCGAGCGCGGCGGCGATGGCCTGGGCCAGCCGGTCGGAGCCGTACACGCCCAGGTGCTCCCGCTGGGGGTGCCCAGCGGTGTCCCGGAAAGTGAGCTCCAGCTCCCACAGCGCCATCCGGGTGTTCTCCGTCTCGCCCCGCCTCGAGGAGCGGCCTCCTTGGGCCGTCCGGCCGGCAGGCTAGAGCGGGATGGTTACCGCTGCGTTTCGGGCCGATGAAGTGTCGGTGAACCGGGCCCGGTCAGGTCGTTCCCGGGCGGGGGCTCCCGAGTGTCCGACGTCTCCCCTCCTGCCCGGGAGGGCTCAGGCGCAGAGGAGCGGCGTGGTGGCCTGGGCCTGGCCCGAATTCCCGCTGGTCCAGCTGACGGCCGTGGCCTGGACCACGTAGTAGTAGGTGGTGCCCAGGGCCACCGACTGGTCCGTGTAGGACGTCGTTCCGCGTCCACTCAGGTGGGCGATCTTGGTGTACGGTCCCCCGTCCGTCGTGGAGCGGTGGACGTCGTAGCCGTCGGCGAAGGTCGAGACCGTGGCCGTCCAGGTCAGCGAGACCTTAGCAGCCAGGAGCCCCGCGCAGGAGGCCGAGGCAGCCAGACCGGTCGGGGGCTCGAGCGTGGCGGTGGTGAACGCGTTGGAGCCCACCGCTCGGCTCGCTCCCAGCACGCCCAGCGCCGGCCGCGCCCACTGAGACAGGGCCACCCCCACGATCAGCACGAACGCCGCCGCCCGAACCCTCATCCGTCCCTTGGCCTCGCTCGCCTCCGGCCCGCTCACTCCCCAGCCTGGCCGACCAGGAGCCGCGCCGCCCGAAGCCACCCCCAGCCCTCGCACGCCAGCCCCGCCAGGGGGAGGCCCAGGAGGACGGAGACCCCGGCGGGGGTCCGGGCCCCGGCGATCAGGTAGCCCACCAGGGGCACCACCCACCGCACCCGATCCACCCGGCCAGAGGTCGCCCGGAAGGGCTCAGGATCCGCCGATGCGTTCGCGTCGCCCTTGGTGAACAGGATCCAGCCCAGCCGGTCGCGCTCGATCCCGACCACCCGGTGGGTCACGGGCAGGCTCGCCCCGGGGCGGCCGACGGTGACGACGTCCCCCACCCGCACCGCCTCCACCCCGATCCCCTCCACGACGGCCACGGACCCCACGGGAACGGCCCTGCCCATGCTGCCGTTGACCACGAGCAGCGACCGGTAGCCAAAGAGCGCGGGCAGGGCCACGCCGGCCACGGCGGCCGCCGCTGCGACCAGCGCCAGCGTGGCGGTCCGCTGCAACCAGCGGAGGACCCGGCGCCTCACTGTCGTGCCCACGCCCTAGCGCGGCCCGCTCCCGTCGCCTACGGGTTGTTGGCGGTCTGCTCGGCGGAGAACGTGGAGGTCACGGTGGTGGAGGCGCTCTGGTAGGCATTGCCCGTGGTCACGGGCAGCGCCACCCGGAAGCAGAGGACCTCGCTCGCTCCGGCGGCCAAGGTGCGGTCCCCGGCCTGGGCGCCCTGAGCCGCGTCCCCCACGAGCTTCCCGTCCGTGCTGTCGACATCCCCCGAGTAGAGCTGGGTCCCGTCGAAGTTGTCGCATGGGGCGGCCGGGGTGGTCACGTCCACCGTCTTGATCGTGAGCACCAGCTGGTCCTTGAGGCCCTTCCCATCGGGGTTCGTGGCCGAACTGGAGATGGCGTACCGGAGCCCCAGGGTCCCCCCGTTGGTAACGGTGAGGCTCGCCGTGGTGCTGTCCCCCGGCGCCATGTTGGAGTAGGTGACCAGGGCCGACGCCGGACTCGTCGAGATGTCCACTGTCCCCGTGGTGAACGTGTTCGAGCCCACGTCCGCCGAGTCGGTGAAGATGGCCTGGGTGACCAGCCAGGGGAGGAGGGCCAGGACCCCCAGGGCCGCCGCCGCCGGATAGACCTTCCGCATGTCGAGCTCCCTTCCCGGACCGCCAGGACGGCGGTCCTGCCTGCAAACGGGTAACTGGCTGCAGAAGGATCGGACGGTGTGTCGTGAGAGTTGAGCTGGCCGCCCCTGGCCTGAGGGGGGACGTTCGTCCCTCTTTCGGCCCCGGTTGAGGGAGGCCAGATGGCCCGTCCAGCCTGAGGCCCGCCCCCGGGCTTCCGTAACCAACTCTTCACGGTGACGCAACCCCCCTGAAATGCTGCCCTCCTACGCTCCGCCCGAGCACGCGAGCGGCGTGCCCAGCAATGGGAAGGAGGGTTGCTATGAGCAAGCGAGTCCCGCACGCAGTGGCCGCCCTCGGGCTGGCAGCATCCGTGCTCCTTCTGGTGGGGGCGATTGGAGGCACCGCCCACGCCCAGGAGGCCTGCGGCGGACGGGTGACCGGTGCGGGAGATCCCTGCGGGGACCTGACCGGCTCCGGGAAGGACGTCTTCGGGGCGGAGCCTCCGGCCTTCTCCGACCTCGACGACGACGCTGGGGCCAGCCTGATCGACCAGGTCGGGAAGAACAAGGTCGCCGTCAACATGGCCTGGCTGCTCCTCACCGGGTTCCTGGTCCTCTTTATGCAGGCCGGGTTCGCCCTCGTAGAGACGGGCTTCACCCGGGCCAAGAACGCCGCCCACACCATGGCCATGAACTTCATGGTGTTCGCCCTGGGGGTGATCGGTTACTTCCTCGTGGGTTTTGCCCTGCAGTTCGGAGGGGTGGGTGGCATCACCGCCATCGGTGGGACCCCTCCCCTCACCGGCTCCTTCTGCATCGGGGACTGGTGCCTGTGGGGGACGAAGGGGTTCGCCCTCTCCGAGGTCTACGACGTGGGCGTGCTGGGGTTCTTCATGTTCCAGCTCGTATTCATGGACACCGCCGCCACCATCGTGACCGGGGCCATGGCCGAGCGGTGGAAGTGGGGAGCCTTCGTCGTCTACAGCTTCTTCATGTCCATGGTCCTCTACCCACTGTTCGGGAACTGGGCGTGGGGCGGGGGCTTCCTGGCCAAGCTCGGCACCACCCTGGGGCTGGGTCACGGCTACGTGGACTTCGCCGGGTCGGGGGTGGTCCACGCCGTGGGCGGCCTATGCGCCCTAGCCGGCGCCATGGTCATCGGGCCCCGGATCGGCAAGTACAACCCCGACGGTTCCGCCAACCCCATGCCCGGGCACAACATCCCGCTCGCCATCGCCGGGACCTTCATCCTCCTGTTCGGGTGGTTCGGGTTCAACCCGGGCTCGACGTTCGCCGCCACGGACCTCCGGATCAGCGCCGTGGCCGTCAACACCGTCCTGGCCTCGGCCACCGGGGCCTTCGCCGCCATGCTCTGGTGCATGCGTCCCTCCCGGTTCGGAAAGCCGGACCCGGCCATGATGGCCAACGGGATGCTCGCGGGCCTGGTCGGGATCACCGCGCCCTCGGGGTTCGTGGCCCCCTGGGCCGCCGCTCTCATCGGGGCCGTGGCCGGGGTCCTCGTGGTGGAGAGCGTCCAGCTCCTGGACCGCCTCCGGATCGACGACCCGGTGGGCGCCGTCAGCGTCCACGGGACCTGCGGCCTGTGGGGGGTGGTGGCGCTCGGGTTGTTCGCCGACGGCACCTACGGGGCCGGCTGGAACGGGGTGGAGGGGACCGTCAAGGGCCTCTTCTACGGCGACCCCAGCCAACTCCTGGCCCAGTTGGCCGGCGTGGGCACCCTCCTCCTCTGGGCCTTCGGCCTCTCCTGGGCCTTCTTCAAGGTGCAGGACCGGGTCCAGGGCCTGCGGGTCAGCGCCGAGGAGGAGCTGCAGGGGCTGGACCTCCCGCTCATGGGTGCCCTGGCCTACCCGGACTTCGTCCTGACCGACGGGCAGCGGCGGGCGCCGGTCGGGGAACTCGTGGAGGCCTCCTCGCGGAGCCCCGACCGGACCTGACCCAAGGGAGCGGTGGAGGGCGGGACGCCCGCTCCCGCCAGCTCACCGCGGGGGCCCTCCCTACGCGGAGGGCCCCTCCCTCTTCCGGAGGTCCGCGAGCACGGCTGCGTGGTCCCCGGCGGAGCGCACACCTCCAGTGGCGGACCTACCTGGGGGCCCACGTGTACGAGGGGGCCTACCGCTACGACGACCAGCTGGTGGTGCCGTCCTGGGGCGGCAGCATGTTCGAGGCCCTCATGGTGCCGCTGGTGGCCCCGGAGGAGCAGTGGGGGCCAAGGAGCTGGGCCATCATCCACCCCCTCTACGTGGAGTCCCAGGTGGAGTACGCGCTGGAGGAGGCGGGCTACGGGTACTGGGGGTTCTCGCCCGCCAGCGACCCGGCCGCCGACTACCGGGAGTACGGGGTGGACCAGATCGGGATGTGGGACGCGGGCTACACGAGCGACCAGCAGCGGGGCACCCTGGTGGACCTGGGGTGGCCGGACCCGAACTGTCCCCGCCCCCCGCGGGCCATCGAGGACTACGGCAACGGCGTGGTCACGCCCCACGCCGCGTTCCTGGCCCTGGACTTCGCCCCCGAGCAGGCCCTGGACAACCTGGCGGCCCTGGAAGAGGACTTCCCCGGGCTGTACGGGCCCGGGGGGTTCCGGGACTCCGTGGACGTGGTGAGTGGGCAGGTGGCGGACCGCTACCTCGCCCTGGACCAGGGGATGGTCATGGCGGCCATCGCCAATGCCGTCCTCGGCGACCGCCTCCAGGGCTACCTGGCTCCCTTCCTGGAGCCGTCGCTCCGGCCGCTCATGGCGATGGAGGGGTTCGGCGCGGGCCGGATCTCGCCGTGAAGGCCCCTCCCTCCCTCGGGCGGAGCTTCCCCGGTCCGCCCCCGACGAGCGCTGGCCCGGGCCAGGCCCTCCTGCCGTGACCGAGGGAGGAGCTGACCTCAGGACGGAGTGGGAGGCCAGGGCGGGGCGAGCCGTGGAGGCCCCCCGGCGGGTCCCCCTGCCCGGGCTCTCCGCTCCCTGAGGCCTCCGAGCGGCCCAGGGGCGGGGCCAGGTCACGCTGGACTGGGACCCCGTCCCGGGGGCCGTGGGCTACCTCGTCCTGCGAGCGGACGCACCCGACGGCGAGTACCGGCCCGTGGCGGTGGGAGAGCCCCTGGTCCAGGCGGTGCCCCACCCTCCGTTCACCGACACCGCCGCGCCGCCCGGACGCAGGGTCTGGTACCGGGTGAGCCCCGTGGCCACCGTGGACGACCGCACTCAGCCCCTCAGCGACCCGGTGGCGGCCACCCCCCTCCCCGAGGGCGAGGGGAGGTGCGGGTGACCGTGGACGCCGCCCGGTCGCTGGGCCCGCTCCCCCGCCCCTGGCGGGCCATGGTGGGGGCCGAGCGCCTGAGCCAGCTCCTGCACGGACAGGGCCCCGGGGGGAGGCCGGTGGGGGGCGAGGTCGCCGAGGCCCTTCGGATGGCCCGGGAGGAGCTCGGGATCCGGGCCGTCCGGGCCCACGCCATCCTCCACGACGACCTGGGGGTCTACCGGGAGGTCGAGGGGCGCCCGGTCCACGACTTCACGGGGATCGACCGCATCTACGACCGCCTCCTCGAGGTGGACGTCCGCCCCGTGGTCGAGGTGAGCTTCATGCCCAGGGACCTGGCCCGGGACCCCTCCCGGACGGTCTTCGCCTACCGGGCCATCGTCTCTCCTCCCCGGGACTGGGACCGGTGGGAGGAGCTCGTCCGGGAGCTCGTGACCCACCTCATGGAGCGCTACGGACGGCAGGAGGTCCGCCGCTGGGGGTTCGAGGTGTGGAACGAGCCCAACCTGGAGGTCTTCTGGGCGGGCACGGCCGAGGAGTACTTCCGCCTCTACGACGTGACGGCCCGGGCGGTCAAGGCGGTGGACCGCGCCCTTCCCGGTGGGGAGCCCACGCGGCACACTTCCACCCCGTCCACGACTCGGTGTGGAGCGCCGCCTACCTCGTGCGGGGAATGGTCAGCGCCATGGGGCGCCTGGAGGCCCTGGCCTACTGGACCGTCTCGGACCACTTCGAGGAGCTGGGTCGGGCCCCCTCCCTCCTCCACGGCGGGTTCGGCCTCCTCACCGTGGGAAACCTCCGCAAGCCCCGGTGGTGGGCCCTCTGGATGCTCGAGCACCTGGGCGAGGAGCGGGTCCCGGTCGACGTCGAGGGCGACGGGGCGGGGGACATGGTCAACGCCATCGCCGCCCGCGGAGAGGGGGGCGGGTTGGCGTCCTCGTCTGGAACGGGACCGCCGACCACACCAAGGCCGGGGGCGACCCCCTGCTCGACCGTCGGGTGAGCCTGGCCGTGCGGGGCCTGTCCGAGGGCTCGTACCGGGTCCGCCACCGGCGGCTGGACGAGCGCCACTCGAACCTCCGCCTGTCCTGGGAGCGGCTGGGGAGCGGGCACCCGTGGCCGGGCGAGACCACCTGGTCGGCGCTCCGGGCGGCCGACCGCCTGGAGGAGCTGGAGCCGGAGCGGGTCGAGCCCGCCGCCGGAGGAGCGGTGCGGCTCGAGTTCGACCTGCCGATGCCCGCCCTGTCCCTGGTCGAGCTGGAGCCCCTCAGCCGATCTCCGAGTCGAGCTCGGCCACTTGAGGGCCACGCACAGCAGGAGCAGGTCGTTCGGGTCGGCCGGGTCGCGCCCGGTGAGCTCCCGGACCCCCCGTGCGTGGCCGACGTGGTGTTCCGCTACTACCGGTCGCTGCCGGGCCGCGGGGAGCCGTAGCACGGGGGGCGCGGCCCGGACCGGGCGCCGGACGCTCAGGGACCGCCCCGGAGCCTGCGGGTGGGGTGGTAGGGGAAGATGTCCATGATCTCCCCGCTTCCCACCCGGGCCTGCATCTCCAGCCAGTAGGCGGGCTCGAAGAGTTCGCCGTGGGCCTCCCTGAGCACCTCCAGGAGGGGAGGCGGAAGGGCCACGAACCGCGGGAACTCCTCGGGGAAGACGTCCCTCGGCCCCACCCCGTACCACGCCTCGTCGGCGAGGTCCTCGTCGGCCGTCCCCGGCACAGGCATGGCCCGGAAGTTGAACTCCGTGAGCAGGGAGAGCTCGTCGTAGTCGTAGCAGACCACCCGGCCGTGGCGGGTCAGACCGAAGTTCCGAGGCAGGAGGTCGCCGGGGAAGATGTTGGTGGCGGCCAGGTCCTTGATGGCCTGCCCGAAGTCCACCACGGCCTTGCGGGCGGCCTCGGGGGACGCGCCCTGGAGGTAGAGGTCCAGGGGCGTGACCCGCCGCTCCACGTAGGCGTGGTGCACGACCACGGCGTCCTCGTCCTCGGCCACCGTGCGGGCCGCCTCCCGGCGGAGCTCCGCGAGGAGCTGGGGGGCGAACCGGTGGCGGTCGAACCGGAGGTGTTCGAACTCCTGGGCCTCCACCAGCCGGCCCGCCCGGTCGTGGCGGAACACCAGACGGTACTTCCGCATGACCTCGCCCCGGGTGACGGTCTTGGTCCCGGGCACCCGGTCCCTGATCACCTTGAACACCACGTCGTAACCGGGCATGGTAAAGACCACCATGACCAGCCCCGGCGTCCCCCGAGCCAGCTCGAAGCGTTCGTCGGTGGACCGGAGGTGGTGGAGGAGGTCCCGGTAGAGCTCGGTCTTGCCGTGCTTGTGGAACCCGATGGAGATGTAGAGCTCGGCCACCCGCTTCTTGGGCATGAGCGAGCTCAAGAACCGCACCACCTCGTGGGGCGGACCCACGTCCACGTGGAAGTGGGAGCGGGTGAAGCTGAACAGGATGCTCACGTCGTCCTCGTCCATGAGCAAGGCGTCGACGACGATGCCCCGGGGGCCATTGAGCAGCGCCAGGACGAAGGGCACGGGCCGGCCCGGGGGCAGGAGCCGCCCCACGAGGTAGGCGCCCTTGCGGCGGAAGAACGGGGCCGCCAGGACCTCGGCCCGGTCGATCGCCTGGGCGCTCCCCCCCAGCCGGCGAAGGTGGCGGGTCACCCGCCCCGCCGCGAGCGCCGCATCTCGGACGGCGTCATCGAACCGTCCCCGGGGCCAGGCGTCGAGCAGGACGTCCAGGATGAGGCCCGCCGGGTCGCCCGACCACCGGTAGGTCCGCCACACTCCGTCGCCCCTGCCCGGCGGAGGGACCTCGAAGTCGGCGTCCACGAACTCGATGTCGGGGTCCACGCCCACCGTGGCGAACACCCGGCGGGTCACGGAGTTGAAGAACGTCTCGGCCAGCTCCCGGTCCTGCCACCCCTCGATGAGGCCCGAGTACACGGCCTTCATCCCCGACCACAGAAGGCGGTCTCCGATCCGGTCCCCCAGGGCCCGGCGCACGTCCCGTTCGATTTGGTCGATGACGGCGCCGTAGAGCTCCAGGCGCTCCACGGCGTCGGCCACCGCCCCCTGCCAGTCGCGGCGTTCGAACCGCAGGCGAGCCCGCCGGGTGATGCGGTCGAACTCCTCCCGGTAGCGGACGAAGGCCTCGGCGATGGCCCGGGCGGCCACGTTGGCCAGCCTGCTGGTCGAGAGCCCGGTCGAAAGCCTCCCCATGGGCCCCCAGGGTACCCTCACCACCAGGGCGGGGCACCACCGACGGCCACGGCCGCCCCCACGAGCAGGACGGCCACGTCCCCCCCTGCTCGGCCGCCCCCAGGACGTCGCCCGTGAGTCCCCCGAACCGGCGCCGGGCCAGGAGTCCCACCAGGGCGGCCCCAGCCCCAGCGCCGACCGCCGCCAGGGCCCACGGCCCCATCGCGGCCAGGGAGAGGGCCAGCGCGGCCAGGCCCACCAGGAGGGGGCCGGGCCCCAGCCGGGTGGGCCGGACCTCGGCGGGCTCCACGGTCACGCCCCCACCGGTTGGAGCTCGCTCACGGCCTCCACCACCGCCCGCAGGAAGTCCACCACCCTGGGCCCCCACCGCGAGGCCACGTCGTCGTCGAGCTCCACGATGGCTCCCCGCTTCACTGCGGTGATCCGGTCCCACCCAGGACGCCTGGCCACCTTCGCCGCCGTCACCCCACAGCACTTGGTGTCGGCCAGGAAGATGAGGTCCGGGTCGGCC
>DATLZQ010000054.1:0-32708 GCA_035573915.1 Actinomycetota bacterium | reverse complement strand
TGAGGTGACCGGGAAGGTTCGCGAGCCCCGGGACAACGAGAAGTACCCGGCCCTCCTGCAGATCGAGTCGGTGTCCGGGTGGGACCCCGAGACCGCCCGCCAGCGGCCCGAGTTCGACAAGCTGACCCCGCTCTTCCCCTTCGAGCGGTACCGCCTGGAGCACGACCCCAAAGCGGTCACCGAGCGGATCATCGACCTCATCGCCCCCCTGGGGAAGGGCCAGCGGGGGATGGTGGTCTCCCCGCCCAAGGCGGGCAAGACCACCGTGCTCAAGCAGATCGCCACGGGCATCATCCAGGACGACCCCAAGACCCACGTCATCGTCCTCCTCGTGGACGAGCGCCCCGAGGAGGTCACCGACTGGCAGCGGACGGTGCCGGCCCACGAGGTGGTGGCCTCCACCTTCGACAAGCCCGCGGACCAGCACACCCAGGTCACCGAGCTCGTGCTGGAGCGGGCCAAGCGTCTGGTGGAGCAGGGCAAGGACGTGGCCATCCTGCTCGACTCCATCACCCGCCTGGCCCGGGCCTACAACCTGGCCGCGCCGGCCTCCGGCCGCATCCTCTCCGGGGGCGTGGACTCCACCGCCCTGTACCCGCCCAAGCGGTTCTTCGGGGCGGCCCGCAAGCTCGAGGAGGGCGGCTCCCTCACGATCATCGCCAGCGCCCTGGTGGAGACGGGCTCCCGGATGGACGAGGTTATCTTCGAGGAGTTCAAGGGTACCGGGAACTGGGAGATCCGGCTGGACCGGGCCCTGGCCGAGAAGCGGATCTTCCCGGCCATCAACATCGAGGCCTCCGGAACCCGCAAGGAGGAGCGCCTGATGAGCACGGAGGAGCTGGCCCTGGTGTGGCGGCTGCGGCGGGTCCTCCACGCCCTGGAGCCGGCCGCCGCCATCGAGCTCCTCATCGACAAGATCCGGGCCACCAAGTCCAACGAGATCTTCCTCCGGGAGATCGCCAAGGCCCCCGTCGGGGAGTAGCTCGGAGGGCGCGGTGGCCGGGTGGGGCGACGACCCGGTGACGGCCGAGCTGCGGGCGGCCATCGCCGAGGGCTGGGTCCCGGTGGAGGTCCGGGAGGAGCGAGGGCCGGGGGGCGTCCCCTTGGACGTGGTGACGGTGGAGCGCGGGGGCGAGCGCCGGGAGTTCCGAAGCGACCACCTGGCCTTCCACCGCTACGTGGAGGGGCTCGTGGAGGACTTCGGGCTCACTCCCTCCTGAGGGCTCGAACCAGGTCGTGAACGTGCGGGACGAGGCGTGAGCGTGCGGGAAGGGACGACATGAAGCAGGGCATCCACCCCGAATACGTCGTGGCCACCGTCCGGTGCTCCTGCGGGAACACCTTCCAGACCCGCTCCACCAAGGCCGAGATCCACGTGGAGATCTGCTCGGCCTGCCACCCCTTCTACACGGGCCGGCAGAAGCTCGTGGACACCGGGGGACGGGTGGAGCGGTTCCAGCGGCGGTACGCGAAACGGGGCGAGGGCCGCTAGCCTCCGGGTAGGCTTCGGCCGATGCCGGCGCCGGAGCACGTCTACGGGGGCCAGGCCGTTCTGGAAGGCGTCATGATGCGGGGCCGCCACCACTGGGCGGTGGCGGTGCGCCGTCCCGACGCCTCCATCTACCTCGAGTCCCACGAGATCCGGTCCATCGCCCGCCGCGTCCCCTGGCTGGCCCGCCCGGGGCTGCGGGGGGTGATCGCCCTGGGCCAGGCCCTGGCCATCGGGATGCGGGCCCTCACGGTCTCCGCCAACCAGTCCGTGGAGGAGGACCGCAAGCTCAGCCGGGGGGAGATGGCTCTCTCTCTATCTTTGGCCCTCCTCCTGTTCACCGGGGTGTTCATCGTGGGCCCGTTCCTGGGGTTCCGGGCCTTCCGGGGGGCGGTGGACTGGGGGCCCCTGGGCAACGTGCTGGAGGGCCTGGCCCGCGTGGGGCTGTTCCTCGCCTACCTGGCCCTCATCGGGCGGATGCGGGAGATCCGGCGGGTGTTCGAGTACCACGGGGCCGAGCACAAGACCATCGCCGCCTACGAGCACGGCGAGCCCCTCCGGCCCGAGGTGGTGGACCGCTACCCCACCCTCCACGTCCGCTGCGGGACCAACTTCCTGCTCATCGTCATGGTCCTCACGATCCTCGTGTACTCGTCCTTCGGGAACCGGGGCCTGGCCTGGGGGGTGGGCCTCCGGATCCTGGCCATCCCGCTCATCGCGGGCCTCTCCTATGAGCTCCTCCGGCTGGGGGCCCGGTACCGCGTCTCCCCGCTCGTGCGGGCCCTCATGGCCCCGGGGCTGTGGCTGCAGAAGATCACCACCCGGCCCCCGGACCGGGACCAGATCGAGGTGGCCATCGCCGCCTTCCAGGAGGTCCTCCGGCGGGAGGCGGAGGCCAGAGAGGCGGCCGGTCCGGGGCCTCGCTAGTGGCCTGGCTCGATAATGGCCTGGGATGCGCGCGAGGCTGGACGAACTGGAACGGGCCTACGAGGACCTCACCCGACAGATGGCCCGGCCCGAGGTGGCCTCGGACCCTGAGCGCCTCCGGGAGCTCGGCAAGCGCCACGCCGAGCTGCAGGAGGTGGTGGAGGCCTACCGCGCCTACCGGGAGGCCCTGGCCCAGGCGGAGGAGGCCCGGTCGCTGGCCCGCGAGGAGCGGGACCCCGAGCTGGCCGAGTTCTTCCGGGAGGAGGCCGCCCGGGCCCAGGGGAGGGCCGAGGAGCTGGAAGGCCGGCTGGAGGAGCTCCTCGCCCCCCGGGACCCGATGGACGAGAAGAACGTGGTCCTCGAGATCCGGGCGGGGGCAGGGGGGCAGGAGGCGGCCCTGTTCGCCGGGGACCTCCTCGAGATGTACCGGCGGTACGCCGAGCGACGGGGGTGGCGGACCGAGGTCCTTTCCTCGAGCCCTTCGGACCTGGGCGGGTTCAAGGAGGTGGTGGTCCTGGTCCAGGGGCGAGGGGCCTACTCCCGGCTCAAGCACGAGTCCGGGGTCCACCGGGTGCAGCGGGTCCCGGTGACCGAGGCCTCCGGGCGGATCCACACCTCCACGGCCACCGTGGCCGTCCTCCCGGAGGCCGAGGAGGTAGAGGTCCACATCGACCCCGACGACCTCGAGATCGATGTCTTCCGGTCCTCCGGCCCCGGGGGCCAGAGCGTGAACACCACCGACTCCGCCGTGCGGGTCACCCACAAGCCCACCGGGATCGTCATCGCCGTCCAGGAGGAGCGGTCGCAGCGCCAGAACAAGGAGAAGGCCCTCCGCTACCTCCGGGCCCGCCTCCTCCGGCTGCGCCAGGAGGAGCAGCAGGCGAAGGAGGCGGCGGCCCGCCGGGCCCAGGTCGGCACGGGGGAGCGGGCGGAGAAGATCCGCACCTACAACTTCCCCCAGAACCGGGTCACCGACCACCGCCTGAACCTCTCCCTCCACGACCTGCCCCGGGTGCTCGAGGAGGGGGACCTGGACCCCTTCCTCGACGCCCTGGTGGCCCGGGAGCGGGCGGAGCAGTTGGCGGCGGCCAGGGGCTGAGGGCCGCGGTGGTCCTCCTCGGGGGTCAGGCCGAGGGGCGCAACCAGGGGACGTAGCGCTGGTGGACGAAGGGCTTCTCGTACCGGTCCTCCCAGCGTCGGATGACCTCCTCGTGCTCGGGGTGGTGTTCCCAGGCCCGCACCTGCTCCACCTCGTCCCAGAGGCTCACCACCACGTAGACCCGAGGGTCTGCGAGGCTCCTCGCCACCTCGGCCCAGCGGAACCCGGGCTGGGTGGCGGCCAGCCGCCGCATGGCCTCGAGGTCGGCCTCGAAGGCCTCCCGGTCCGCCTCCGAGGCCAGGGCGAAGCGCAGGTACGAAAGGATGGGCACGGCTCCTCCTCTCCTCGTTCCGAACTCCGGGCGGGCGGGGCGCGGGCCCCGGGGGCAGAGTCTGCCGGGTGGGGCGGCCCCCCGACACCCCGGGCCGGGCCCGGGGCGCCAGGGCCGGGAGGGCGGCCGGACGGGAGCGGGCCCCGGTGAACGGGAACCGGGTGGAGGCGGACCTCTCCCCGGCCCGGGCCCTGCGGGCCGGGGAGAGCTACCTGGCCCGACGCGGGGTGGCCAGCCCCCGGGTGGAGGCGGAGGTCCTCCTCATGCACGTCCTGGGGGCGGACCGGGCGGCGCTCTACGCGCGGAGGGCGGCGCTGACGGAGGCCGAGGCCGCCGCCTACCGGCGGGCCCTGCACCGGAGGGCGGCGGGCACCCCCCTCCAGTACCTGACCGGGCGGCAGGCCTTCTTCGGCCTCGAGCTCGAGGTGGCCCCCGGGGTCTTCATCCCCCGGCCCGAGACGGAGGTCCTGGTCGAGGTGGCCCTGGGGCTCCTGGAGGACCGGGAGCGGCCCCTGGTGGTGGACGTGGGGACGGGCACGGGGGCCATCGCCCTGGCCGTCAAGGCCCGGCGGCCCGACGCCAGGGTCCTGGCCACCGACCGCTCGGCCGCCGCGGTGGCGCTGGCCCGGCGCAACGCGGCCCGGCTCGGGCTGGAGATCGAGGTCCTGGAGGGCGACCTCCTCGCCCCCATCCCGGCCTCCCTCCGGGGGCGCGTGGACCTCCTCGTGAGCAACCCGCCGTACGTCACGGAGGAGGAGTACGCCTCCCTCCCGCCCGAGGTGCGGGCGGAGCCCCCCGAGGCCCTGGTCGGGGGCACGGAGCACCACCGGCGGCTGGCGGCCGCGGCGCCGGGGTGGCTGGCCCCCGGAGGGTGGCTGGCCGTGGAGGTTGGGGCGTCCCAGGGACAGGAGGTGGCGGCCCTCTTCCGCCGCCACCTGGAGCGGGTGGAGGTCGTCCCGGACCTGACGGGCCGGGACCGGGTGGTCCGGGGGCGGCGCCCCCCGGGGGTCGGGCCGGCGGGCGGGCCGGAGCGGTGAGGACGGCCGTGAGCCTCGTCCTCCACGTGGACCCGGGAGCCGAACCGGACCCGGGGGCCGTGCGGGCCACGGCCGGGGCCCTGGAGCGGGGGGCCCTGGTCGTCTTCCCCACCGAGACCGTGTACGGGATCGGGGCCCGCCCGGACGACCGGGCGGCCACCGAGCGGCTGTTCGCGGCCAAGCGGCGCCCACCGGGCCTGAACCTGCCCGTCCTGGCCGCCTCTCCGGGCGAGGCCCTGGAGCTGGGGGCCCCGGACCCCCGAGCCGAGGCCCTGGCCCGGGCCCTCTGGCCGGGCCCCCTCACCGTAGTCCTCCGCCGCTCCGCGCGGTCGGCGCCCTGGTACCTGGGGGAGCGGGAGGACACGGTGGGGGTGCGGGTGCCGGACCACCCCGTGGCCCTGGCTGTGCTGCGCGCCTTCGGCCCGGTGGCCACCACCAGCGCCAACCTGTCCGGGCTCCCCCCGCTCAGGTCCGAGGACGACCTGCGGGCCACGTTCGGGGAGGCGGTGGAGGTATACCTCGTGGTGGCGCCGTCCGCGATGCCTCCGGGCGAGCGGCCCTCGACGGTGGTGGACCTCACCGGGGACCGGCCTCGGGTTCTCCGGTCGGGCCCGATCCCCGCGGAGCGGATCGCCGAGGTCCTCGGGCAGCCGGTGGAGGGCAGCGGCTAGACTTCCCGCAGTGGCCGCGGTGCTCTTCGTCTGCACGGGCAACATCTGTCGTTCGCCCATGGCCGAGGCCGTCCTCCGCGCCGCCCTGGCCGACCGGGGCCTCCGGGAGGTGCGGGTGGCCTCGGCGGGGACCGGGGCCGGGGAGGGGGCGGCGCCCGTCCCCGACGCCCTGCAGGCCCTGGCCGAGCGGGGCTACGACGGCTCCGGGCACCGGGCCCGCCGGCTCCGCCCGGCCATGGTGGAGGAGGCCGACCTGGTGCTGGCCATGGCCGCCGAGCACCGGGACGAGGTGGTCGACCTGGTCCCGGACGCCCTCCCCAAGACATTCACGCTCAAGGAGTTCGTGTTCCTCCTGGAGCGGGCCGGGGAACGTCTCGAAGGGGAGCCCGGGGGGCGGGTGCGGGCCGCGGCCCGGCTGGCGGAGGAGCGCAGGCGGTCCGGCGACGGGCCGGTTGGGGACGAGGACGTGGCCGACCCCTTGGGCCTGTCCCTCGAGACGTACCGGGCCACGCTGTGGGAGGTGGAGGACCTCGTGGAGCGGATGGCGGAGCGGGTGTTCGGTCCCGGGGAGCCCGCCGGGGGCGAGGTGCCAGCGGGGGAGCGGGGCCGCGGTGTGGACGAGGGGTGAGCGGGATGAAGGAGTTCGTGGCGGACTGGGAGGCGCTCCGGCGCACCGACCCCGAGGTGGCCCAGGCCATCGCCGACGAGCTACACCGGGAGCGGACCACCCTGCGCCTGATCGCCTCGGAGAACTACGCCAGCCCCGCCGTGCTGGCCGCCCAGGCCTCGACCATGAACAACAAGTACGCCGAGGGCTACCCGGGCCGCCGCTACTACGGCGGGTGCGAGTTCGTGGACGTGACCGAGTCGCTGGCCATGGAGCGGGCCAAGCAGCTCTTCGGGGCGGAGCACGCCAACGTCCAGCCCCACGCCGGGGCCCAGGCCAACATGGCCGTGTACGCCGCCTTCCTCGAGCCCCGCAACCCGGAGCAGAAGGTCCTGGGCTTGGTCCTGCCCCACGGAGGCCACCTCACCCACGGCTCCCCGGTGAACTTCTCCGGGAAGTGGTTCACGTTCGTGGGCTATGAGGTAGACCCGGAGACCGAGCTCATCGACATGGACCGGGTCCGGGACCTGGCCCTGGAGCACCGGCCCCGGATCATCCTGGCCGGCTTCACGGCCTACCCCCGGGTCATCGACTTCGCCGCGTTCCGGGAGATCGCCGACGAGGTGGGGGCCCTGTTCATGGTGGACGCCGCCCACTTCATCGGGCTGGTGGCGGGGGGCGCCTACCCCAGCCCCGTCCCCTACGCCGACGTGGTGACCTTCACCACCCACAAGACGCTCCGGGGCCCTCGAGGGGCCATGATCCTGTGCCGGGGGGAGCACGCCAGGGCCATCGACCGGGCCGTGTTCCCCATGGTCCAGGGCGGGCCCCTGGAGCACGCCATCGCCGCCAAGGCCGTCTGCCTCAAGGAGGCCATGCAGCCCGAGTTCCGGGAGTACGCCCACCGGGTGGTCCGGGCGGCCCGGGCCCTGGCCGAGGGCCTCACCGAACAGGGGCTCCGGATGGTCTCGGGCGGGACGGACTCCCACCTCGTCCTGGTGGACCTGCGGCCCATCGGGATGACCGGGGCCGAGGCGGAGGACCTCCTGGGCGAGGTCAACATCGCGGTGAACAAGAACGCCATCCCCTTCGACCCTCTGCCCCCCGCCACGGCCTCGGGGCTCCGGCTGGGGACCCCGGGGCCGGCCACCCTGGGGATGGACGAACCGGAGATGAAGGAGACGGCCAGGGTGATCGGGGAGGTCCTCCGGAACCCAGGGGACGAGGAGGTCAAGCGGCGGGCCCGGGAGACCGTGGCCGACCTCATGGCCCGGTTCCCGGTGTACCCCGGTTGAGCGGCGTGTTCCCCTACGCCCTGGTGTTCCTGGCCTCCATGGGGACCGTGGCGGTCCTCACCCCCGTCGTGCGGTGGATGGCGGTACGGGTCGGGGCCATCGACTACCCTTCCGACCGAAAGGTCCACCCGGCCCCCACGCCTACCCTGGGCGGGGTGGGGGTCCTGGCTGGGGTGCTGGCTGGCCTGGGCGTGGCCTACCTCCTGCCCGAGTTCCGGGCCCTCTACGAGCAGTCCCTCGAGATCCAGGGGACCGTGCTGGCCGCGGTATGGATCACGATCGTAGGGGCCGTGGACGACCTCAGGGCCCTTTCCGCCCCGGCCAAGGTGGCGGGCCAGGTCCTGGCGGCGGGGATCCTCATCCTCTACGGGGTGGAGCTCCTGTTCTTCTGGTTCCCCGGGCAGGGGGTGATCTCGCTGGGGGCCGACCTCTCGGTCCCGCTCACCGCGGCCTGGGTCCTCCTCATCGTGAACGCCGTCAACCTGATCGACGGGCTGGACGGGCTGGCCGCCGGGATCGTGGTCATCGCCGCCGGTGCCTTCTTCACCTGGATGTACGTCTCCCCGCCCGCTCTCACCGTGGAGCTCTCCTCGGCGGCCCTCCTCTCGGCGGTGGCCGCGGGGGCGGCCCTGGGGTTCCTGCCGTACAACTTCCACCCGGCCCGGATCTTCATGGGGGACTCCGGGGCCATGCTCCTCGGGCTGCTGCTGGCCGCGGCCACCCTGGCGGGGGTGGGCCGGACCATCGCGCCCTCCGGGGGGGACATCGCCGCCTTCTCCATCCCCGTCCTCATCCCCCTCATCGTGCTGGCCGTCCCCCTGGTGGACGTGGTGTGGGCAGTGATCCGGCGGACCGTGCGGGGGCGGCCGGTGTTCGCTCCGGACAAGGAGCACATCCACCACCAGCTCCGGGAGGTGGGCCACACCCACCGGCAGGCCGTCCTCATCATGTACTTCTGGAGCGTCCTGCTGGCCGGGTCCGCCCTGACCATCGCCTTCGTGGACGGCCGGGTGGTGGTGGGGTCCGTGCTGGCCAGCGCCGCCGCCCTCATCCTGGCCACGCTCCTGCCTCGCCGGGTCCTCCGGTGGCGCCGGGCCCGTGTGGCTGCCCGGTCCGGGGCTCCGCTGGCCCCCGCCCCTCCGGCGGCCGACGGCCGCTGACGACCCGCGGGGTGGCCGAGGTGGGCCAGGGGCGAGGGGCCAGGGTGACCGCGCCCGCCCGGGGCTGCTAAGCTCTAGCGCGCGCCTTGTGAAAACTTTCACAAAGTCGGGGAGGAGGGACCAAACTGGCCTCTACCAGCGAAAACGGGGCGGGTCGGGTTGCCGGCACGCGCGGGCGACGGCTATACTCGCGCGGCGCCGATGACCGGCCGGCCGGACTCGAGCATGTGGAAGGGGCTCTCGGCCGGCTGGCAGGTCACTGCCTACCTCCTGGCCGGCCTGCTGACCTGGGGAGGGATCGGGTTCCTCGTCGACCGGCTGGCGCACACCGGCAGGACGTTCACCGCGGTGGGCATGGTGCTCGGCGCGGTGGCGGGGATCTACCTCGTGTACCTGAGGTTCGGACGGTCGGATGAAGGGAAGCCCTGACCCGGAGCGCGAGCTGGTCCGCCGCCTGGCCCCCTGGGGGCTCCCGGCCACCGGGCTGGCCCTGCTCGGGGGCGCCCTGGCGGGCGGGGCGGGCCCGGCGTGGTCCGCGGGGCTCGGGGTGGCCGTGGTGGCGACCAACTTCGCCCTCCACGGGCTCTCGCTTTCCTGGGCAGCGGGGGTGTCGATCACGGCCCTGGCCACGGTGGCCATGGCCGGGTTCGTCCTCCGGATGGGGGCCATCGTGGCCCTGCTCTTCGTGCTGGACCGGTTCGCGTGGTTCTCGCCGCTCGCCTTCGGCCTGGCGGTGGTCCCGGCCACGCTCGTCCTCCTCGGGCTCGAGGTGCGGCTCGTCTCCCGGGGGGTCGGCTCGGAGCTCCGGCTTCCGCCTACGGCGGTGGGGGAGCGGGTGGGCCGGTGAACGCAGTAGGCATGGCTACCCTCCTGGGGATTCCCTTCCACCCGCCCAGCACCGAGGACTTCGTCTTCGACTGCCTCTTCGAGGTCCCCGGGCTCGGGCTGTGCTTCAACTACATCATGGTCCTGCTGCTCATCTCGGTGGTCTCGTTCTTCGTGCTGTTCTGGGTGGCCTTCCGCCGTCCCCGCATCGTGCCGGGCAAGTTCCAGTTGGCCGTGGAGTCCGCGCTGGAGTTCGTCCGGAACCAGATCGTCATGCAGATGATCGGCCCCGCCGGCCTGCCCTTCCTCCCCTTCCTGGCCACCCTGTTCTTCTTCATCTTCCTGGGCAACATCCTGGAGGTCACCCCGTTCGTGAACTTCCCCCTGAACTCCCGGCTCGCCTTCCCCCTGGTCATGGCGGTGATCTCGTGGATCGTCTACAACGCCGTGGGGGTCCGCCGCCACGGGCTGCTCGGCTACCTCAAGCTGGTCCTGTTCCCCCCGGGGGCCCCCTGGTGGCTGTACCCGCTCCTCTCGCCCATCGAGTTCTTCTCGGTCATCGTGGTCCGGCCCATCACGCTGACCGTCCGTCTCACCGCCAACATGATCGCGGGGCACTTCCTGTTGGCCGTGTTCTTCCTGGGGACCCTGGTCCTACTGACCGGCGTGCCCTACGTCCTGGGGCTCGTGTCGTTCGGGCTGGCCGTGGTCCTGGTAGGGTTCGAGGTCTTCGTGTCCGCGCTGCAGGCGTTCATCTTCGCCGTGCTCACGGCCTCCTACATCGCCGGAGCCATGGCGGAGGAGCACTGACCCAAGGAGGACTGCATGGTTGGGGTACTCGCACAGGTGGTGGGGCTGATCGCCCAGGCGCTGTCTGGGGACGTCGAGGCCATCGGCAAGGGCCTGGTGTACGGCTTGGCGGCCATCGGCCCCGGGATCGGCATCGGGATCCTCATGGGCAAGTCGGTGGAGGCCATGGCCCGCCAGCCCGAGGCGGCGGGGATGGTCCGGGGCACCATGTTCATCGGGATCGGGATCATCGAGGCGCTGGCCCTGTTCGGGTTCGTGCTCTCGTTCATCATCTGAGGAGGGAGCCGTGACGTACCTCCTGACCACCCTCGTCCTGCAGGCGCAGGAGGCCGAGGAGCCCATCCAGCACCTCTCGCCCAAGCTGCAGGAGCTCGTGGTAGGGGCCATCGCCTTCGCCGTGCTGTTCCTGTTCATGGCCCGGTGGGTCCTGCCTCGGGTCAACCAGCTCCTTGAGGCCCGCCGGGACAAGATCCAGGGCGACCTGGAGCGAGCGGAGCGGGCCCGCCGGGAGGCCGACCAGCTCCTCGAGCAGTACCGCCAGCAGCTGGCGGGGGCCCGGGAGGAGGCCAACCGGATCATCGAGGAGGCCCGCCAGCGGGCGGAGGAGGTCCGCCGCGACCTCCTGGCCCGGGCCGAACAGGAGCGGCAGGAGATCCTCAATCGGACCCGGGAGGAGGTGGCCGCTGAGCGGGAGCGGGTCTTCCAGGAGCTCCGGGCCCAGGTGGGCGAGCTCTCGGTGGAGCTGGCCACCCGGGTCATCGGGGAGGCCCTGGTGGACCGAGACCGCCACCTCCGGCTGGTCGACGAGTACTTGCGGCAGCTGGAGACGCTGGCGCCCTCCGGCAACGGACGCGGGGCCCGCGAGGAGGGGTAGCGGGTGGCCCGACGGGACCGGCTGGTTGAGGAGTACGCCCGGGCCTTGCTGGCTGTGGCGGAGGCCGAGGGGGAGCTGGCCGACGTGGAGGAGGAGCTGTACCGGTTCGGCAAGGCCGTGGAACGGGAGCCGGGCCTCCGGGACGCCCTCACCGACCCCGGCCTGCCCACGGACCGAAAGCGGGCGGTGGTGGAGGAGCTCCTCAGCCGGAAGGCCTCCCGCCACACGCGGAACCTGGTCGCCTTCCTCATCGAGCAGGGGCGGGCCCGGGACCTCCCCCGGATCGTGGAGGCCCTGGCCGAGCTGGCGGCGGAGAGGCGCCGGAGGGTGGTGGCCGAGGTCCGCTCGGCGGTCCCCCTGGACGACGAGCGCAGGGAGCGGCTGGCCCGGGCCCTGTCCAGGGCCACCGGAAAGGACGTGGAGGTCCGGGTCCTGGTGGACCCCTCGGTGATCGGAGGGGTGGTGGCCCGGGTGGGGGACCAGGTCTTCGACGGGTCCATCCGAAACCGGCTGCAACAGGCCCGGGAGCGGCTGGCCGGGGTGGGACGGCGCTAAGGGAGAGCGAAGGGGGTCATCGGCCGTGGCCAGGGAGCTGACCATCACCTCGCAGGAGATCGCGGAGGCCCTCCGCAAGCACGTGGAGACCTTCCAGCCCACCATGGAGCGGGAGGAGGTGGGCCGGGTGGTGGCCACCGGAGACGGGGTGGCCATCGTGGAGGGCCTGCCCAGGACCATGGCCAACGAGCTCCTCGAGTTCGAGTCCGGGGTCCTGGGGGTGGCCTTCAACCTGGACGAGGACAGCATCGGGTGCGTGGTGTTCGCCGAGCCCGACGAGATCGAGGAGGGCGACCGGGTGATGCAGACCGGGCGCATCCTCTCCGTCCCGGTGGGGGATGGGCTCCTGGGACGGGTCATCGACCCCGTGGGCCGCCCCCTGGACGGCAAGGGCCCCCTCCAGAGCGATGGGACCCGCCCCCTCGAGATCCAGGCCCCCTCGGTCATCATGCGCCAGCCGGTCAAGGAGCCCCTCCACACCGGCATCAAGGCCATCGACGCCATGACCCCCATCGGGCGGGGCCAGCGGGAGCTCATCATCGGCGACCGTCAGACGGGCAAGACGGCCATCGCCGTGGACACCATCATCAACCAGCGGGAGAACTGGCGCAGCGGCGACCCTCGGCTCCGGGTCAAGTGCATCTACGTGGCCGTGGGGCAGAAGGCCTCGACGGTGCGGGAGGTGGTGGAGGCCCTCGAGGAGCACGGGGCCATGGACTACACGGTGGTGGTGAACGCCCCGGCCGCCCTCCCCGCCTCGTTCAAGTACATCGCCCCCTATGCCGGCTCGGCCATCGGCCAGCACTGGATGTACCGGGGGGAGCACGCCCTGGTGGTGTTCGACGACCTCTCCAAGCAGGCCGAGGCCTACCGGGAGCTCTCGCTGCTCCTGCGCCGCCCGGCGGGACGGGAGGCCTACCCGGGGGACGTCTTCTACCTCCACTCCCGGCTGCTGGAGCGGTGCGCCAAGCTCTCCGACGAGTACGGGGGCGGGTCGCTCACCGGGCTCCCCATCGTGGAGACCAAGGGCGGGGACGTCTCCGCCTATATCCCCACCAACGTCATCTCCATCACCGACGGCCAGATCTACCTGGAGAAGGACCTGTTCAACGCGGGGGTCCGCCCGGCCATCAACGTGGGGATCTCGGTGTCCCGGGTGGGGGGTGCCGCCCAGATCAGGGCCATGCGGAAGGTGGCGGGCCGGCTGCGCCTGGACCTGGCCCAGTACCGGGAGCTGGAGGCCTTCGCCACGTTCGGCTCCGAGCTGGACCGGGCGTCCCAGGCCCAGCTGGAGCGGGGGGCCCGGGTGGTGGAGGTCCTCAAGCAGCCCCAGTACCAGCCCATGCCCATCGAGGAGCAGGTCATGGTGATCTTCGCCGTGACCAACGGCTACCTGGACGACGTCCCCGTAGCCGACTGCAAGCGGTTCGAGGCCGAGCTCCTCGGGTTCCTCCGGACCCGTTACCCGGAGATCGGACGGCGGATCGCCGACACGGGGGACCTGGCGGAGGAGACCGAGGAGGCCCTGCGGGCCGCCATCAAGGAGTTCCGGGCCACCTTCCAGACCTCGGAGGGGGCCCGGGCCTTGCGGGAGGCCGAGGCGGCGCCCCTCTCCGAGGAGGAGCAGGAGGCCCTCAAGCGGTTCCGCCGCCCCACCCCCGAGGAGTACGAGCGGAAGGCGGGCCGGCCCACGGAGGCCCCCACCCAGCTCCCAGGGTGACGGGAGGGGGAGGCAGTGGGGGCCAAGCTCCGGGAGGTCCGGCGGCGGATCCGCTCCGTCCAGTCCACCATGAAGATCACCCGGGCCATGGAGCTCATCGCCACCTCCCGGATCGCCCGGGCCCAGCAGCGGGTGGAGGCGGCCCGCCCCTACGCCGAACGCCTCACGGCGGCCATCGCCGACGTGGCCACGGCCACGGCCGCCCTGGTCCACCCCCTCCTGGAGGAGCGGCCCAACCCTCGGGCCGTCGCGGTCCTGGTCGTCACCTCGGACCGGGGGCTGGCCGGGGCCTACAGCGCGAACGTCCTGCGGACCGCGGAGGAGCTCTTCGCCCGGCTCCGGTCGGAGGGGAAGGAGGTGCGGCTGTTCGTGAGCGGGCGCAAGGGGCTCTCCTACTACCGGTTCCGACGACGGCCGGTGGAGGAGGCCTGGACCGGCTTCTCGGAGACCCCCCGCTACGAGCACGCCAAGCGGATCGCGGACGCCATGATCCTGCGGTTCGTGGCTGGCGAGGTGGACGAGATCCACGGCGTGTACACGGAGTTCATCTCCCCCCTCCGCCAGCGCCCGGCGGCCCGGCGGTTCGTGCCGATGGTGGTGGAGACCGTGGAGCGGGAGGAGCGCCTGCCCCTGGCCCAGTACCTCTTCGAGCCGGAGCCTGAGGCCCTGCTCGAGGCCCTGCTCCCCCGGTACGTGGAGACCCGCGTCTACAACGCGCTCCTCGAGGCCGCTGCCTCCGAGCACGCCGCCCGCCGACGGGCCATGGCCGCGGCCACGGACAACGCGGAGGAGCTCATCAAGGTCCTGACCCGGGTGGCCAACCAGGCCCGACAGACCGAGATCACCACGGAGATCATGGAGATCGTGGGCGGCGCCGAGGCCCTGCGGAAGGCCGCGGAGGCCGCGAGCTGAGAGGAAGGTGGAGAGGATGGCTGACCGAACGGGTGACCGCAAGCCCACCGGGCGGGTGCGCCGGGTGATCGGCCCGGTGGTGGACGTGGACTTCCCCCCGGAGGACCTCCCCCAGATCAACACGGCCATCGAGGTGGAGCGGGTCATGGACGGGGAGCGGTCCGTGATCGTGTGCGAGGTGGCCCAGCACATCGGGGACTCCACGGTGCGGGCCATCGCCATGAAGCCCACCGACGGGCTGGTCCGGGGGGCCCCGGTGGTGAACACCGGCCATCCCATCCGGGTCCCGGTGGGCCCCAAGGTCCTGGGCCACGTCTACAACGTGCTGGGGGAGCCCCTGGACACGGACCGGGGGGAGGCCGAGGACTACTGGCCCATCCACCGGGACCCGCCCTCCTTCGAGGACCTCGAGCCCCGGACCGAGATCTTCGAGACCGGGATCAAGGTCATCGACCTTCTGGAGCCCTACGTGAAGGGCGGGAAGATCGGGATGTTCGGCGGGGCCGGAGTGGGCAAGACCGTCATCATCATGGAGATGATCTACCGGGTGGCCGAGCAGCACCAGGGCGTGTCCATCTTCGGGGGCGTGGGGGAGCGGACCCGGGAGGGCAACGACCTCTACCTTGAGATGAAGGAGACGGGGGTCATCAACAAGACCGCCCTGGTCTTCGGGCAGATGGACGAGCCCCCGGGCGTCCGGCTGCGGGTGGGGCTGGCGGCCCTGACCATGGCCGAGTACTTCCGCGACGTCCAGCGCCAGGACGTCCTGCTCTTCATCGACAACATCTTCCGGTTCGTCCAGGCCGGTTCGGAGGTGTCCACCCTCCTGGGGCGGATGCCCTCGGCCGTCGGCTACCAGCCCACCCTGGCCGACGAGATGGGCGAGCTCCAGGAGCGGATCACCTCCACGCGGGGGCGGTCCATCACCTCCCTCCAGGCGGTCTACGTCCCGGCCGACGACATCACCGACCCTGCCCCCCACACCACCTTCGCCCACCTGGACGCCACCACGGTGCTGTCCCGGGCCATCGTGGAGAAGGGGATCTACCCGGCGGTGGACCCCCTGGACTCCACCTCCCGCATCCTCGACCCCCGCTACGTGGGGGAGCGGCACTACCGGGTGGCCCGCAGGGTCCAGGAGGTCCTCCAGCGGTACAAGGACCTCCAGGACATCATCGCCATCCTGGGGGTGGACGAGCTGTCCGAGGAGGACAAGATCATCGTGGGTCGGGCCCGGAAGATCGAGCGGTTCCTCTCCCAGCCCTTCTTCGTGGCCGAGCAGTTCACGGGCATCCCGGGCAGGTACGTCCCCCTGGAGCGGACCATCGAGTCCTTCGAGAAGGTGGTGGACGGGGAGTACGACCACCTCCCCGAGCAGGCCTTCTACATGGTGGGGGACATCGAGGAGGTCGAGCAGAAGGCCCGGGAGCTCGAGAAGGCCGGGGTGGGGGCCTAGGACATGCCCGCCTCCTTCGAGGTCAGCCTGGTCACCCCGGAGCGGGAGGTGTGGTCGGGCCGGGCCACGCTGGTGGTGGCCCGGGGCACCGAAGGGGAGGTGGGGATCATGGCCGGGCACGCCCCCATGCTCCTCCAGCTGGCCATCAGCGCTCTCCACATCCGGACCGAGGACGGAGGGCGGGTGGCGGCGGCGGTGGACGGGGGCTTCCTCCACGTCACCACCTCCGGGGGGCGGACCCGGGTGGACGTCCTCGGCGAATACGCGGAGCTGGAGCACGAGATCGACGTGGAACGGGAGCGCCGGCGCAAGGAAGACGCCGAGCGGCGGATCATGGAGCGCGACGACGCCGAGGCCCAGGCCGAGCTGGCCAAAGCCATCACCCGCCTGAGCCTCCGCGCCTGAGGCCCCCCGGCCCCATGGGCCGAGTCCGAGCTCCGTGCCGGCGAGGGCCCCCGCTCGGGCGAGAGCTCCTGGTGGGGAGCCTGACGCTCCTGGCCCTGGCCGCGGCCTGCACCCGGGGCCCCGAGCCGCTGCCCTCGCCTCCCCCCGGCCCGCTCGACGTCGACGACCGGTTCCTGGAGCGGATCCGGTCCCCGGACTTCACCGGGACCTACGTCGTGGAGGGGACGTTCGTGCTGGGGCCCCGCTCCGAGCGTCCCCTCCAGCTGGAGCAGGCGGGGGAGGGGACGTTCCGGGGGCTGGACTCGAAGGAGCGGGTCACGTTCCGCGGGCCCGGCCGGGAGATCACCCTGGAGGGCCTGACCGTGGGCGGGGTCCACTACCTCCGCACCGAGGACGGGCCCTGGGTCCGCCAGCCCTCGAGCGACCTCTCCAGCCTCTTCCGGGACCTCGACACCCTGGACGACTACGGGCCCCAGGTGGTGGAGGGCCGGCGGGTCCGGGTGCTCCGCCCGCCCCCGTTCTTCCGGATCCTGCCCGAGCACCTCGGGCTGGACGACCCGGCCGTCCGAGAGCTCCGCTCCGCCTCCGTGGACCTCTACGCCGCCGAGGACGGCACCCCGGTGGGGTTCGCCGTCGCAGCCACCTGGGTGCAGCTGGTGGCCTGCGCCCAGGTCGAGGTGGAGGTCTCCTCCCGGTACTGGCTCCGGCCCGGGCCCCTGGCCCAGGCCATCGCCCCGCCGTCCGACCCCTGGGAGCTCCACCTGTCGCCGGAGCTCGGCTACCGGATGGGCCACCCTCCGGGGTGGAGCGTGACGGGCGAGGAGGGCCGGGACGTCTTCCGGGGCCCCCTGGGGGCGGTGGTGGTGGTGCGGGCTCCCCGGGTGGCCGGCTCGGTGACGCTGGAGGACCTGGTGCGGGCCCAACGGGAGGCGGACGGCCGCCTGCAGGGGTCGGAGGCCATCGAGCTGGACGGCGAACCCGCCCGGCTCCTCACGTTCCACGTCACCCGGGATAGGTCGCCGGCCCTGCTGCAGCTGGCCGTGGCCCTCCACCCCCAGCCGGTCCAGGGCACTCGGCGGGTCTACGTGCTGGCCTGGGCCTCCCCGGCCGGGGCCGAGGAGGCCGACCGGGCGCGGTTCCGTGAGTTCCTGTCCACCTTCGAATTCGGCTGCTAGCGCGGAATTCGGCTGCTCGCGGCGGGCCCGGGCCCGGCCGGGGTGGGTCCCCTACAATCCGGGGCGTGGAACGGCTGATCGTGGTGGGCGGGCGGCGCCTCTCCGGCGCCGTCCGGGTCAGCGGGGCCAAGAACTCCGCCCTCAAGCTCATGGCCGCGGCGCTCCTCGCGGAGGGGGTGACGGTCATCGACAACGTCCCCCGGATCGCCGACTGCCGGACCATGGCCGAGGTCCTCGGACACCTGGGGTGCCGGGTGTCCTGGGAGGGCAACACGCTGACCGTGGACACCCGGCGGGCGGCGGGGATCGAGGCCCCCTACGAGCTCGTGCGGCGCATGCGGGCGTCCATCGTGGTCCTGGGGCCCCTCCTGGGGCGGTTCGGGCGGGCCCGGGTGGCCATGCCCGGGGGCTGCAACATCGGCTCCCGCAAGATCGACCTCCACCTCAAGGGGTTGGAGCGGATGGGGGCCCGGTTCCACTTCCAGCACGGCTACCTCGAGGCCGAGACCGACGGGCTTCGGGGGGCCCACGTGATCCTGGACTTCCCGAGCGTGGGGGCCACGGAGAACCTGCTCATGGCGGCGGTCCTGGCCCGGGGGACCACGGTCATCGAGAACGCCGCCCGGGAGCCCGAGATCCAGGACCTGGCGGCCATGCTCTCGGCCATGGGGGCCAAGGTGGAGGGGGCGGGGACCACGACCATCGAGGTCCGGGGGACGGAAGGGCTGGAGGCCGTCCGCCACCGGGTGATCCCGGATCGCATCGAGGCCGGCACCTTCGCCCTGGCTGCCTGCATCACCGCGGGGGAGCTGCTCCTGCGGGAGGCCAGGGCGGACCACCTGGAGCTGGTCCTCGACAAGCTGGCCGAGGCCGGGGCCACCGTCGAGGTCAGACCGGAGGGGGTCTCGGTGCGGATGGACGACCGCCCAGAGCCCCTGGACGTGGTCACCCTGCCCTACCCGGGGTTCCCCACGGACCTGATGCCGCCCCTGCTGGCCCTGCTCTCCGTGGCCCGGGGGACCTCCATCGTGACCGAGAACGTCTTCGAGAGCCGGTTCATGTTCGTGGACGAGCTGGCCCGGATGGGGGCGGACATCCGCACCGAGGGCCACCACGCCGTGGTCCGGGGCGTGGCCCGGCTGTCGGGGGCCCCGGTCCGGGCCCTGGACATCCGGGCGGGCGCGGCCCTGGTGATCGCCGCCCTGGCCGCCGAGGGGGTCACGGAGATCTCCGACCTCTACCACGTGGACCGGGGGTACGAGGACCTCGACGGCCGGCTGGCGTCGGTGGGGGCCGAGCTCCACCGGGAGCCGGCGCCCCATCCGGCCCGGGTATGAGGCGGGCCGCCCCGCTCCTCGGCCTCCTCCTCGCCCTGCTGGCCCTCTCCCCTTCCCCGGCCCGGGCCCACGGGCCAGTCGGGCCCGACCTCGTCGTGGTCTTCTTCCTGGGCGGGGTCTCCCTGGAGGAGGCCATGGCTGTGCCGGAGATGGAGGCCCTGGCCCGGCTGGGCGGGGTGGGCCTCATGACCACCCGGGCCCGGGGCCCGGACCGCTCTCGGGCCGCCCTCCTGGCGGCCCTCGACGGGGTGAGCGCCCCCGAGGGGGAGGAGGAAACGCTCCTGGAGCGGGTCCTGCGGGGGGCCCAGGTTACGGTGTGCTGGCACCGCCGCCTCGAGGCCCCTGGCGCCAGGCCGTGCCCGGGGGGGCGGGACCTCCGGACCTTCGACCACGTGGTGTTCTTCGACCTCCGGGCCGCCATGCCCGCCGGGGCCTCCGCCCGTCGCCGGCACCTGGCCGCCGTGGGGCGGGCCGCCCGCTCCTGGCTGGAGGCCGTGCGCGGGCACGGGCTCGTCGTGCTGGTCGTCCCCCTCCCCTCGCCGGCCATGGACCGGGCCGGAGACGAGCTCACCCCCCTCCTCGTGGCGGGGGAGGCGGCCAGCCTGGCCGGGCGCCCGGCGGGCTCCGGGGGCCCGGGGTCCCTTCGGTCCCAGACCACACGGTGGCCGGGCCTGGTGGCCAACGTCGACGTGGCCCCCACGGTCCTCGCGGCGCTGGGGCTCCCGGTCCCCCCCGAGATGGAGGGGGCACCGGTGGAGGTCACGGCCGGCCCTCCGCCCTTCGACCTCCACCGCCGACACCTCGAGCAGCGCCGGGTCCGGCTCCCCCTCCAGATGGGGGTGCTGGGCTTCGTGGTCGCCGGCGCCCTCGTGGGGCTCGGGCTCCTGGGCGTCCTCTGGCGGCGGGGGCGGGTGAGCGGGCGGGCCGCCCGGTCCCTGCGGGCCCTGGCCCTGGCCGAGGCCGCCCTGGGCGTCCCCCTCGCCTCCGGGGGGCTCCTGCCCCGGCTGACCCTCCCCTGGGTGGCGCCGTTCCTCGTCCTCTCCACGGCGGCCCTGGCCTGGGCGGCCCATCGCGCCCGGTGGCCCGGGCCCACCGGCCCCCTGGTGTTCCTGGGGGCGGCCTCGGTGGCGGTGCTCCTGGTCGACCTGGGCCTCTTCGGGGGGCGGGCCCTGCGGGTCCCCCTGGTGGGGGGCACCGCCTTCGACGGGGCGCGCTTCTACGGGCTCCCCAACGTGTTCATCGCCCCCCTCCTCGCCGGGGGACTGTTCCTCGCCACGGCCCTCTCCCCGGGCCGGGGGGTGGCCCTCCTCATCGCCCTGGGGGCCTTCGCCGGCCTGCCCTCGGGGGGCGCCAACCTGGGGGCCGCGGTACCCCTGTTCGTCGCCGCCGGGCTGTGGTGGCGCGCGGGGAGGTGGGGGAGGGCCTCCTCCCGGGGCCAGGCCGGCCGGCGGAGCCGGCCCGAAGCCGTCCTCGGCCTGGCCCGGGAGGGGGCTGTGGTGCTCGCCGTGGTCGTGCTGGGAACCGCCCTCGTCCTGGCCGCCAACCGGTGGCTGCCGGGCCCTCCCACCCACCTGGGCCGGTTCGTGGGGGCGGCGGGGCGAGGCCCTGGGGCCGTGCTGGACCGGGTGGGGGAGCGGCTGGAGGTGGGTCTGGGGATGGTGGCCGAGGTCCCCTTCTCGGCCGTCCCGCTGGCGGGGCTGGCCTTGGCCCTGGCCGCGGCGGCCCGGCCACGGGGGCCGCTGGCCCGGGGCCTGGCCGCGGCAGGGCCCAGGTGGGGCCGGGCCGTGGGGGTGCTGTGCGCGGCCAGTATCGTGGCCTTCGTGGTCAACGACACGGGGGTGGCGGCCGCCGCCCCGGGCTTCCTCTACGCGGTCGTGGGCCTGCTGTACCCCGCCTTCCTCGACGAGGCCATGGCGGGCGGCCCGGCGGAGGCTCGGGTCGGGGCGGGGACCGCTCAAAGGCGGTAGCCAGGGCAGGGAGGGGAGCCACGAGCGGACGGGTAGAGCTCGTGTGGTACGGGGACGACGCGCCGTGGTACGACCACGGCCCCGAGCACCCCTTGCGCCCCGAACGGGTGGTCCTCACCCGCTCCCTGATCCGGGCCTACGGCCTGGTGGACGGGGGCCGGGTGGTGGAGTCGGTGGCCAGGGACGCCACCGACGGGGAGGTCCTCCTCGTCCACACCGAACGCTACGTGGAGGCGGTCAAACGGGCGGGCCACGGGGAGCCGGGCCCGTGGTGGGAGTTCGGCTTCGGTCCCGGGGACAACCCCATCTTCCCTCTGATGCACGAGGCCTCGGCCCGGGTGGTGGGGGCCTCCCTCACCGCGGCGGAGGCCGTCCTCTCCGGGCGGGCCGAGCACGCCTTCAACCCCGCCGGCGGCCTCCACCACGCCATGCCGTCCCGTGCCAGCGGGTTCTGCGTCTACGACGACCCGGCCGTGGCCATCGCCTGGCTCCTGCGGGAGGGGGTCTCGCGGGTGGCCTACGTAGACGTGGACGTCCACCACGGCGACGGCCCCCAGGCCATCTTCTACCGGGACCCACGGGTCCTCACGGTCTCCCTCCACCAGGACGGCCGGACCCTGTTCCCCGGAACCGGGTTCGTCCACGAGGTGGGGGCGGGGGAGGCCCTGGGGACCAAGGTGAACGTCCCCCTGCCCCCGGCCACGGGGGACGCCGCCTGGCTGATGGCGTTCCGGGAGGTCGTCCTCCCCCTGGTGGAGCGGTGGAAGCCCGAGGTCCTCGTGACCCAGCTGGGCTGCGACACCCACCACACCGACCCCCTGGCCATGCTGGCGCTCACCACGGGGGCGTACCGGGAGACCGCCAGGCTCCTCCACGACCTCGCCCACCGGGCCGCGGGCGGCCGCTGGGTGGCCACCGGCGGCGGCGGGTACCAGTGGTACCGGGTGGTCCCCCGGGCCTGGACGATCTACTTCGCCGAGATGGCCGGGGTGGAGGTGCCGGACGGGCTCCCCGAGGCCTGGGTCCAGGAGGCCGAGCGGACGGCGCGGGCCACCGTCCCCACCACGCTCTCCGAGCCGCCCCTGCCCCCCCGGCCCTGGGTGGAGGAGCAGGTGGCGGCGGTGGTCCGGGAGGTCAGGCGGGTGGTCTTCCCCTACCACGGGCTGGGGGACTGACCGCGACCAGCAGGCGGTGCCCACGGGGGCGCCACGGCTGCGGGCGACCCGGGGAGGCCGAGGCCACCACGAGTCCATGGCGGGACGCCTCCGAGCTCCGGACTGCGGTGGAGATTCAGCAGCCGAAGCGCCGCAGCGCCAGGGCCATCGCACCGCGGTGGAGGGTCGGCGTGAGGACGCGAACGACCTGTCCCGGAGCCGGCCACCGGAGAACGCTGTACTGAGGGGCGATGCCCTCCCGGAGCACCTTCACGATCGCGTCAGCCACCCGAGCGGCCGAGACGGTGAGAAGGCTCGGCCGGTTCGTGGCCGGGAAGCCCTCGGTCGGGACGAACGCTGGGTTCACGGCAGTGACCAGGACCCCCGCGGAGCGCACCTCCGCGTTCACGGCCTCGGAGAGGGCCTACCCCCCCAGGAGGTCAGAGCCCAACTGTCCGCCGTCCACCACGAGGACCGTCCCCGTGATGAACGACGCCGCGGGGGAGCAGAGGAACACCGCAGCCGCCGCCACCTCCTCGGGCTTGCCCCACCGGCCCAGGGGGATGGAGGCCCGGGCCCGCTCCTCGAACCCGGGGATCTCCCGGCGGGCCCGCTCGTTGAGCTCGGTCTCGATCCACCCGGGGGCCAGGGCGTTCACCCGGACGCCGGCCGGGGCCCACTCCCGGGCCACCGTCCTCGTGAGGTTGATGAGGGCGGCCTTGGCTGTGGCGTAGTAGCTGAGCCCGGGGCTGGCCAGGAGCCCGGCCACCGAGGAGACGTTGAGCACGCAGCCCTGCCGCCGGGACAGGAGGATGGGCCCCACCGCCCGGGTGCAGTAGACGGCCGAGAGGAAGTTCACCCGGAAGTACTTCTCGAACCCCTCCAGGCGGACCGCGTCGATGTTGGCGAAGAAGGGGGCGGCGCCGGCGTTGTTCACCAGGATGTCCAGGCCTCCCAGCTCCCGGTGGGCCCGCTCCACCATGGCCTCGACCTGGGCGGGGTCGGTGACGTCGGCCACCACGGGCAGGGTCTTGGCCCCCGCCGCCTCCACCTCGGCGGCCGCTCGCCGAAGGTCCTCCTCCCCCCGAGCCGCGATGGCCACCCCGGCCGCCCCGGCCTCCGCGAAGGCCACCGCGATGGCCTTCCCGATGCCCCGGCTCCCGCCGGTGACGAGCGCCATCCTTCCCTCCAGTGAGAACCGCTGCACGGTCGACCTCCTCCTCTCCATGGCGGACTGCTAGGAAAGCACACGACGGTGGCCGGCGCCGGTCCCTCCCTCTCCGCCTGGCCCCGGCTTTACCTGGCATCATGTCCCACCGTGCGAGGAAACCGGGTGCTGCGGGTGGCCAGGCGGGTGGCCTCCCACGTCCCCTTTATGATCGGTTCCAGCGCGGAGATCGCGGACCGCGCCCTTCGACGGCTCATGGCGTCGCCCCGGTGGAAGCGAGGGTCGTTCTCCCGTGAGGAGCTGGCCGCGGCCCTGGTGGCCGGCAGGGTGGCCGGGCCGGAGACCTCGCACGACCGGGCTAACGTGCGGGAGAAGGTCCGCCGCCTGGTGGAGGGCGACCCCGACTCCCTCTTCGGCCTGTCCGGGCTGGACGGGTTGGATGCCAAGCAGGTCCTGGACCTCGTGGCCCGGGAGGCCGGGTTCGACCCCGGCCCCACGGACGGACCCACCCCTATCGACCCCTACCGCGTCCTGGAGGCCTGCGAGGCCGCCGGCCGACGCCTGGCCCGAGCGGCAGCCCGGGGCGAGCGGGTCCTCCTGGCCACGGGCCACCCCGGCGGGCTGATCCTGCTGTACATGGCGGTGGGGCAGCTGCTCGAGGAGTTCGGGGCCGAGCTCCTCCGCCCCCTCAAGGACGCGGAGTGGGAGGAGCGGGGGCGGAGGCGGCGGGTCCGCTACCTGCACGGGGTGGCCGTGCTCTCGGACGGGGCGGGCACGCTCCACACCCACCGGCCCGACGCGATGCGGCGGATGCTGGCCCGGGCCCGGCCGGACCTGGTCTTCGCCGACCACGGGTTCGCCGGGGCGGCCATCGAGGCGGGAGTGGAGACCATCTCCATCGCCGACGTGAACGACCCCGCCCTGGTGGTGGCCAAGCACCAGGGACGGACCGAGGTGGTCATCGTCATGGACGACAACGTGGCCCCCGAGGACTACTGGCCGTGCTTCCAGGCCATGGCCGCGGCCTTCCCTGAGGCGGAGGGCTGAGGGACAGGGCTCGCCGCCGGTCGCTCCGGACGTCCCGCCACCCCGTAGAATCGCGGTCGGCCCCTCCTGGGGCCCCGTCCCGGCGAGCAGGAGAGCTGTGGAACGCTACAACGCCGTCGTGCAACGGGTGGTGGCCTCCGGTGGCGTGGTGGTGCTGCTCGGCGGGCTCGACTCGGGCAAGAGCACGATGGCCCGGACCATTGCCGGGGCCGCCGTGGAGGCGGGGAAGACCGCCGCCTACCTCGACACGGACCTCGGGCAGAAGACGGTGGGCCCCCCGACCTGCGTGACCCTCCGGCTGCTGCGGGAGCCTGCCGACCTGGCCCCCGAGGCGCTGGTCCGTCCCGACGCCCTGTACTTCGTGGGGTCCACCTCCCCCCAGGGCCAGCTCCTCCCTCTGGTGGTGGGGGCGGCCAGGCTGCTGCGGCGGGCCCGGGTGGAGGGGGCCGAGCTGGTGGTGGTGGACACGAGCGGGCTGATCTCGGGCGTCTACGGCCAGATCCTCAAGTTCCACAAAGTGGAGCTCCTGCAGCCGGACGTGGTCATCGGGCTTCAGCGGGGGGAGGAGCTGGAGCCCATCCTCGGCATCGTCCAGCGGTTCTTCTCCTGCGAGGTCCTGACCCTCCCCGTGCACCCCGACACCCGTCCCACGTCCGTCGAGGAGCGGGCGGCCAACCGGGAGGCGGCCCTTCGGGCCTACTTCTCCGGACCCCTCCAGCGGTGGAGGGTCAAGCCTACCGTGTTCATGCCCGCCCTCCCCGCTCTGTTCGACCAGAGCCAGCTGGACCGCCTCCTGGTGGGGCTGGCCGACGGCAAGGGGGAGTACACGGGCCTCGGGTATCTTGAGTACGCACAGGACGAGCAGGTGCTCCGGCTCCTCTCGCCGGTCCCCGAGGCTCCCCGGGCGCTCCGGCTGGGCTCGGTGCGGCTGGAGGAGGGGTTCCGGGCCCGGCGGGTGGACCTGCGGAACCTGTTCGGGAGCGACTAGACTTGGCGGTCCTCGAGACGAAAGGACGACGCCTTGCCCTCGCTGATCAAGAAGCGCCGCAAGAAGATGCGGAAGAAGAAGCACAAGAAGCTCCTCAAGAAGACCCGCTGGCAGCGTCGCCAGAAGAAGTGAGCGGTCGGAGAGGAGCGCCCGGGGGGCGGCGGCGCCCCCACCGACCCTCGGCATCCGCTTGAGGGACCGGGGGCCCCTGGGGGGCTAAGCTCTCCCGTGACCATGGCCCCGGCCCGCCCCATCGTCTTCCTCACCGACTACGGCCTGGACGACGAGTTCGTGGGCGTCTGCCACGGGGTCATCGCCCGCATCGCGCCGGACTGCCGGGTGATCGACCTCACCCACTCGGTCCCACCCCAGGACGTGACCAGGGGGGCGGTCGTCCTCGCCGACGCCGTCCCTTACATGCCGCCCGACGCCGTGTACCTGGCCGTCGTGGACCCCGGGGTGGGGACGGGCCGCCGGGGCGTGGCCCTGGAGGCGGCCTCCGGGAACGTGCTGGTCGGGCCGGACAACGGGCTCCTTTCCCTGGCCGCCGAGCGGCTGGGTGGGGTGGCCCGAGCCGTGGAGATCCGCTCCCCCCGAGTGCTGCTCACCCCCGTGTCGGCCACCTTCCACGGCCGGGACGTCTTCGCCCCGGCCGCCGCCCACGTGGCCCTGGGCATGCCGCTCCGGGAGCTGGGGCCCGAGCTGGACGGGTCGGACCTCGTGGTCCTGTCGCTGCCCAGGCCCAAGGTCCGCCCGGGCCGGGTGGCCGCGGAGGTCCTCTCGGTGGACCGGTTCGGCAACGTGGAACTCAACGTGCGGGAGGAGGACCTGGCGGAGGCGGGCCTGGGGCCGGGGGCGCACGTCCGGGTGGTGGGCCCGAGGGCGGGAGCCATGGTCACCCGGGCCACGACCTTCGGGGACGTCCCGCTGGGGGAGTACGCCCTGATCGTCGACTCCCGGGGCTGGGCGGCGGTGGTCCGCAACGGGGGGAGCGCGGCGGAGAGCCTCGGTCTGGGACCGGAGGACCGGGTGGTGCTGGAGGCCGCCACCGAGGAGGGAGGGCCCGAGCCGGTTGGCGAGGGCCAGGGCACCGGGTCGC
This sequence comes from Actinomycetota bacterium, assembly GCA_035573915.1. GTDB lineage: Bacteria > Actinomycetota > UBA4738 > UBA4738 > UBA4738 > DATLZQ01. Next base: position 6,600 of record DATLZQ010000054.1, on the reverse strand, counting down.
GGGCAGGGTAGGAGCGGGCTGCGCTGTCCGCCGTCGGGCGGCAGCGACGAGGCGGGGTGGGCCCCGGGGCCCCGGTCGGAGTCCCCCGGTCCCCGGGCGTCCCGAGGAGGGAGGCTCAACGACAGGCCCGGAACGCCCGAAGAGAGGAGAGGCCCCCCCGACCGTGCCCGGAAGTGGGCCGATGGGCCGGGAAGTCCGGTCCGGGTCCTCGCCCGAGGGCGGGGTGACCGAGTAGGCTTCTGGGCTCGGCCCTGGGCCGGGCCGGCTTCGGTGGCCCGGGCGGTGGGCCCGACCGGGCCGCGGCGCCGGGCGAGCGGGCGCAGCGAGGGGACGAAACGGGAACGCAGGTGAGGCCGTGGGTCGGATCCGGGTCCTGATCGCCGAGGACGAGCCCGAGGTCCGGGACGCCCTGGTGGAGCTCCTCTCCACGGAGGCCTCCGTGGAGGTGGTGGCGGCGGCAGGCGACGCCGACGAGGCCATCGCCCTGGCCCAGGAGCACCTCCCCGACGTGGCCGTCCTGGACGTGCGGATGCCGGGCGGCGGGGGCCCGAGGGCGGCCCGGGAGATCCGGGCCCGCTGCCCCGGCACCCGGCTGGTGGCCCTGTCCGCCTTTGGGGACCGGGGCACGGTCCTCGAGATGCTCCGGGCCGGCGCCGTCGGCTACCTGGTGAAGGGCGTGCCCACCGACGAGGTCCTGGACGCCATCCACCGGGCCGCCCGGGGCCAGGGCAACCTCTCCGAGGACGTGGTGGGGGAGGTCATCGACGAGCTGGCGGCCCGGCTGGCCCGGGAGGCCGAGGAGTCCGAGGCCCGCCAGCGCCAGGTGGACCGGATCCGAAGGGTCCTCTCCGGGGACGGCCTCTCCGTCGTCTACCAGCCCATCGTCGACCTGGAGACGGGCCAGGTGGCCGGGGTGGAGGCCCTGGCCCGGTTCGCCCTGGAGCCGCTCCGGCCCCCCGACGCCTGGTTCGCGGAGGCCGCCGCGGCGGGCCTGGAGGGGGACCTGGACCTGGCGGCCGTGCGCAGGGCCCTGGAGGGGATCGGGAGGCTCCCCCCCGACGCCTTCCTCTCGCTCAACGTGTCTCCCCGCACCATCCCCTGGCCCCGGTTCCTGGAGGCCATGGCCGAGGCTCCCCTGACCCGCATCGTGCTGGAGGTCACCGAGCACGCCCCGGTGGGGGACTACGCCAACCTGGAGTCGGCCCTCCGGTCGCTCCGGGGGGACGGGGCCCGGCTGGCCATCGACGACGCCGGGGCGGGCTTCGCCAGCCTACGGCACATCCTCCGGCTGGCCCCCGAGGTCATCAAGCTCGACAACTCGCTCACCCGCGGCATCGACGTCGACCGCCCCCGTCGGGCGCTGGCCTCGGCCCTGATCTCGTTCGCCTCGGAGATCGGGGCGGTCATCGTGGCCGAGGGCATCGAGACCGCGGAGGAGCTCGCCGCCCTGCGGTCCCTGGGGGTGCGCCTGGGCCAGGGGTACTTCCTCGGCCGGCCCAGCGCCGTCCCCCAGTGGGAGCGACGGTCCTGGCGGGGGACGGAGGCCGACCTGGGTTCCCAGGGACCGGCCCGCTCGCTCCGGGACGAAGGTCGCCCCCGCCGGGCCACCTCCGGCCCCCGCTGAGCCTCGCCCCGCGGGCTTCCCCGGCCCGGTTCCCGCGGCCCCCGCGCTGTCGGCTCAGCCCCGAGGGCGGGCTCTGGACCGGACGGCCTGCGCCAGGGGAACGAGGCCCGCCCGGACGGCCCGGGCCAGGCGGGCCAGGCCCGCCCGGAGCAAGGACAGCGCGACCATCCCCGGGGCGGCCACCCCGAAGGCCAGGAGGGCCCCGCCCGTGATGGCGTCCTCGAGGATCCCGGGGGTCCGCGCTGCCACCAACGGCGAGTACAGCGCCACCACCGAGACGAACAAGGTGTACCCGCCGAAGAAGGTGGGGACGGGGTGGTGGAGCAGGGGGCGCCGGGCCGGGGGAGGCGCGGCGGGTCGGGGCGGGCGCGGTCCCCGGGCCGCCTCGCGCTCCAGGTGCCGCCCGTACGCCACCAGGAGGGCGAGGAACCAGCCATAGACCAGGACCAGGGGGACCACGGCGTCGGCCACGATCTCGCCCAGGCCTTTCGGAGCGTCACCCATCCTGTCCCCCGCGCCGGCCGAACGGTCCTGACCGCTGGGTCAGGACTGGAGGAAGAACCGCCAGCCCCGGATGAAGAGGTGCCACCCCACCCACAGCCAGAAGGCGAACAGCGTCCACCGCCCGGGGACGGACCGGGTGATCGTCCGCAGCAGGTCGCTCAGGGTGGGCCACCTGGCCTGGGTGAGGACCAGGCCGAGGCCCTCCCAGGTGAGCACGAGGCCCATGAGGACGGCCCACCCCACGAGCCCCACCGTCCGGAGGCGGGCGGCGGCGAGCGGCGGCCCCTGAGCGGCGGGAGCGAGCTCTTCCAGGAAGTCCATGGCGCCTCCTTGGAGTGTCGACCCAGCGCGGACGTGCCCTCGGGTGTCTCCCGGGGTCCAAGGTATCGCGGCGGGCTCGAGCGTGGCCGGCGGGAGGAGCGGGGCGTCAGGGTAGGTTCTCCAGAGGGTCGAGGGGGACGACCTGGACCGGGGTGGGCACCGAGGGCCGCCGGGCCTTGGCCCACCAGTTCTGGTACGCCGCGGCCGCCCCGATGGCGATGAGGAGCAGGATGAGCGTGACCAGGGTGAACCGGCGCACGGCCGCAGGCTACCAGCCCCGCTGGCCGGAGGGGAGGGGGTCAGCGGCCGGGGGCCCCGGCCCGCAGGTACCGCTGGCAGAACTCCCGGGAGCGCACGAGGACATCGTGGAGGGCCCGTTCGTCCCGCATCCAGGGCCGGAGGTCGAGCTCGAGGGCCAGGCTCCCGGCGAACGAGTTGGACACCACGTGGGAGAGGAAGTCCTCGAGCGGGAGGACCCCGGGCACGTGCACCGGGAGGTGGGAGTCCCAGCCCCGACCCGCGTTGTTGGACAGGTGCAGGTGGCGGATCCGGTCGTGGTGGCGGCGGAAGAAGGCCTGGATGTCCAGCCCCGCCACCGCGGCGTGGCTGGTGTCCAGGACCAGGTGGGGGAGGGGCTCGACGTCCTCGAAGTCGGTGGGGGCGTGGAGGCGGACCGACCGCTGCCCGGGCAGGGGGATGGGGAACATGTTCTCCACGGCGACGGTCACCCCGGTCCGCTCCGAGAAGTCCACGAGCCGGCTCTCCACCCACCGGCGGAAGCGGGTCTGCCACCGGTACGGCGGGTGGATGACCACGAGCCGGGCCCCCACGGACTCGGCCAGGTGCACCGCCCGGTAGACCTTGGCCGTGGGCTCCGTGCCCCACACCCGGCGGGTGACGAGGAGGAACGGGGCGTGGATGGCCTCCACGGAGAGCCCGAACTGGCGGGCCAGGTCCCGCAGGAGGTGGGGCTCCTGCGTGGCGGGGTCCTGGGTGACCATGACCTCCACGGCGTCGTAGCCGGCGGCCGCGATGTGGCGAAAGGCCTCCCGGAGCGGCTGCCGGAAGAACGGCGCCGTCGAGCAGAGCAGCCGAGGTCCAGGGGCGTCCGTGGTTCCCTCCATGCGGGGATCGTCATTCTAGCCACGCCGCACGTCCTGCCGGTTCCACCATCGGCGGGGGAGCGGCCGGGTTGAGGAGGTCTCGCTCCCCAGGGACCAGCTGGCGGGGGGCCGCGGGCCTGGGCGGAGGGCGGGTGGCGCGCTAGGCTCGGGGCCGGAGCGTGCGGTGATCGGGGGAGTCCACCCGAGCCTGGCGGCTTGGCCCCTGGCCGCGGCGGTGATCGCCGGGGCCTTCGCGGCCGTCCTGGGGCGCAGGTTCGCCGACCGGCGCCGTCCCCACGAGGGGCTCTGGTGCGTGGCCCTGCTCATGTACGCCCTGGCCTCCCTGGCCATGTTCCTGGGGGTGCTGGACGGCTGGAGCGGGGTGGAGTACCGCGTGTACTGGCTCCTGGGCGCGGTCCTCAACGTCCCCTTCCTCTTCGCCGGGGAGGTCTACCTGCTCACGCCCCGCCGGGGCGTCGGCCACGCGGCCCTGGGCGTCCTCCTGCTCGCCACCGCCTGGGCGGCCTGGGTCGTGGCCACCGCCCCGCTCCACCACGGCGAGCTGGGCCGGACCTTCCCGTTGGGCCGCGAGGTGTTCGGGGCGGGGAGCGGGCCGCACCGCCTGGCCCAGTACTACTCGTTCCCCGCCTACTTCCTGCTCCTGGGGGCCCTGCTCTGGTCCGCGTTCACCATGCGGGGCCGCCCGGAGCTGCGGGCCCGGACCGGCGGGGTCCTGGCCATCGCCCTGGGGGCCACGGTGGTGGCCATAGGGTCAGGGGTAGGGGCCGGGTTCCGCGTGGTCCCCCTGTTCGCGGCGAGCCTGGCGGTGGGGGCGGCCCTCATGTTCTGGGGCTTCCTCCTGGCCACGAGGGCGCCGGCCCCCGCTCCGCGGCCCGCGGGCGGCCCGTCCTGACCACCCTCCGGGGGCCTCGGGGGGAGGGGAAACGTGAGCCGGAAAGCGAGAGGAGGCCGCAGGGCTGCGGCCTCCTCCCCGGACCTCCCCCGGCCGGGCCGGCACCTGCCCGGTCGGACCGTCAGTCCGGCTTGCAGAGAGGGGGGTTCTCCTCAGAGGAGACTATCGGCCCCGGGCCCCCCGGACTTGAGGGGTCCGGCCTCGTCGCCCCAGGGGCCCCCGCTGGCGCTCCCCGGCCGCAACCGGGGGAGGGCAGGGTCCGAGGGGGAGTCGCGGTGGTCCCGGTAGGCGGGTCGGCTCCCGGCCCCACCGTCCTCATGTACTCCAGGCGCACCTGCGGCCTCTGCGACGAGGCCCGCGCCGTGATCGGGCGGGAGTCGCGGCGAGGGGGGTTCCGCTTCGAGGAGGTCTTCGTCGACGGGGACGAGGAGCTCGAGCGTCGGTACGGGCTCCGGGTCCCGGTGATCCTCGTCGACGGGGTCGAGGCCTTCGAGTACGAAGTGGACCCTCACCGGCTGCGCGTGGAGGTGGCCCGGGCGCGGAGCCGCCGGGCCTGACCCACCCACGGGGCGCGGCTCGGCCGGAGCTTGTGCGATTGTGCAACGCCCGGAGCTCCGGATAGAATCGCGGGGTCGTGACGTGGTCGAGGTCCGCATGAGGGAGCGGCCCATCCCCGAGGCCACGGTGGGGAGGCTGCCCGTCTACCTCCGGGCCCTGGTCGAGATGGCCGAGACCGGCGTGGTCACGGTGTCCTCGGGCGAGCTGGCGGCCGCTGCCGGGGTGAACTCCGCCAAGGTCCGAAAGGACCTCTCCTACCTCGGCTCCTACGGGACCCGGGGCGTGGGCTACGACGTGGCCTACCTCATCCACCAGGTCCGCCGGGAGCTGGGCCTCACCCAGGACTGGCCGGTCCTGCTCGTGGGGGCGGGCAACCTGGGCCACGCCCTGGCCAACTACCGGGGGTTCCCGGCCCGGGGGTTTCGGGTGGCGGCCGTGGTCGACGCGGACCCGGCCAAGGTGGGGGAGCGAATCGGGGACGTGGTGGTGGAACACGTGGACGACCTGGAGCGGGCCGTGCAGCGAGAGGGAATCGTGATCGGGATCATCTGCACCCCGGCCGCCGCCGCCCAGGAGGTGGCCGACCGGATGGTGGCCGCGGGTATCCGCTCCATCCTCAACTTCGCCCCTGCCGTGATCTCCGTCCCCTCTCACGTCTCGGTCCGCAAGGTGGACCTCTCGCTCGAGCTCCAGATCCTCGCCTATTACGAGCAGCGTAAGGCGGCCCTGGAGGCCATCGGGGCCGAGCGGGCCGCAGGCCAGGCCGGGGCGGCCGGCGGTCGGACCCTGCGCCTGGCCGGAGCCTCCTCCGCCCGGTAGGCTTGCGGACGGCGAAGCTGCGGCGCCGAAGGAAGCTGCTGCGACGAGAGGGGTCGAGTCCCTGATGCCGATCCTCGCCCTGGGCGTCTCCTACCGCCGGGCCCCGGTGGAGCTGCTGGACCGGCTGGCCTTCGGGGCGGACGACTACCCCAAGGCCTACCGCCAGCTCCTGGACCTCGAAGCGGTCCGGGAGGGCGTCATCCTCTCCACCTGCAATCGGGTGGAGGTGTTCGCCGAGGTCAGCTCCTACCACGCGGGGTTCCTGGACCTCAAGCGGTTCCTGGCCGAGTCCCGCTCGGTGCCCCCCGAGGAGTTCGCGGAGCCCCTGTACTCCCACTACGAGGACGACGCCGCCGAGCACCTGTTCTCGGTGGCCGCCGGGATCGACTCCATGGTGGTGGGGGAGCCCCAGATCCTGGGGCAGGTCCGGGACGCCTACCGGCGGGCCCAGGAGGAGGGGGCCGTGGGGCCGTTCCTCTCCGCTCTGTTCCGGTCGGCCATCCGGGCCGGGCGACGGGCCCGGGCCGAGACGGCCATCGCCGCCTCCCCGGCCGCCTTCGTCGAGGCCGGGGCGGAGCTGGCCGCCCGGGCCCTGGGCGGCCTGGCGGGGCGGTCGGCGGTGGTGGTGGGGGCCGGCGCCATGGCCACCCTGGCCGCACGGCACCTGCGGTCCCTGGGCGTGGGGCGGATCCGGGTGGTGAACCGGAGCCCGGACCGGGCCCGCCGCCTGGCGGCCCAGGCCGGGGCGGAGCCGGCGG
>DATLZQ010000053.1:0-23954 GCA_035573915.1 Actinomycetota bacterium | reverse complement strand
TCCTCCCTCATCCCGGAGCCGTGACCGGGCGCGAGGCGGTCGGCGGGGGGCGGGGATGACCGGGCCCCGGCCGGCGTCCGCCAGCCCCCGGGGGCGGGCCCACGGGCCAGGGGGCCCGGCGGGCGCGGTGGCCCTGGTGGCGGCGAGGGACGAGGAGGGACGGGTGGGGGACGCGGTCCGGGCGCTCCGGGCCCTTCCCCACGTGGCGGAGGTGGTGGTGGTGGCCGACGGGTGCCAGGACCGGACGGCGGAGGAGGCCAGGGAGGCCGGGGCCAAGGTCCTGGTCCCCCCCTGCCCCCTGGGCAAGGGCCGGGCGCTGGAGGGGGCTCTGGAGCGGCTGGCCCCCGCTCCTGTCTATCTCCTGGTCGACGCCGACACGGGGGAGTCCGCGGGAGAGGCCGCCCGGCTCCTGGCCCCGGTCCTGGCTGGGGAGCTGGACTGCGCCGTCGGGGCACTCCCGCCGGGCGGCGGCGGCTTCGGGCTGGTGCGGGCCCTGGCCCGGCTGGCCGTCCGTCGGCTCACCGGGGTCGAGCTGGCCTCGGCCCTCTCGGGGCAGCGGGCGCTCACGAGCGCCGCCCTCCAGGCTGCCCGGCCCCTGGCCCCGGGATATGGGCTGGAGACCGCGATGGCCGTGGACCTCCTGCGGCTGGGGTTCCGGGTGGGGGAGGTGCCCGTCCGGATGCGCCACCGGGCCACCGGCCGGGACCTCCGGGGCTTCGCGCACCGGGCCCGGCAGGCCCTGGACGTGCTCCGGGCCGTGGCCCCCCGGGCGGTGGGGCTCCGGTGAGGGGCGTCACCGGGGCCGCGACGGCCCTGGGGTTCTCCGTCGCCGCCGGGTGGGCGGTCGCCACCCTCGTGGTGGGCCCCCTGCTCCGCCTGGGCTGGCCGAGGGCCACGAACTACCGGGGCCGGGAGCTCCCCGTCGTCCTGGGAGCGGCCGTGGCCGCCCCGGTCGCGGCGGTCCTGGCGGTGGAGGCCCTCACGGCCTGGGTGGGCGGCGGGCGGCTCGGGCCACCCCTGGCCCTGGCCCTCGGCGCGCTCCTGGTGTTCGGGGCGGGGGTGTACGACGACAGCCGTCCCTGGCGGACCCACGGCCTCCTCCCGCAGCTCCGGCCGCTCCTGCGGGGCAGGCTCACCCCGGGCGCGGTGAAGCTCGGGGCGCTCCTCGGGGCGGCGGCCCTGGCGGCCGCCGGCGCCGGGGTCGGGGGGCTCCGCCTGGCCCTCGGCGTCCCCTTGGTGGCGGGCGCGGCCAACCTCTGGAACCTCTTCGACGTGGCTCCGGGGAGGGCCGTGAAGCTCTTCCTCCCCGCCGCCCTCGCCCTGTCCGTCCCGCTGGCCCTGGGCGAGGCGCCGGCGGAGGCCCGGGCCCTAGGGGCGGCCCTGGGCGCCGTGGTGGCCGTGTTCGCCCTGGACCTCCGGGAGCGGGCCATGCTGGGGGACGGCGGGTCGAACCTCCTGGGCTTCCTGGTGGGGGCGGGGCTGCTCCGGGTGCTCCCCGCGGCCTGGCTGGCGGCGGTCCTGGCCGCCCTGGTGGCCCTGCACCTCGTGGGGGAGACCCTCACCCTCTCCCGCCTGATCCGGGCCCTCCCCCCGCTCCGGTGGTGGGACGAGCTGGGGCGGCTCCCCCCGTCGGGGGACGCCCGGTAGTCGAACCCGGGACAACCGACTTCGGGCGGCGGTTCGGCGAGATGCTGTACCCGCCCCGGGCCCTCTGATACCATGAAGTCCCGTAGTGCCTGAGCGACCGAAGTTCGTGTTCGTCACGGGGGGAGTCGCCTCGGGCCTCGGGAAGGGCATCACGTCCGCCTCGCTGGCCCGCCTCCTCAAGGACCGCGGCCTCCGGGTCACCGTCCAGAAGCTGGACCCCTACATCAACGTCGACCCCGGCACCATGAACCCCTTCGAGCACGGGGAGGTCTTCGTCCTCGACGACGGAGCCGAGACCGACCTCGACCTGGGCCACTACGAGCGCTACCTGGACGAGAGCCTCCACCGGGAGTCGAACGTGACCACCGGGGCCGTCTACCAGACGGTGATCTCGAAGGAGCGGCGGGGCGACTACCTCGGCAAGACGGTCCAGGTCATCCCCCACATCACGGACGAGATCAAGGACCGCATCCGCCGCATCGCCACCAAGTCCGGGGCCGACGTGGTGGTGGTGGAGGTGGGCGGGACGGTGGGGGACATCGAGAGCCTGCCGTTCCTCGAGGCCATCCGCCAGCTTCGCAACGAGGTGGGGCGGGGGCGGGTGGCCTTCGTCCACGTGTCGCTGGTCCCGTACATCGGGCCCACGGGCGAGCTCAAGACCAAGCCCACCCAGCACTCGGTGCGGGAGCTGCGGGCCATCGGGATCCACCCCGACGTGATCGTGTGCCGGTCGGACCGGCCCATCGGGCGCAAGCTCAAGGAGAAGATCTCCCTCCTCTGCGACGTGGAGCTCCGGGGGGTGATCTCGGCTCCCGACGCCGAGTCCATCTACGAGGTCCCCCTCATGCTCCGCCAGGAGGGGCTGGACGACTACCTGGCCGAGCTCCTGCACCTGCCGCAGGTGGAGCCGGACCTCACCGAGTGGAAGGCCCTGGTCGACCGCATCCACAACGCCACCACCCCCGTGTCGGTGGCGGTGGTGGGCAAGTACGTCCACCTGCGGGACGCCTACCTCTCGGTGGTGGAGGCCCTCAAGCACGCCGGCTACCACCACGGGGCCAGGGTCCGCCTCACCTGGATCGCCTCGGACGAGGTGACCTCGGAGAACGCCGAGGCCCTGCTGGGAGGGGCGGCCGGGATCCTCGTCCCGGGGGGGTTCGGCGTGCGGGGAGTGGAGGGGAAGGTGGAGGCGGTGCGGTTCGCCCGCGAGCGCAAGGTCCCCTACCTGGGCCTGTGCCTGGGGCTCCAGGTGGCGGTCATCGAGTTCGCCCGCAACGTGGTGGGACTGGCGGGGGCCAACTCCTCCGAGTTCGACCCCCACACCCCTCACCCGGTCATCGACCTCCTCCCGGAGCAGGAGGGGGTGGTCGACCTGGGCGGTACCATGCGGCTGGGCGCCTACCCCGCCCGGCTCCTCCCGGGCAGCCGGGCCGCGGCCGCCTACGGGACCGAGGTGGCCTACGATCGCCACCGCCACCGTTACGAGGTCAACCCCGCCTACCACGCGGTGCTCCAGGAGCATGGGATGGTCTTCTCCGGGATGTCGCCCGACGGCCGGCTGGTCGAGATCATCGAGCTGCCCGATCACCCCTTCTTCATGGCCAGCCAGTTCCACCCCGAGCTCAAGTCCCGCCCCACCAACCCCCACCCCCTGTTCCGGGAGTTCATCGGGGCGGCCCTGGCCCGCCGCCGAGACGTGGTGACGGAGCCCGCGGCGATCCCGGGCTAGGCCGTGGACCCCGAGCTGGGGCCGTCCTCGGGGACGTGGCCGGGGGAGCGGGCGCCCGTCGGGCCCCGGTCGGCCCGGGAGGTGTTCGCCGGGCGGCTCATCCGGGTGGTCGTGGAGCGGTGGCCGGCCGGGGAGCGGGAGGTGGTCCACCACCCCGACGGCTGCGTCGTGGTGGCCTTCACCCTGGAGGGGTCGGTCCTCCTGGTCCGCCAGTCCCGGGAGGCCGTCCGCCGCTCCCTTCTGGAGCTCCCGGCCGGGGTGCGGGCTCCGGCCGACGAGGGGGGCGCGGCCTGCGCCGCCCGAGAGCTGCTCGAGGAGACGGGCTACCGGGCCCTCCGGCTGGAGCCCCTGGGCCGCTTCTACTCCTCCCCGGGGTTCACCGACGAGGCCCTGGAGTTCTTCCTGGCGGACGCGGAGCCGGCCGGGAGGCCCGCCGAGCCCGGCATCGAGGTCGTCCGGATGGCCCTCGGGGACGCCCTGCGGGCCGTCCGGGAGGGGCGGATCGTCGACGCCAAGACCGCCCTGGGGCTCCTCCTGGCCCGCCACCGGCGCGACTTCTGAATGTCATGAAGAGGGGCCTCCTCGGTGGCACCCTTGCGGTGTCCACCCAAGGAGCACCGAAACCAGGCCTCCGGACATGTTGTACGCCGGTTTGGACCTGTCGAGGAAGAGGCTGGACGTGCACCTGCTCGAGGAGACCGGAGCGACCGAGGGAGTGATCGCGGTCTCCCCCGACGCCGACGCCCTGCGGACCCTGGCGGCGCAGATCACCCGCCACGGGGAGCCGGTCCGCGCAGCCATCGAGTCGATGAACGGCGCCCGGTTCGTCCACCACACCCTGAAGCTCGCCGGCTGGGACGTGGAGATCTGCGTCGCCCAGCAGGTAAGGGCCTGGCGCCCCTTGCCTGCAAGACCGACCGCACCTGCGGCTGGGTGCTCGCGGAGCTCGCCCGCAGGGACCTCCTGCCGGGTATCTGGCTCCCCACCCCGGGGTCCGGGCCGAGCGGGAGCTGGCCCGGTTCCGCCTGCACCTGGTGCGCCACCGAGTGCCGCTACAAGAACCGGATCCACGCCACGCTCATCGCCTTCGGCCACCCCTGTCCGGTCTCCGACCTGTTCGGGACCGCCGGCCCGGAGCTCCTTCACCGCCTGGAGATCCCCGAGCCGTGGGCCGGGACCCTGCGCGCCTCCCTCGAGCTCATCGAGGAGCTGGATGAGCGGATCGCGGGCTACGAGGCCGAGCTGCGGCGCCTGGGGGCGGACCACCCCTACGTGCCCCTGCTTCTGACCGTCCCGGGGATTACGCTCCGGAATGCCCCACGCGTCCGGCTGTGGTCGCATGACGACCCTCCTCTGAGAATGGGCCACCGGAGCGAGCTCCCACCCAACCTGGTCCTCCCAGGAAGAAGGAGGCGATAGAGAGATGAGCACCGCTCCACGCACCACCCGCGGACCGACGGCCTCGGTCACCTACTTGACGACTGGCCCCTCTTCATAGAGAGGCCGGCTCCCTCCAGCCCCGGGGGCGGGGCGGCGCGGGGCCCCGAGGCCCAGCTCCTGCGCCGCACCCGCCACACCTGGGCCGGTATGCTGTCGGCGGCGGGGAGGAGGCGCCCGTGATCGTCGGGGTCCCCAGGGAGGTCAAGGACAACGAGTTCCGGGTGGCGCTCACCCCGGAGGGAGCCCGGGAGTTCACCCTGGCGGGGCACCGGGTGCTCGTCCAGCGGGGGGCGGGCGCCGGTTCGTCGCTCCTCGAGGAGCGCTACGTGCGGGCCGGCGCCGAGATCGTGGACTCGGCCGAGGAGGTGTGGCGGCAGGCGGACCTCGTGCTCAAGGTGAAGGAGCCCGTCCCCTCCGAGTACGACCTCCTGCAGGAGGGGCAGGTCCTGTTCACCTTCCTCCACCTCGCCGCCGATCGCAAGCTCACCGAGGTCCTCCTCGAGCGCAAGGTCAACGCGCTCGCCTACGAGACCGTGCAGCTCGACGACGGGCGGCTCCCCCTGCTGGCCCCCATGAGCGAGATCGCGGGGCGGATGGCCCCCCACGTGGGCGCCCGGCTCCTCGAGAAGGAGCACGGGGGCCGGGGGATCCTCATGGGCGGGGTGTCGGGGGTCCGGCCGGCCAAGGTCCTGGTCCTGGGGGCGGGGATGGCCGGGTCCAACGCGGCCTGGATCGCCGCCGGGATGGAGGCCGAGGTCATGGTGGTGGACAAGAACCTGGACAAGCTCCGCTACATCGACCAGATCCACAAGGGCCGCATCGTGACCCTCATGTCCGACCGCCTCACCCTCGAGCAGCGGGTGCGGGAGGCGGACGTGGTGATCGGCACCGTCCTCGTCCCGGGGGCCCGGGCCCCCAAGCTCGTGACCGAGGAGATGGTGGCCTCCATGCGTCCCGGGTCGGTCATCATCGACGTCTCCATCGACCAGGGCGGGTGCGTGGAGACGTCCCGGATGACCACCCACTCCGACCCCACCTACGTGGTGCATGGGGTGGTCCACTACTGCGTGGGCAACATGCCAGGCGCCGTGCCCAACACCTCCACCTACGCCCTCACCAACGTGACCCTGCCCTACGTGCTGGCCATCGCCGAGCGGGGGCTGGAGGAGGCGCTGCGGTCCGACCCCGCCCTGGTGCGGGGCCTCAACACCTACGGCGGTGCCCTGACCAGCCGCCCCGTGGCCGAGGCCCACGGCCTCGACCACACCCCCGTGTCGGCGGTGGTGCCCGGCGCGGCGGGCTCGTGACCCACGGGTCGGCCGTGGAGGTGCTCGAGGAGGCGGTGGCCCCATCGGCGGGGGGAGAGCCCCCGGGCTCCCCGGAGCCCCAGGGCCCTCTGGCGGCCCAGGTCGGCCGGTTCCTGGACTTCCTGGCGGTCGAACGGGGGTTGGCCCGCAACACCCTGGACGCCTACCGACGCGACCTCCGGCGCTACGCCCGGTACCTGGCGGACCTGGGGGTGGCCGACGCCGCCCGGGTCGACGAGGGGACGGTGGCCGGGTTCGTGGCCGACCTGGCCCGCTCCGAGCACGGGGAGGGGAGGCGTTACCGCCCCTCGTCGGTGGCCCGGGCCCTGGCCGCCGTGCGAAGCTTCCACCGGTTCCTGCTCCGGGAGGGGGAGGCCGTGGCCAACCCCGCCGAGGGGGTGTCCCGCCCGAAGGTCCCCCGGAACCTCCCCCGACCCCTCCGGGTGGAGGAGGTCGAACGGATGCTGGCGGCGCCCTCCCCCGGAGACCCGGCGGGCCTGCGGGACCGGGCCCTCCTGGAGACCCTGTACGGGGCGGGCCTCCGGATCTCGGAGCTGGTGGGGATGGACGTGGACGACGTGGACCTGGAAGGCTCCTTCGTGCGGGTCCTGGGCAAGGGGAGCCGGGAGCGGGTGGTGCCGCTGGGCCGGTTCGCCCGCCGGGCCCTGGAGGCCTACCTCACCCGGGGCCGCCCGGCCCTGGCCACCCCCCGGTCCGGGCCGGCCCTGTTCCTCAACCAGCGAGGGGGCCGCCTGACCCGGCAGGGAGCGGCCAAGATCCTGGCCCGGGCCGCCGCCCGGGCGGGCATCCGGAAGCGGGTGACCCCTCACATGCTGCGTCACTCGTTCGCCACCCACCTCCTGGAGGGGGGAGCGGACGTGAGGGTGGTGCAGGAGCTGCTGGGGCACGCCACCCTCACCACCACCCAGGTCTACACGCTGGTCACCGCGGACCGGCTGCGGGAGGAGTACGAGGCGGCCCACCCCCGGGCCCGGATCGGCCCGGGGAGCGAGACGGCGCGCGGGCCCCGGACCCGTACGGCCACCGCCGACGGGGACGGCGGTCCCCGGCCGGAGGCGGCGGCCGGGCCCCCGCCGTCGGGGGCGGTGGACGGTTCGGGAGGACGGTAGGTGGCCGGTTCCCGGGTCGACCGCGTGCTGGTGCTCGTGTGCGACTCGTTCGGGGTGGGGGAGGCCCCGGACGCCGCCGCCTACGGCGACCAGGGATCCGACACCCTGGGCAACACCGCCCGGGCCGTGGGGGGGCTGCGGGCCCCCAACCTGGCCCGGCTCGGCCTGGGGAACCTGACCAGGATCGAGGGCGTCCCCCCGGACGGCGGGCCCGGGACCGCCCACGGGAAGCTCACCGAGCGGTCGGCCGGCAAGGACACGACCACCGGGCACTGGGAGCTCGCGGGGCTCGTCCTGGAGCGCCCGTTCCCCACCTACCCCGAGGGGTTCCCCCCGGAGGTCATCGAGCCCTTCGAACGGGCCATCGGGCGCCGGGTGCTGGGCAACCGCCCGGCGTCGGGGACGGAGATCATCCGGGAGCTCGGGGAGGAGCACCTGCGCACGGGCCGCCCCATCGTCTACACGAGCGCCGACTCCGTGTTCCAGGTGGCCTGCCACGTGGACGTGGTCCCCCTCGACACCCTCTACGAGTGGTGCCGGGTGGCCCGGCGGATCCTGGACGGGGAGCACCGGGTGGGACGGGTCATCGCCCGACCCTTCGCCGGGGAGCCCGGGAGCTTCGTCCGCACCCCGGACCGTCGGGACTTCTCGGTGCCCCCGCCCGGGCCGACCGTCCTCGACTTCGTCCAGCGGGCCGGCGTCCCGGTCTACGGGGTGGGGAAGATCGGCGACATCTTCTGCGGGCAGGGCCTCACGGAGTACCGCTACTCCTCGTCCAACGACCACGGGCTGGACCTCACCGTGGAGTACCTCTCCCGCCCCGGGCCGCAGCTCGTGGTGACCAACCTCGTGGACTTCGACTCCAAGTACGGCCACCGCAACGACCCGGAAGGGTACGCCCGGTGCGTGGAGGCCCTCGACCGACGCCTGCCCGAGGTCCTGGACGCGCTGGGCGGAGGGCTCCTGTTCCTCACCGGCGACCACGGGTGCGACCCCACCACCCCCTCCACCGACCACAGCCGGGAGTACACGCCGGTCCTCGTGGCCGGGGCCCGGACGCAGGCCCCGGTCGACCTGGGGGTCCGGCCCACCTTCGCCGACGTGGGGGCCACGGTGGCGGACGTGCTCGGGGCGGCCACGGAGGGCCTGGCCGGGACGAGCTTCGCCGCCGACCTGGGGATCTAGCCCCGCGCCCCGCCGGCCTGGGACGCCCGGGGGCGTTGGACCGTGGCGGCCTTGAACGGGGGCCGGTTCCGCCTAGGATGGGGCGTCGAGGGCGGGCCGAAGGGCCTCGCCCGCTCCGGACGCGGAGCGACGCAGGGCGGGCGACGCAGGGGCGGTGCGGTGCTCGTCGGGCGTTTCGAGGTCCCGAGGTCTCTTAGGGCGGGAGGGGAAGACGGAAGGGTAGGCCGAACACATGGCGGTGGGGACGGCCTTCGATCCCCGGGACGTGGTGGCCCGGAAGCGCGACGGCCACGAGCTCTCCCGCCAGGACCTCCGGCGCCTCGTCATGGGGTACCTGGCCGGCGAGGTCCCCGACTACCTGGTGGCCGCCTTCCTCATGGCGGTTTACCTCCGGGGGCTCTCCGACGCCGAGACGGCCGACCTCACGAGGGTCATGGTCGAGTCGGGCATCACCCTGCCCCTGTCCCGGGTCCGCCGGCCCAAGGTGGACAAGCACTCCACCGGGGGCGTGAGCGACGGCGTCACGCTCGTCTTCGCCCCCCTGGCGGCTTCCCTCGGGCTGGCGGTGGCCAAGCTCTCCGGGAGGGGGCTGGGCCACACCGGGGGCACGCTGGACAAGCTCGAGTCCATCCCCGGCCTCCGCACCGACCTCTCCCCCGAGGAGCTCGAACGGCAGGTGGAGGAGGTGGGCTGTGCGGTGGCCGGTCAGACCGCCGACCTGGTGCCCGCCGACGGGGCCCTGTACGCCCTCCGGGACGCCACCGGGACCGTGGCCAGCGTCCCGCTCATCGCGGCCAGCGTCATGTCGAAGAAGCTGGCCGTGGGGAGCGACCTCATCCTCCTCGACGTGAAGGCCGGGAGCGGGGCCTTCATGAAGACCCCCGAGGAGGCGGCCCAGCTGGCCCGGGCCTGCGTCCGGCTGGCCTCCCACTGGGGGCGTCGGGCCAAGGCGGCGGTGACCGACATGTCCCAGCCCCTGGGACGGGCCATCGGCAACGCCCTGGACGTGGCGGAGGCCGTGGCCGTGCTCCGGGGGGAGGAGCGGGGCCGGCTCCGCGAACTGTCGCTGACCTTCGCGGCGGAGGCTCTCACGGAGCTCGGCGTGATGCCTCCGGCGCCCTCCGGGCCGGGAGGGGCCGGGAGCGGGCCGGCGGCCCAGGGCGGACGAGGAGGGTTCCAGGGCGGGTCGGGCCAGCTGGCCAGGTCCCGGGCGGCGGCCGAGGCGGCCCTGGACTCGGGACGGGCTGCGGAGACGTTCGCCCGTATGGTGCAGGCTCAGGGTGGAGACCCGAGGGTGGTGGAGGAGCCGTGGTCGGTGCTCCCTCAGGCTCCACTGAAGGTAGAGGTCAGGCTGGACCGAGGAGGCTACCTTCGGGCGGTGGACGCGGAGGCCCTGGGGCGGGCGGCCGTCGCCCTGGGAGCGGGCCGGGTCCGGAAGGGCGACCCCATCGACCCGGCCGTGGGGATCCGGTTCCTTCCGGAGGTAGGGGACGCGGTGGGAGCCGAGGAGCCGGTGGCGGTCGTCCACGCCAGGGACGAGGAAGCGGCGGCTCGGGCCGCCCGGGCCGTCCTGGCCGCGCTCACCCTCGGGGAGGAGCCGCCGGAGCGGCCTCCCCTCGTGTTCAGCTGGTATTCGAGCGAGGAGGCGGGCCCGGGGTCGGCTCCCCGGGGTGGGGAGAGGGGACGGGGGGCGTGAGCCTGGACTCCGTCCTCTACGCCGTGTACCTGGCCCTCTGGCTGGCGGCGGGGCTGGGCCTCCATGAGTTCGCCCACGCCTGGACGGCGCTGCGGCTGGGCGACCCCACGCCGAAGCAGTACGGGCGGCTCACGCTGAACCCTCGAGCTCACGTGGACCCCTTTGGGACCCTCGTCCTCCCCGGGATCCTCCTCCTTCCGGTCCTCTTCGGGAGGCTCCTGTTCCCGGTGTTCGCCTACGCCAGGCCACAGCCGCTCAACCCGTGGTCGCTTCGTCGCCAGGACCGGCACACCACCCTCGTGGCCCTGGCCGGGCCCGCCGCCAACGTGGTCCTGGCCTTCGTCGTCGGGGCCCTGTTTCGCGCCACGGGGGAGGTCGGGGGACAGCTCGCCCTGGTCCTGGCCGCGGGCCTCCAGGTGAACGTGACCCTGGCCATCCTCAACCTGGTCCCGGTCCCCGGGCTGGACGGCTCCCGGGTGCTGGCCCGGTTCCTCTCCCCGCGGGCCCGGGAGGTTTACACCGGCCTCGAGCAGTACCTCGCCCTCTTCATCCTGCTGATCTTCTTCATCCTCCCCGGGCCGATCTTCGCCTTCGTGGAGATCGTGGGGAACGGGATCTGCGGGCTCGTGGCCGGCACCGCGTGCTTGCCCTGAAGCCTGCCCTCGAGACGGCGGGCTCATAGGCGGGGCCGGGCCCTCTACCCAAGCGCCGAGGGTGTTTGAAGCGGGGTCGGGAGCCCTCTAGCATCCCCTGGCTGACGTGGAGCCACCGGAGTTCGTCGTCGACCTCCCCCTGTTCTCGGGGCCGTTCCGCCTCCTGGCCGAGTTGATTCTCGACCAGAAGGTGGACGTGTGCGACGTGTCCGTGGCCGAGGTCACGGACCGGTTCCTGGAGCGGGGGCGGGACCAGGTGGGCGGCTGGAGCCTGGACGAGGCGACCTGGTTCGTTTTCACGTGCGCGGCCCTCCTCGAGCTCAAGGTGGGAAGGCTCCTGCCCCGTCCGGCGCCGCCCCAGGCCGAGGAGGACCTGGTGGGGGTGTCGCCGGACCTCGTCTATGCGAGGAGCCTCGAGCTGGCCGCCTTCCGCCGGGCCGCGGAGCGGCTGGCCGGGATGATGGCCGAGGCCTCCCTCAGCCTTCCCCGGGCCGCCGGGCCGCCGCCCGAATACGCCCACCTCTACCCGGACGTGCTCGAGGGCGTGACCCCCCAGGTGCTGCGGGACGTGGCCGCGGGCCTCCTCGCCCCCGCTCCCGACCTGGACCTCTCCCACGTGACGCCCATCCGGGTGTCCCTGTCCGAGGCCCTGGAGGCAGTCCGGCGTCGCCTCACCGCGACCCAAGAGACGAGGTTCAGCGAACTCCTGTCTGACTGTCGGGAGCGGATCGAGGTCGTGGTGCGCTTCCTGGCCCTGCTCGAACTTCACCGTGAAGGGGAGGTTGAGCTTGAGCAGGCCGAGACCTTCGGTGACATCCGCGTTCGGTGGCAGGACCGGGGGCGGGGGGAGGGCCGGTGGCCCCAGGCCGGGCCGCAGCCAGCCCCGGCCCCCGCGCGTGACGGTGGCGAGGCGCCTGCGCCGCCGACCGACGAAGGGCGGCCCCCGACGACGGTCCTCACCGGCGGGGAGGACGGAGCCGCGCCGGCTCCCGTCCCGGGGCTCCCTTCGGGAGGGGCCCATGCCCGGTAAGCCGGAGGAGCGGTGGGTGGCCGACGCGGCCCCGGCCGAGAGCTCGGTCGGGGGGCCCGCCGCAGGGCCCTCGGCTCCCCGGGCCCGGCCGGAGCACCGCCTCGACCCGCCAGCGTCGCCCGACCCGAGCCGGGCGGAGCTGCGCCGGGCCCTGGAGGCGGTCCTCTTCCTGGCCGACGAGCCGCTACCGACCACGGTCCTGGCCCAGTGCGTGGAGCGGAGCCGTCGCGACGTGGAAGAGGTCCTGGAGGGACTGGCGGCGGAGCTGGAAGGCAGGGGGGCGGGGATCGTCCTTCGGCGCGTGGCCGGGGGCTGGCGCCTGCTCACCCACCCGGAGGCTGCACCGTACGTCGAGCAGTTCATCCTCTCGTCCCGCCATGCCCGCCTCACGAGGGCCGCCCTGGAGACCCTCGCCATCGTGGCCTACAAGCAGCCCGTGACCCGGCACCAGGTCTCGAGCATCCGGGGGGCGGACTCGGACGGAGTCCTGCGGTCCCTGGTGGAGCGAGGGCTGGTCCGGGAAGTGGGGCGCGACGAGGGGCCCGGGCGGGCCGTCCTCTACGGCACCACGCCGGAGTTCCTCGAGCGGCTGGGGTTGAATTCCCTGGCCGACCTGCCTCCCATCGCCCCCCTCCTCGACGAGGGGGCCGGCGCCGCCCAGGCGCCCGAGGGCTGATCCCATCCCGAGCTCTGGGGCCCGGCTCC
This sequence comes from Actinomycetota bacterium, assembly GCA_035573915.1. Taxonomy (GTDB): domain Bacteria; phylum Actinomycetota; class UBA4738; order UBA4738; family UBA4738; genus DATLZQ01. The sequence continues at coordinate 11,432 of DATLZQ010000053.1, read as the reverse complement.
GCGCCTCCAGCGGGCCCCCTGGGGCCGGACGGGGAGGAGCGGCCGTGGTGGCGGGCCACGGTCCGGGGCGTGGTCGGGGCTCAGGTCCGGCGGCCCTCTCGCGGCTCCGGCCCGGCGCTTGGTCCGGCGGGCCCTTTTGGCGGCTCCGGCCCGGCGGCCGCGGTGGGACTCCGGCCGGGCGTGTAACCCAGCCCCCGGAGGTCCCAGGATGAAAAGACGTGAGATCCCAGCCACGCGGCGAGACGGGCAGTGGGCAGCCGGGGCCTCGCGCGGGACGGCCCCGCGGAGGGAGGGCCGTCCCCGTCCCCCGGGCTCCCGAAGGACCCCAGCGCCTGCAGAAGGTGCTGGCCGCGGCGGGCCTCGGGTCGCGGCGGCAGGCTGAGGAGCTCATCCGGGCGGGACGGGTCACGGTGGACGGCCGGGCGGCTACCTTGGGCGAGCGGGTGGACCCGAGGTCCAGCCTGGTCGCCGTGGACGGCGTACCGGTGCCCGTCCACCCCGAGCTTCGCTACTACGCGTTCAACAAGCCTCGCGGGGTCACCACGACCCTGCGGGACCCGCACGCGAGGGTCACGCTGGCCGGCTTCCTTCCGCCTGGGCCGAGGGTCTTCCCGGTAGGGAGGCTGGACCGGGAGTCCGAGGGCCTGCTCCTGCTCACCAACGACGGCGCCCTCGCCCACCGCGTCCAGCACCCCCGCTACGGGGTGGAGAAGGAGTACCTCGTGGAGGTGGAGGGGGAAGTGGGGAGGCCGACCCTGGCGAAGCTCCTCCAGGGCGTGCCGCTCGAGGACGGGGAGGCCCGGGCCACCGCGGCGGCGGTGGTGCAGCGGCTCCCCGGCCGGACGAGCCTTCGGGTGGTAATGCGGGAGGGGAGGAAACGGGAGGTGCGCCGGATGCTGGAGGCCCTGGGGTTCCCGGTCAGGCGCCTGGTCCGGGTGCGGGTGGGGCCGGTGCGCCTGGGCCGGCTCCGGCCCGGCGAGCTCCGCCCTTTGGAGGCCAAGGAAGTGGCCGCCCTCTACCGGCTCACGGCCTTGCCGAGGGCTAAGCCGGACCACAGGCTGAGCTCACCCGAACCTCGAGGCGGAGGCTGAGGGGAGAATTCGCCCTGGTCGGATTCCACGTGAAACCCTCCACGTGAAACCCTCCACGTGAAACCCTCGAGCTCCGGACGGGCTGCGGAACCGGGACCGGTTCAGGCTCCGGGCCGGGGCTGCGAGCGGGGCCTGGTCCCTGCGAGGATGGGAACCGGGTCGCTCCCGCCCCAAGCGGTGCGGCCGGAGGCCCTGAGCGGGGGGAAGGGCGGACTGCCCCCAAGGCGGTGCGGCCGGGAGATCGCCGGGCTCGGGGGACGGGGGACCGTCGGGGAGGGGCAGCCCAAGGCCGCTGGGGCGAGGACCCGAGGGGTCGGAGGAAACCAGGCCCGACGACGAGCGACGAGGAGGGGCGGCCGATGAATCCAGAGGAGGCCATCCCCAAACGGGGCGTCGTGGTGGCCATCGACGGCCCGGCCGGGGCGGGGAAGAGCACGGTGGCTGCCCGGCTGGCGGAGGCCCTCCGTCTCCCGTACGTGAACACGGGCGTCATGTACCGGGCCCTAACCCGCAGGGCCCTGGACATGGGGGTGGACCCGGGAGACGGTCCCGCCCTGGCGGCCCTGGCCCGCCAGCTCCGGTTTGCCCTCGACGAGGGCGAGCCGCCCTCCCTCCTGGTGGACGGGCGCCCACCGGACCGGAGCCTCCTGGCCGCCGACGTCGAGGAGTCGGTCTCACGGGTGGCCAGCCACCCCGACGTCCGAATGGTCCTCAGGGCCGAGCAGCGCCGGCTCGGGGCCCAGGGTTGCGTGATGGAGGGCAGGGACATCGCCTCCGCCGTCTTCCCCGACGCCGACGTCAAGATCTTCGTGGTGGCCAGCCCGGAGGTGCGGGCCTGGCGACGGGTGGAGGAGCGGGGTGGGGCGGCGGATGCGGTGGCCCGCCGGGACGCCTCCGACTCCGTGACGAACCCATTGGTGCCAGCCCCCGACGCCTACGTGCTGGACACCACGACCCTCGACCCGGACGAGGCCGTGGACGAGGCCCTGGCCGTGGTCCGGCGGGCCCTTGCCGGGGGGCCCACGGGGGAGGGGCGCTCCGGGAGGCGCCCGTGACCGCGGCGCGGTGGCCCCGAGTGGCCGTCCTAGGGAGACAGAACGTCGGCAAGTCGACGCTCGTCAACCGACTCCTCGGGCGGCGCGAGGCCATCGCCGACGAGCTCCCCGGTGTCACCCGCGACCGCGTGGAGGCCAGGGTCGAGGTGGACGGGCGTTCCTTCGTCGTGGTCGACACGGGGGGGTTCGTGGGCAAGGCCCGCGGGCTCGAGCAGGCCGTGGTCCGCCAGGCCGAGCGGGCTGCCGCCCAGGCCGACCTGTCGCTGCTGGTCGTGGACGTAACCACCGGGATCACCGCGGAGGACGAGGCCCTGGCCGCCCGCCTGAGGCGGAGCGGCCGCCCGGCCCTGGTCGTGGCGAACAAGGTCGACTCCGAGCGTCAGGAGCCGCTGGCGGCGGAGTTCCACGCCCTCGGGCTGGGGGAGCCGCTGCCGGTGTCCGCCCTCCACGGCCGCGGGGTGGGCGAGCTCGTCGACCGGATCCTCGACCTGATCCCCATCAGCTCTCAGGCTGAAGAAGAGCCTGAGCCTCGGTTCTGCCTCCTCGGGAGGCCGAACGTGGGGAAGTCGTCGCTCTTCAACCGGCTCCTGGGGGAGGAGCGGGCCGTGGTCCACGAGGAGCCGGGGACCACCCGCGACGCGGTGGACTCCGTGGTGGAGGTGGGCGGGCGGGTCGTGCGGTTCGTGGACACAGCGGGGCTGCGCAGGGTGGTGAAGACCCGGGGGGTGGAGTACTACGGGGTCCTCCGTTCGCTTCGGGCCCTCGAGCGGTCCCACGTGGCTCTGCTCGTCGTGGACGCCTCGGAGGGGCTGACCCGGGAGGACCGCCGCATCGCCGGGCAGGTGGTGGAGGCCGGCAGGGGCCTGGTGGTGGCCCTCAACAAGTGGGACCTCGTCCCCAGGGGGGAGCGGGACGAGCGGTTCCGGGCTCTGAGCCAGGCCGCGGCCCCCTTCCCCGGGACCCCGGTCCTCCGGACCTCGGCCCTGAGCGGGGTGGGCGTGCACCGGGTGGTGCCTGCCCTGCTCGCGGTGCACGAGGCCTGGAGCCGGCGGGTACCCACGGCGGCCGTGAACCGGGTCCTGGAGCGGGCCACGGCGGCCCACCCCCCTCCCCGGGGCGTGGGCAGGATCCTCTACGGGACCCAGGTGGGGGCGGGGCCTCCCACGTTCGTGCTGTTCGGGGCCCGGGAGCCGGACCCCTCCTACCGGAGGTACCTGGAGCACGCGCTGCGGGAGGCCTTCGGGTTCGAGGGGGCGCCCCTACGGCTCGTCTTCCGCCCCCGCGAACGGCACGGGGAGCGGCGGCGGTCGGGCGCCCGGGCCCGGTGAGGGGGAGGAGGGCCGGTACAATCGATGCAGCGTCTCGGGCCGTGGCGCAGCTTGGTTAGCGCGCTTGACTGGGGGTCAAGAGGTCGCCGGTTCAAATCCGGCCGGCCCGACCGTCGAAGGTCCGCCCGTGACGACGACCAGGGCGTCGCCCACCCGGAGCCGTCCCTCCGCGGTGGCGGCGCGGACCCAGGCGAGCATCCCTCGCCTCCCGAGGAGCTCTCGCCGGAAAGCCTCCGGGTCGTCCCTCCCCAGCAGCTCTCCGATGTGCCGGCAGGGCGCGCAGGGCCCGGTGAGCTCGAGGACGACCTCGCCCACCTCGATCAGCGTCCCGGCCGGGAGCCGGTCGAGGCCCGGGAGGTCGACGGTGAGCTGCTCTCGGAGGTCGCCGGGCGAGAGGCCGAGGGCGGCAAGCGTCCGGACGTCCGCCAGCAGGACGGAGCGGCGGCCGCCGGGCCGGGCGTGGACGTCCCCCGCCAGGCCGTGGTCGGGCAGCGCCCGGGCCTCCTCCACCGGGCGCAGCGGACGGCCGTGAGCCTCGTGGAGCTGGAGCGACACCACCCTGCCGATCACCCCACCATGCTGGCACGCCGAGGGCCGGGGCAGAAGCGAGGAGGGGGTGGGAGGAGGTGGCAGCGTGGCTGAACTGGACGTGCGGTTGGTGGACGAGGACGAGCGGGCCTTCCGCCTGGACGTCTCGGTCCGGGAGGAAGGGAGCGAGACCCGGCACCGAGTGACGGTGCGGCGGGAGGACTTCCGGGAGCTCGGGGAGCGCTTCGGCTCGCCCGAGGCCTTCGTCCGCCGCTGCTTCGAGTTCCTCCTGGAACGGGAGCCCAAGGAGGCCATCCTCCGGGCCTTCGACGTGCGGGAGATCGCCCGGTACTTCCCGGAGTTCCCCCAGGTCATCGGGGCTCCGTGACGGGCCGCTCAACGTCTTCCCCCAGCCTGCCGAAGATGGAGGAGGAACGCGCGCGCCCGCGCAGGTCAGGGTTCGTCCTCCAAGGGGGGTAGGTATGGCCACGAAGGTCGTTGAGCTTGGCGTCCAGAGGCCGGAGCCGGACGAGATCGAACTGTGGGACGGTTGGTTTCGGGTCCCGTTCCGTCTGTCCGACAGCCCGGCCCCCAGGTGGCGGGAGTTCTTCGAGGAGGCCGTGAAGAGCCTGGGAACGCCCTTCAACCGGCAGGTATTCCTGGAGCGGGGACGGGACCAGGTGGTGGTCCTCCTGGACGTCGGCGACGACCTGCGGACGGTGGCCGAGGCCGTCCGAGCCCTCGTGGAGCACACGAACCGAACCTACCGGGAGGCCGTCGAGGAGGAGGAACGCCAGATGGCCGCCGAGCTGCGCCGTCGCCACGAGCTCGAGGAGGGGCTGCTCCAGCTGCGTCGGCAGGCGGAGGAGCTCTCGCTCTAGCGCCGAGCGTGCCGGGCGAGCCGGCCGTCCCGCCCGGCTCTACGATGGGGACGTGGGGAGCGGCGGGGCGCCGGGGGTGTCGGGGCGGGAGCGGGTCCGAGGGGAGGAGGCCCTGGACCGGGTGGCCACCGTCCCCAACCTCCTGTCCCTGGCCCGGATCCTCCTGATCCCCGTCTTCGTGGCCCTCCTCCTGGTCCCCGGGGCCGAGGCCGCGGGCCTGGCGGTGGTGGCCCTGGTGGTGTCCACGGACTGGGTGGACGGCTACCTCGCCCGCCGAACCCGACAGGTCTCGAACCTGGGGAAGGTCCTGGACCCGGTGGCGGACCGGCTGGCCATCGCCGCGGCCCTGGCCGCACTCGTGGCCCGCGACGCCGTCCCCCTGGGGGCCGCCCTCCTCGTGCTGGTCCGGGACGGCCTGGTCCTCGCCGCCGGGGCCGTGTTCCTCTTCGCGTTCGGGGTCAGGCTCGAGGTCCGCTGGGTGGGCAAGGTGGCCACGTTCGCGCTCATGTGCGGGATCCCGCTGGTCGCCTGGTCCTCCTTCGGGCTGCCGCTCGGGGAGGCGGCCGGCATCGGCGGGTGGGCGCTCTACTGGGCGGGGCTCGCCCTCTACTACGCGGCGGCCCTCGTGTATGCGGCGGACCTGCGGGCGGCGCTGCGGATCACCCGGGCCGGTGCGGGCTGAGCCCCGCCGGGCACCGGCCGGCGTGGGACGGGGGTGGGCGAGGCGGGGTGGATATGATTCCGCGCATGAAGGCCGTGGTCATGGCCGGTGGGCAGGGGACGCGGCTTCGCCCGCTCACAAGCAACCAGCCCAAGCCCATGCTGCCTGTGGTGGGCCAGCCCATGATGCAGCACATCCTCCGCCTGGCCCGCCGCCACGGCATCACCGAGGTGGTGGCCACGGTCCACTTCCTGGCCAGCGTGGTCCGGAACTACTTCGGGGACGGCTCCGACCTCGGGATCTCCCTGTCGTACGTGACGGAGGAGGAGCCCCGGGGGACTGCGGGGAGCGTGCGGGGCGCGGCTCCCCTCCTGGCGGGGGACGGCCGGCTGCTCGTCCTCTCCGGGGACGTGGTCACGGACGTCGACCTCGGGGACCTGATCCGCTTCCACGAGCGGAAGGGAGGTGCCGTCACGGTCACCCTCAAACGGGTGTCGAACCCGCTCGAGTTCGGCATCGTCATCGTCAACGAGGAGGGCCGGGTCGAGCGGTTCCTCGAGAAGCCAGGCTGGGGGGAGGTCTTCAGCGACACCATCAACACGGGCATCTACGTCCTCGAGCGGGAGGTCCTGGGCCTCGTCCCGGCCGCCGGGGAGGTGGACTTCGCCCGCGACGTCTTCCCCCTCCTCCTGGAGAAGGGGCTGCCCGTCTACGGCTACGTCACGGACCGCTACTGGACGGACGTGGGGACGCTGGAGGCCTACCTGGCCGTCCACCGCGACGTCTTGGAGTCGGCCGTTCAACTTGAGGTTGATGGCTTCCAGGTGCGCCCCGGAGTCTGGGTGGGGGCCGGAGCCGAGCTCGACCCCGAGGCTCAAGTGACGCCCCCGGTCTACGTGGGGGAAAACTCCAGGGTTGAGCCGGGGGCCACGCTCCGGGAGCACACCGTGCTCGGGCGGGGGGTGGCGGTCCGGTCGGGGGCCTTCCTCCACCGCTGCGTCGTCCACGACTACGCCTACGTCGGCCAGTCGGCCACGCTTCGGGGCTGCGTGCTGGGGCGCAGCTCCGACGTGATGTCGGGCGCGCGGCTCGAGGAGGGGGTGGCGGTGGCCGACGAGTGCCGGGTGGGGGAGGGGGCCGTCCTCAACCCTCAGGTGAAGGTCTACCCCTTCAAGTCGGTTGAGCCGGGCGCCATCGTCTCCGAGTCCATCGTCTGGCAGACCGGAGGGGCCCGCAGCCTGTTCGGGGAGCGGGGGATCGCGGGCCTGGTGAACGTGGACATCACCCCCGAGATGGGGGTCCGGTTGGCCCTGGCCTACGGGACCCTCCTGCCCAAGGGCTCCACGGTGGTGGCCGGCCGGGACGCCACCCGGGCCGCCCGGATCGTGAAGCGAACCATGGTGGCGGGGGTAAACGCGGGGGGCCTGGACTGCCACGACCTGGAGCTCGTCCCGATCCCCGTGGCCCGCTACTACGTGCGGGTCTCCGGGGCCGCCGGGGGGTTCTCGGTCCGGAGCGCCCCCTTCGACCCGGCCTCCGTGGAGATCCAGTTCTTCGACGAGCGGGGGGTGGACATCCCCCCCGCTGCTCAGCGCCAGCTGGAGCGGTCCTACTACCGCGACGACATCCGCCGGGCCTTCCACCACGAGATCGGCTCGCTCAGCTTCCCGGTCCGGGGCCGCGACTACTACGCCAGGGGCCTGCTCGACGCGGTCGACCTCGAGCTCATCCGGGCCCGGGCTCCCAAGCTGGTGGTGGACTTCGCCTGGGGAGGGACCTCCGTCACCGGGGCCAGGGTCCTGGGACGGCTCGGCGGAGAGGTCCTCACGGTCAACGCGGGGCTGGACGAGGACCGGGTGGTCCTCTCCCGTGAGGCCACCGACCGCCACCTGCAGTCCCTGGGGCGGCTGGTGCGGGGGAGCGGGGCCGACCTGGGGGCCCTGCTGGACTCCCCCGGGGAGCGGCTCCACCTGGTGGATGGGACGGGCCGGGTCCTGGCGCCGGGCACGGCCCTGCTCGCCTTCCTTCGGCTGGTGGTGCAGGCGGCCCCGGTGCCCAGGGTGGCCATCCCCGTGTCCACGTCCCGTGTGGCCGAGGACATCGTGGGTGAGGCGGGAGGGGAGGTGGTGTGGACCCCCGTGTCCCCGTCCGCCCTCATGGCCGCCGCGGACGGGGGCGGGATCGCCTTCGCCGGCGACGAAGACGGAGGCTACATCGTGCCGGACTTCCTGCCGGCCTTCGACGGCCTCATGGCCCTGGTCAAGCTGCTGGAGCTACTGGCCCGGGCCCGGACGGACCTGGCCTCCGTGGTGGACGGCCTGCCCTCCGCCTTCGTGGCCCGGCGGGACGTGCCCACCCCCTGGGAGGTCAAGGGGACGGTGATGCGGCGGATGATCGAGGAGCTGGGCGGTGACCGGGTGGTCTCCATCGACGGGGTGAAGGCCTACCGGGGTCGGGACTGGGCCCTGGTCCTTCCCCACCCCCAGGAGCCGGTGGTGCGGGTCTGGGCCGAGGCGGGCTCGGCGGAGGCGGCCGAGGCCCTGGCCGACGAGTTCGTGGCCCTGGTCGAGGAGCTCAAGCGGTGAGCGGGACCGCCTCGGGCCGAAGACGTCCTCCCCCGACCGGGGCCAGCCTGGGCACCGCGGGTGGCCTCCGGCCATCCCGCGCCGGGCGGGCGCGGAGCGGAGGGCCCGCTCGGTGGTGACCCACCGGGCCCGCGAGGAGGCCGGCCTGCACGTCGCCTCCCCCGAGGAGATCCGCCGAGGAGAGGTGACGGACGTGTACTTCCTGCGGGGCGAGGAGGTCCTCATCGCCGAGGGGGTGAACCCTACCGTCGTGGCCGAGGTCCGCGCCTCGCGACTGCCGCGGGACTGGGAGTGGGGGGTCCTGGCGGGGGTGGAGGAGGTCCTGTGGCTGCTCGAGGGCCGCCCCGTCGACGTGCGCTGCCTTCCGGAGGGGACCCTGTTCTTCCCCGAGGAACCCGTCCTCGTAGTCTCCGGGCGCTACCTGGACTTCGGCATCCTGGAGACACCCATCCTGGGCCTCCTCTGTCAGGCCTCGGGCGTGGCCACCGCGGCCGCCCGCTGCAAGCTCGCCGCGGCGGGCCGGCCCGTGTACTCCTTCGGCGCCCGCCGGGTCCACCCGGCCATCGCCCCCATGGTGGAGCGGGCCGCCTACATCGGGGGCTGCGACGGCGTGGCCACCGTGCGGGCCGCCGAGTTCCTCGGGGTGGAGCCCGTGGGGACCATGTCCCACGCCCTCGTCCTGATCCTGGGCGACGAGCGGGCCTGGCGGGCGTTCGACCGGGTCATCGACCCCCGGGTCCCCCGCGTGGCCCTGGTGGACACGTTCCGGGACGAGAAGTTCGGAGCGGTCAGCGCCGCCCTGGCCCTGGGTCCTCACCTGGCCGCCGTCCGCCTGGACACCCCGGCCTCGCGCCGGGGGGACCTGGCGGCCCTGCTCCGGGAGGTCCGGTGGGAGCTGGACGAGCGGGGTTTCGAGGAGGTGCGGATCTTCGTCTCGGGCGGCCTCGACGAGCAGGTCATCCTCTCCCTCAACCGGTACGCGGACGCCTACGGGGTGGGGACCTGGGTCAGCAACGCCCCCGTCGTAGACTTCGCCCTCGATATCGTGGAGGTCGAGGGTCGGCCCCTCGCCAAGCGCGGCAAGCTGTCCGGCCGGAAGCACCTGTGGGCCTGCCCGGAGTGCGGGAACCGCGGGATCGCCTCCGGCCGCTCGGGGCTGGGGGCCTGCCCCCGGTGCGGGCACCGGGTCCGGTCCCTGCTCGAGGCCCGGCTGCAGGGGGGCAGACGCCGGGGGCCGCCTCGGCCCGAACGGGAGGTCCGGGAGCGGGTGCTGGAGCAGCTGGCCAGGGTGCCCGACCCCTACGTGCGGGAGGAGTGAGGCCCGGCGGTCCACGCGGCGGGCCCGACACCAGGAGCGGAGGCCGGGCGAAGGAGGAGGCGATGGAGTTCCCGGAGGACCTGAGGTACACGGAGCAACACGAGTGGGCGCGCAAGGAGGGCAACCTGGTCCGGGTGGGCATCACCGACTACGCCCAGGACCAGCTCGGGGACATCGTGTACGTGGAGATCCCCGAGGTGGGGACCGAGGTGCGCGCCGGGGAGCCCCTGGGCGAGGTGGAGTCCACGAAGTCCGTGTCCGAGGTCTACGCGCCGGTCAGCGGCCGGGTCGTCGAGCGCAACGAGCTGCTGGCCGACTCCCCGGAGGTGGTCAATGAGGACCCCTACGGTGACGGGTGGATGGTCCTGATCGAACCGTCCGACCCCGGAGAGCTGGACGAGCTCATGGACGCCGAGCGGTACCGGAGCTTTATCGAGCAGGAGGCCGGGACCGATTAGCGGGCCTCAGCCGAACCCTCCACCTGCTCTGGAGCGCTCCCTCAACCCTCGCTAGCAGCGTGTTTGACCGTCACTTGAGGGTTGGCTAGAGTCTAGCCCTGCGACTTTCGGGGATGGACCTCGGACTGAGGGTCAGCGGGAGCGGAGGACGAGGGTGTACTGCACCGCGTGTGGACATCGGAACCCCGAGGGGGCCCGGTTCTGCGCGAACTGCGGGACTCCGCTCCAGGAGGAGGTCACGGCGAGGCTGAGCGCCGTGGAGGTCGAGGAGGAGGGAGGGGAGGCTCCGGCCTTCTCTCCGGCGGAACTCGAGCCGGGGCAGGCGCTCCTCGTCGTCCAGCGGGGGCCCAACGCGGGGTCCCGGTTCCTCATCGACAAGGACGTCACCACGGCGGGACGCCACCCGGAGAGCGACATCTTCCTGGACGACGTCACCGTCTCCCGCCGCCACGCCGAGTTCCACCGGAAGGAGGGCCGGTTCGTGGTCCGGGACGTGGGCAGCCTCAACGGCACCTACGTCAACCGGCAGCGGGTCGAGGAGGCCGAGCTGGCCAACGGGGACGAACTCCAGATCGGGAAGTTCCGGCTGACGTTCTTCGTGGGGGAGTGAGCAGGTGGCTGCGCGGAACTACATGTCGATCGGCGAGATCCTGGTGCTCCTCAAGACCGAGTTCCCGGACGTCACCATCTCCAAGATCCGGTTCCTCGAGAGCGAGGGGCTCATCAACCCCGAGCGCACCCCCTCTGGGTACCGGAAGTTCCAGCAGGAGGACCTGGAACGCCTCCGGAAGATCCTGCGCATGCAGCGGGACGAGTACCTGCCCCTCAAGGTGATCAAGGAGCGTCTGGACCGGCAGGAGGAGGCCGAGCCGCCCAAGGTCCAGCCCGAGGAGGCCGAGGAGGACCTGGCGGCTCCTCCCACCGGGCTCCACATGTCCATCGAGGAGCTGTCGGCGGCCACCGGGGTCGACCGCAACCGCATCCAGGAGTTGGAGGCCTTCGGCATCCTCTGCTCCCACGGGCTGGACGGGGACCGGTATTACGACGGCGACGACTTCGTCGTCCTGTCCATCGTGAAGGACTTCTTCCGGTTCGGGGTGGAGCCGCGCCACCTCATGATGTACCGGCACTTCGCCGAGCGGGAGGCGACCTTCTTCGAGTCCATCGTCATGCCCATGCTCCGGCAGCGGAACCCGGACGCCCGCCGGGCGGCCGTCCAGAACCTGACCGAGCTGGCCAACCTCTCGAGGAAGCTCAAGCAGGCGCTGCTCCGGGCCAACCTCCGCCAGTACCTGCAGTCCTCCTGACCGGCCATGCGCCGCCCACGGCGGTCTCGGTCCTGGAGGGGGTCCGCCCGCCCCCCCGGCTCGGGCCGGTGCTCCCGGGTCCTCCCCGGGCCCCGCGCCAGCGGGGTGGCCTCGCGCGGGGTGGCCTCGCACGGGGTGGCCGTCCGTGGGGTGGCCGCCCTGGCCCTGGCCGGCCTGCTCGCTTCGGCCCCGCCCCTGGCGGGCGGCCTCTGGGCGGCCC